>NZ_MCRJ01000046.1 GCF_001720135.1 Methylobrevis pamukkalensis
CTCGGCGGCGTGGGCAACGACCGTCTGTCCGGCGGCGATGGCAACGACTTGCTTGTCGGCTCGCGTGGCAACGACGTCCTCATCGGCGGCGACGGCAACGACCTGCTGGACGGCGGCATGGACGACGACGTGCTCGACGGCGGCAAGGGCGCCGACGAGATGGCCGGCGGCGCCGGCGACGACATCTACCACGTCAACAGCGCGGCCGATGTGGTCATCGAGTTCGAGGGCGAGGGCACCGACCTGGTCATCGCCACGGTCTCCCATTCGCTCGCCGGCCGGGTCGAGAACCTCACGCTGGCCGGGGCCGCTGTCAGCGGCACGGGCAACGGCGCCCACAACCTCCTCACGGGCAATGCGCTCGACAACACCCTCATCGGTCTTGGCGGCGACGACACCCTCGATGGCGGGCTCGGCGCGGATGCGATGGAGGGTGGCACCGGTTCGGACACCTACCATGTGGACGACATCGGCGACACGGCGACCGAGAATGCGGACGAGGGCACCGACCGGGTGATCGCCACGGTCTCCCATACCCTTTCCGCCAACATCGAGACCCTGCACCTCGGCGGCGTGATGGCGATCGACGGCACCGGCAACGCGTCCGACAACGAGATCGAGGGCAACGCGGCAGCCAACGTCCTGTCCGGCATGGACGGCGACGACGTGCTGCTCGGCATGGACGGCGCGGACACCCTGAACGGCGGGGCGGGCGCAGACCTCCTCGACGGCGGGACCGGCGCGGATGCGATGGCCGGCGGTGACGGGAACGACACCTACCTGGTCGACGACCTCGGCGACACCGGGACGGAGAATGCGACGAAGGCATCGACACGGTGTTCGCCAGCGTGTCGCACACCCTCGGCGCCAACATCGAACTGCTCGAACTCGTCGGTTCGGCGGCAATCGATGGCACCGGCAATGCGTCCGCCAACGATATCCTCGGCAACTCGGGCAACAACACGCTCTCCGGTCTCGACGGCGACGACTATCTGGCCGGCGGCACCGGCAGCGACACGCTCAACGGCGGCAATGGTGCCGACCAGCTCGACGGCGGCGTCGGGGCCGACAAGCTGTACGGCGGCAACGATGACGACGAACTGAGCGGCGCGCGCGGCAACGACAGGCTCTACGGCAACGACGGTGACGACGTGCTGCTGGGTGGCCTCAACAATGACCTGCTCGTCGGCGGCATCGGCGACGACCGGCTCGAGGGCGGTGCCGACAACGACAGGCTGACCGGTTCGGACGGCGCCGACGTCTTCGTCTTCGCCAACGGCTTCGCCACGGCAGGGCTCGACACGATCACCGACTTCGACGATCTGGACATCATCGAACTGTCGTCGTCGGTGTTCTCGGCGCTCGGCACCGGCGTGCTCGACGCTGCGGCCTTCGCGCTCGGCGGCCTTGCCACCGACGCGGGCGACCGGATCCTCTACGATGCGACGACCGGCGGTCTGTTCTACGACGCCGACGGGTCCAATGTCGGGGCGGCGGTGCAGTTCGCGCAGCTCGGCACCGGGCTCAACCTGCAGGCCAGCGACTTCATGGTCGTCTGACCGGACAGGACCAGCCTCCGCCGGCCCGGCCAGCGCCGGCCCGGCACCCTCTTCCTGCAGCGCCCGCCGGTTCATCCCGGCGGGCGTTGTCGTCTGCGGGCCAGGCTCCTCCGACGCCCTTTGCCTCTGTGCCGTCATCCTGCATCGTGTAGGTTCGGCAAAGGCACAGGCATCAGTGCGGCCGGGGCGCCGCCCGCGAGGAGGAGACGGGACGATGAGCTTTTTCCCCTGCGAGGATCCGGTTGCCGGCGATGCCGCCTCGGTCGACGCGATCGAGACGCTGGTCATCCCCCGCACCAGCGACATCGGCGGGCTCGAGGTGCGCCGGGCGCTGCCGACCGTGCGCCGCCGCCTCGTCGGCCCGTTCATCTTCTTCGACCGGATGGGGCCGGCGGTGCTGAAGAACACGGCGGCGCTGGACGTCCGCCCGCATCCGCACATCGGCCTGTCGACCGTCACCTATCTGTTCGACGGCAACATCCGTCATCGCGACAGTCTCGGCACCGCGATGGTGATCGATCCGGGCGACGTCAACCTGATGACCGCCGGCCGCGGCATCGTCCATTCCGAACGCACGCCGGAGGAACTGCGCGGCGGCGACCTGCCGATCTCCGGCCTGCAGACCTGGCTTGCCCTGCCGGACGGCCGCGAGGAGATCGATCCGGCCTTCGCCAACACGCCGGCGGCCGAGTTGCCGGTGCTCGAGGGGGAGGGGATCACGTCCGCCTCGTGCTGGGCACCCTCGAGGGCGCGCGGTCGCCGGTCACCACCTTCACCGACACGCTCTACGCCGACGTGCACCTCAGGCCCGGGGCGCGGATTCCGCTGCGTCCCGCCCACGAGGAGCGGGCGATCTACACACTGGCCGGCGAGATCACGATCGGCGGCGACGTCTTCCCGCCCGACCGGCTGCTGGTGCTGCGCCCGGGCGACACGGTGACGGCAGCAGCCGGGCCGCAGGGCGCGCATCTGATGCTGTTCGGCGGGGCGGCGCTCGGCTCGCAGCGCTACATCTGGTGGAACTTCGTCTCCTCGTCGAAGGAGCGCATCGAGCAGGCCAAGGACGAATGGCGCCGCGGCCGGTTCGACATCGTGCCCGGCGACGAGGAGGAGTTCATTCCCCTGCCGGCCATGTGACCCTGCGACGGCAAGAAGGTTGCCGATGCCCGGGAAAACGTGGTGCTGAACACCAATCGTCAACCAGATTTCGGAATACTCGCTGCACCGTGGGCACCGAATCTCTGGAAGGGATCGCATGGACATGCCTGAGGGGCGTGTGATGCGCGACAAGTTGATCGGCTATCTTTCCGGGCTCTCGCCGGCCGCGCAGCAGATGCTGCTGCGCACCCTGGAAAGCGCCGGCGATCCCGCGCGTCTCGACGACCAGACCAGGCTGATCCTCGAGGCCGCACGGGAAGTGGTCCGGTCGAAGGCGCCTGCGCGGGAAGAGCGTGCCGCCGTGCCCCGGCGGGCCGACCCGGCCGACCTGCGCCGCCTGTTCTTCGAGCCCTTCGAACCCTTCATCATCGAGGAAGAGACCGCCAGCCGCCAGACCGGCCGGATCACCGCGAGCTCCATCGACGGGATCTGGGAATTCCTGACGCGCGACGTCGCCCCGGACCTGTTCCCGCCGTGGCTGCAGGGACCGGAGCCGAAGCTGCTCCTGCCCGAGGCCGAGCAGAAGCGCGAGATCCAGGCCCTGCGCGAGGCGGCGCTGGCCGAGATACGCGAAGCCTGCGAGAAGATGTCGGCGACCGCCAAAGGCCACATGCGGTTGACCGGCCTGCTGGGGGGCGAGCGGGCGCTCCTCGACCTCGGCGACCTTCATCGCATCCACGACCTGCGCACGCAGATCGCCCTGCTTCTCAAGGAGCTTCCGGCGCAGGTGGTGATCGGCGAGGCCTCGGAGACGAGCGCCATGAACGTGATCCACCGCTTCCTGCAGCGCGCGCCGGCCGAGGCGGCCTTCGCCGGCGCCATCCTGCTGCGCCGGGCCTCGTCGGGCGTGTCGCTGGCCCGCATCGCCGTGGCGCTCGGCGGCGGCGACACTGCGGCGGAGATCCGCAAGTCCAACGCCGCCGTCTTCCTCGACCTCTATTTCACCGAGGTCGAGCGGGTCGTCATCCGGTTCGACCGCGCGCGCAAGCGCCACGACGACATCGCCGACATGGAACGCGAACTGGGCCTGTTCCACGAACTGGTGCGCGGCCTGTCGATCGCCATCGACTTCGACGGCGACCGGGAGTGGCGCAAGCGGCTCGGCGACCTGCGCCGCCGCATGTCGGAGATGGTGCAGCCCGAGATCGACGGCATCGTCGCCACCATCCGCCGCGCCCTGCGCATCGAGGGCGGGGCGAGCCGTGCCGCCCGCGAGAACGACGCCCAGGATGCCATCCGCGCGATGACGGTGCTCGCCCAGGCGCGCAAGTGCCGCGACAGCCTCGCCATCAACGAGGCGATCGGCCGGGTGATGCAGAGTGCCGAGCAGGCCGTGGAGGTGCTCGGCAACCGCTGCATCGACCAGATCCGCAAGACCGGCGGCGACGCCCAGGCCGAGGCCATCGCCGCGGCCGACGTGATGCTGAAGCTTGCCGAGATCGCCTTCGGCGCCGAGTATGCTTCGGTGATGCGCAAGGCCCGCGACCGGGCGATCGGCCGCTCCGGACCGTTTTCCGTCGCCGGCTGACGCTGCGGAAGCCTCGGAACTCGCAGGCCGGCTTCGCGGCCGATCGCCGCATCCGGGCGGCTGACGCTGCGTGAATCGCGCGCGCAGTTGCGCTGGATCATTGAGAAAGCGCCCTCCATCCTCTATTTCAACGGCAGAGCGACCGGCCCGCCGTCCGACCGCGGCGGGCGTGCAGCCGGCGGATGCGCGGTCGCAAGGAGGAGGCCCGGGGCACAGCGCCCGCGGGCAATGAGGAAAGCCTGTCTTGGCATGACGATCTGGATTGTGTTCGCGCTGATGACGGTCGCGGCGACGCTTGCCGTGCTGGTGCCGATGGCGCGCGCGGCAAGGTCTCCCGCCACCGACGGCCATGACGTCGCCGTCTATCGCGACCAGCTCGCCGAGATCGAGCGCGATGTCGCGCGCGGCGTGCTGGCCGAAGGGGAGGCCGTCGCGGCCCGCGCCGAGATCGGCCGCCGGCTGATCCGCGCCGACGAGGCTGCCGACGGCGACGCGGCACGGGTGTCCGGCAAGGGCCGGCTGGCAACCGCCGCGCGGGTCGGCATCATCCTGTTCGTCCCGCTCACCGCCCTTGCCGGCTATGTCGCCCTGGGCTCGCCCGACATTCCCGACCAGCCGCTTGCATCGCGTGAGTGCGGCCCGGAGGCGGGCGTCGACAATCTCGTCGTCTGCGTCGAGCGCCACCTTGCCTCCAACCCCGCCGACGCCGAGGGGTGGAAGGTGCTGGCCCCGATCTACCTGCGCCTTGGCCGCGCCGACGATGCGGCCGATGCCTACGCCCGGGTGATCGAGATCTCCGGCGAGACGCCGGCCCGTCTGACCGACTATGCCGCCGCCCTGATGGCCGCCTCCGGCGGCATCGTCTCGCGCCCGGCGATGGCCGCGCTGGAAAAGGCGATGGCCGCCGACCTCGACGACATGCGCGCGCGCTTCCTCTACGCCAGTGGCCTCGTCCGCGAGGGGCGGTCCGACGACGCCATTGCCGTCTACGACGACATTCTCGCACGTTCGGCGAAGGATGCGCCGTGGATTGCCACCGTCACCGAAGCGCGGCGGGTGGTCTCCGGCGAAGCGGCGCCGCAGGCCCTGGCGCCCGGCCCGCGGCTGGGCATGGCGCCCGATGTTGGTTCCGGGGCCGGATCGGGCCCGGCACAGGGCCCGCTCCTCGGCGCCGCGCCGGGACCGAGCCCCGACCAGATGGCCAATGCCGCGGCCATGAACCCGGCCGAGCGCCAGGCCATGATCGAGGGCATGGTCGCCCGTCTCGCGGACCGGCTGGCGCAGGACCCGAAGGATCTGCCCGGCTGGCTGCGCCTGATCCGCGCCTACGGCGTGATGGGCGCGGCCGACAAGGCCCGGGACGCGGCCGGATCGGCGCGCAGCGCCTTTGCCGGGGAGACCGCGGCACTCGCCGAGATCGAGGCGGCGCTCGGCGAGGCGACCGGATCATGACCGCGCAGACCTGCGCCACCGTGACGATGGATTGAGAGATGACGCGCAAGCAGAGACGTCTGACGTTGATCGGATCGGCCGGCGTGGTGCTCGGCGCCGCGCTCGGCCTCGTGCTCTATGCCCTCAGCGGCGAGATCGCCCTGTTCAAGACCCCGACGGAAATCGTCGAGGCGAAGGCCGGCTTTGCCGAGCGCCTGCGCATCGGCGGGCTGGTCGAGGAAGGTTCGGTGGTCCGCAGCGAGGCGGCGACGGTAAGCTTCGCCGTGACCGACACCGTCAATGCCGTGCCGGTGACCTATGTCGGCCTGCTGCCGGACCTGTTCCGCGAGGGGCAGGGCGTGGTCGTCGAAGGCCGGCTCGACGGCGCCGGGATCTTTCGCGCCGACAACGTCCTTGCCAAGCATGACGAGCGCTATATGCCGAAGGAGGTCGTCGACAGCCTCAAGGCGCAGGGCGTGTGGGAAGGCGAGGGCGGCAAGGCCGCCAACTGAGCCCGAGGGCCGGCACGGGATTTCGAGGAACGGCCGAAGGCGCGTCCGGCATCGGACCCTTTCGGCGAGGAGAGACGGATGATCGCTGAAGTCGGGCATTTCGCCCTCGTTCTTGCCCTTGCCCTGGCACTGGTGCAGTCGGTGGTGCCGCTGATCGGCGCGCGACGCCGCGATCCGGCGCTGATGGCCGTGGGCGGCCCGGCGGCGGTGGCCCAGCTCGTGCTGATCGCGCTCGCCTTCGCCGTGATCGTCTATGCCTATGTGGTCTCGGACTTCTCGATCCTGAACGTCTACGAGAACTCCCATTCCGGCAAGCCGATGCTCTACAAGGTCACCGGCGTGTGGAGCAACCACGAGGGCTCCATGCTGCTGTGGATCCTCATCCTCGCGATCTTCGGCGCGGCGGTGGCGGTGTTCGGCGGCAATCTGCCCCAGACGCTGAAGGCCAACGTGCTGGCGGTGCAGGGCTGGATCACCGCCTCCTTCGTCGCCTTCATCCTTGCGACGTCCAACCCGTTCATTCGCCTCGTGCCCGCCCCCATGGAAGGGCGCGACCTCAACCCGATCCTCCAGGACATCGGCCTCGCGATCCATCCGCCGCTGCTCTACCTCGGCTATGTCGGCTTCTCGATCTCGTTTGCCTTCGCCGTCGCGGCCCTGATCGAGGGCCGGATCGATGCCGCCTGGGCGCGCTGGGTGCGGCCGTGGACGCTGGCCGCCTGGTCCTTCCTTACCGCCGGCATCGCCATGGGCTCCTACTGGGCCTATTACGAGCTCGGCTGGGGCGGCTGGTGGTTCTGGGACCCGGTGGAGAACGCCTCCTTCATGCCGTGGCTGGTCGGCACGGCGCTGCTGCATTCCGCCGTGGTGATGGAAAAGCGCGATGCGCTGAAGATCTGGACGGTGCTGCTGTCGATCCTCGCCTTCTCGCTGTCGCTGCTCGGTACCTTCCTCGTCCGCTCGGGCGTGCTGACCTCGGTCCACACCTTCGCCTCCGACCCGACCCGCGGCGTGTTCATCCTCTGCATCCTCGTCGCCTTCATCGGCGGCAGCCTCGCCCTGTTCGCGCTCCGCTCGTCGCAGCTTCGGCCCGGCGGCATCTTCTCGCCGATCAGCCGCGAGGGCGCGCTGGTGCTGAACAACCTGTTCCTCACCGCCGCCTGCGCCACCGTGCTGGTCGGCACGCTCTATCCGACGGTGCTGGAAGGCCTGACCGGCCGCAAGGTCTCGGTCGGCGAGCCCTTCTTCAACCTCACCTTCGGCCCGCTGATGCTGCCGCTGCTGATGGCCGTGCCCTTCGGGCCCTTCCTCGCCTGGAAGCGCGGCGATCTCTATGCGGCCGCCCAGCGCCTCTATCTCGCCTTCGGCATCGCGATCGTCGTGATCCTCGCCGTGGTCTGGGCCACCTCCGGCGGCGCCGTGCTCGCGGCCTTCGGCATCGGCCTTGCGGCCTGGCTGCTGGTCGGCAGCCTTTCCGAGCCGCTGCAGCGCGCGAATTTCCGCAAGGCCGGCCTGGCCAACGGCCTGCGCCGCCTCGTCGGCCTGCCGCGGTCGGTGTTCGGCACCGCGCTCGCCCACGCCGGTCTCGGCGTGACCCTGCTCGGCATCGTCGCCGTCACCACCTTCGAGACCGAGAAGATCGTCGACATGAGGGCGGGCGACACCGTCGCGGTCGGCCCGTTCGAGGTCACCTTCGACGGCTTCGAGAACACCCGCACGGCGACCTATCGCGAGGTGCTGACCCACATGAGCGTGCGCGAGGGCGGCGTGCTGGTCGCGACGCTCAGCCCGGCCAAGCGCTTCTACGAGGTCCGGCAGATGCCGACCACGGAAGCGGAGATCTATACCCACGGCGTCTCGCAGCTCTACGTCACCCTCGGCGACATCGCCGAGGACGGTCGCGGCGTGACCGTTCGCATCTGGGAGAAGCCGCTGGTGACGCTGATCTGGCTCGGCTGCGTCGTGATGATGGTCGGCGGCGGCCTGTCGCTCTCCGACCGCCGCCTGCGCGTCGGCGCGCCGCGCACCGCGCGGCCGTCCGCCCGCGCCGTGCCCGCGGAGTGACGCCGATGCACGCCGTTGTGCGCCTCCGCCGCACGCTCGCTGCCGTCGTCGTTGTGCTGGCCATGGCCATGGCCATGCCTTTCGCCGCCGGGCCGGCCTTTGCCGTCCAGCCGGACGAGGTGATGCAGGATCCGGCCCAGGAGGCGCGCGCCCGTGCGCTGTCGTCGGAAATCCGCTGCATGGTCTGCCAGAACCAGTCGATCGACGATTCCGACGCCGACCTTGCCCGCGACCTGCGCATCCTCGTGCGCGAGCGGATCGCCGCCGGCGACAGCGACGCCGACGTGCTGGATTTTCTGGTCGAGCGCTATGGCGAGTTCGTGCTGCTGAAGCCGCGCTTCAGCGCCTCCAACCTGGTCCTGTGGGCGGCTGCGCCGATCGTCCTGATCGGCGGCATCGGCGCGATCCTTGTCGCCTGGCGACGTCGCCGCGCTGCGCCGGCATCCGAAACCGGCCTGTCGCGCGACGAGGAAGCGCGGCTTGCGCGGATCCTCGACGGCGAGAACCGCTGAGGGGCCGCGGCCCGTGCCCGGCCAAGCCGGCGAAGCTTTCCAAAGATTAATCTGCCGGAAAGCCGATTGTAAGCCGGCCTGTTGCATTCTCGTCTCATGCCTGATGGCGTGAAACCTCAGGCGTTCGAGATCGCGATGTGGCCGCCCCTCCCTCGGACATGACGTGGTTCGTAGCCTCCGGCGACGCGTTCCCTGACGCGTCACCGGGGGACAGGAATGGATCCGGCGCCGTCCCTCCGGTGGCCGGAACGGAAGTTCACGAAACAGCGGGCCATACCGGTGGCCCGCTGTTTTCGTCTCTGGTGTCCGTCAGGTTTGCAGCGCGCGCCGACGGGGGCTATCAAGGGCAGTACCGACCGCGCAATGTCCGGATCGGCGGGCGGGTTCGGAAAGAGGATCGGCGGGGCGAATGCGGGTTCTGGTGATCGAGGACGATCTGGAGGCGGCCGCCTATCTGCGCAAGGCGCTGAAGGAGGCCGGGCACACGGTCGACCATGCCGCCGACGGCGAGAGCGGCTTCGATCTTGCCTCCACCGGCGACTACGACGGGCTTGTGGTCGACCGCATGCTGCCGAAGCGCGACGGCCTGTCGGTGATCGAGGGGCTGAGGAGCGCAGGCGTCGCGACGCCGGTGCTGATCCTCTCGGCGCTCGGCCAGGTCGACGACCGCGTCGCGGGCCTGCGTGCGGGCGGCGACGACTATCTCGTCAAGCCTATGCCTTCTCCGAGCTTCTCGCCCGCATCGAGGGTCTCGCCCGGCGGGTGCGCCCGGCCGACGCGGAAACCCAGTACCGCGTTGCCGATCTGGTGCTCGACCGCCTGTCCCACACCGTCAGCCGTGCCGGCGGCGAGATCGTGCTCCAGCCGCGCGAGTTCCGGCTTCTGGAATATCTGATGCGCAACGCCGGGCAGGTGGTGACGCGGACCATGCTGCTGGAGAAGGTCTGGGACTATCATTTCGATCCCCAGACCAACGTCATCGACGTCCACATCTCGCGGCTGCGCTCCAAGATCGACAAGGGCTTCGAGCGGCCCCTGCTGCATACGATCCGTGGTGCGGGATACATGATCCGTGACGGCCTTCGGTAAGTTCCTCCGCACGACGGCCGTCAAGCTGTCGCTGCTGTATTTCGTGGTCTTTTCCGCGCTCACCGGCTTTCTGCTCGCCTACACCTATTTCAGCACCACGGCGCTGCTCTCGCGCACGCTTGAAGCCTCGATCACCACCGAGATCGCGGCGCTGTCGGAAGAATACATGTCCGGCGGCCTGCGCCGCGTCGTCGAGACCGTGCTGGCCCGCTCGCGCCAGCCGAGCGCCAGCCTCTATCTCGTCAAGGATTTTGCCGGCCGCGTGGTGGTGGGCAACGTCGCCGACATGCCGCTCGGCGCGATGGAGCGGACCGAAACCGGCTTCTATCCCGTCACCTACAGCCGTCTCGACGGCAACATGTCCGAGCCGCACGACGCGATCGTCCGGATCATGACCCTGCCGGGCGGGGTCCACCTGCTGGTCGGACGCGACATCGGCGAGCGCGAGGCCTTCGGCGACATGATCACCGACGCCATGCGCCTCAGCGTCGTCGTCTTTCTCCTCATGGGGCTGGTCAGCTGGTTCTTCGTCAGCCGCGCGGTGCTGCGCCGGGTCGACGGCATGGCGGCGACCTCGCGCGAGATCATGTCCGGCGACCTCACCCGCCGGATCGAGGTGACCGGGGCCGGCGACGAATTCGACAATCTCGCCGCCAGTCTCAACGCCATGCTCGACCGCATCGAGGCGCTGATGACCGGCCTCAAGGAGGTCTCCGACAATGTCGCCCACGACCTGCGCACGCCGCTGACGCGCCTGCGCACCCGTCTGGAGACCACCCTCGGCGACCTCTCCGACGAAGCGGCGAGCCGGGAGGCGATCGGCCGGTCGGTGGAGGAGGCGGACGAGCTGATCCGCACCTTCGACGACCTGCTGCGCATCGCCCGCGTCGAGGCCGGCGCCTCCGGCGACGAAACCCACGAGATCGACGCGGCCGCGATCCTTGCCGACGTCGCCGAACTCTACGAGCCTGTGGTCGAGGAAGCCGGCGGCCGGATCGAACTCGTCGTCTCCGGCCCGCTGCCGATCCGCGCCAACCGGGCGCTGATCTCGCAGGCGCTTGCCAACCTCGTCGACAATGCCCTGAAATACGGGTTCCCGGCCGAAGGGGACACGCATCCGGACGGGCGAGCGCCCGTGCTGCGAATTGCCGGTGAAACAACCGGCGGTCTCGTGCGTCTCTCGGTCACCGACAACGGGCCCGGGATCGCGGCGGAGGACCGGCTGCGCGCCACCCAGCGCTTCGTCCGGCTCGACCGCAGCCGCACGCGTCCGGGCTCGGGCCTCGGCCTCAGTCTCGTCGCGGCCGTGGCCCGCTATTTCTCCGGCCGCTTCCGGCTGGAGGATGCCGGCCCGGGCCTTGCCGCAACGCTCGAACTCCCGCTGGCCGACAACGGACCGGCGCAACGACAAGAACAGGGGGAAACCACCCATGCCCGCGACGGACGACCGCCAGGATTCGCCGGCTCCGGCGTCAGCCCCCGGCCGCACACCGCAGACTGACCCGCGCGCGCTGGCCGCGCGCATCCTGTCCCTGCCGCATCCAGGACCCGGCCTTGCCGCAGCCGACGACGTTCTGGTCGATCTCGTCGCCGTCGGCGACGACGGCCCGGGCCTTGCCGCGCATCTCGCCGCCGACCAGCGCGCACGCGGCCTTCTCGTCGGCGCGATCGCCAATGCCCCGTTCCTGCGCGACCTGATGCGCGGCCGGCCGGGGATGGTGCTGGGCATCCTCACCACGTCGCCGGAGGCGCGCATGGACGGGCTGATCGCCCGGCTGCGCGCCTGCGGGGACGGCAGCGAGGCGGAGGTGATGGCGGAACTTCGCCGGGTCAAGCGCGAGGCGGCGCTGCTGATCGCGCTCGCCGACCTTGGCGGGGTGTGGCAGCTGTTCGAGGTGACCGGCGCCCTGACCCGGCTTGCCGATGCCTCGGTCTCGGCGGCGCTGCGGTTTCTCCTCGGCGAGGCGGCGCGCCAGGGCAAGTTCCAGCCGCCCGATCCGGCCGATCCGGAGGCGGGCAGCGGTCTGGTGGTGCTGGGCATGGGCAAGCAGGGCGCCGGCGAGCTCAACTATTCGAGCGACATCGACCTGATCGTCTTCTATGACACGGACCGCGCGCCGCTGGCCGAGGGCGTGGAACCGGCCACCTTCTTCGTGCGCCTGATCCGCCGCATGGTCCGCATCCTTCAGGACCGCACCGCCGACGGCTATGCCTTCCGAACCGACCTGCGCCTGCGGCCCGATCCGGGCGCCACCGCCGTGGCGATCTCGCTCGCCGCCGCCTTCCAGTATTACGAGAGCATCGGCCAGAACTGGGAGCGCGCGGCGCTGATCAAGGCGCGGCCCTGCGCCGGCGACATCGCCGTCGGCCAGCATTTCCTGAAGGAGATCGCCCCGTTCGTCTGGCGGAAATACCTCGACTACGCCTCGATCCGCGACATCCATTCGATCAAGCGGCAGATCCACGCCGTGAAGGGCCACGGCCGCGTCGCCGTCGCTGGCCACAATCTCAAGCTCGGCCGCGGCGGCATCCGCGAGATCGAGTTCTTCGTCCAGACCCAGCAGCTGATTGCCGGCGGCCGCCTGCCGGAGCTGCGCGGCCGCGAGACGGTGCCGATGCTCTATGCGCTCGCCCGCCTCGGCTGGCTGGACGGCGCGACCCGCGATGCCATGGCCGACGACTATGTGTTCCTGCGGAGGGTCGAGCACCGCATCCAGATGGTCAACGACGAGCAGACCCACACGCTGCCCGAAACCCCCGACGGGCTCGACCGGATCGCCCGGCTGTCCGGCTTCCGCAGCCGCGAGGATTTCGCTCCGGCGCTGATGGAGCGGCTGAAGCGGGTCAGCGGTCACTACGAGGACCTGTTCGACCAGGAGCCCTCGCTGTCCGGCGCCTCGGCAACATGGTCTTCACCGGCGACGAGGACGACCCGGAAACGCTGGCGACCCTGCGCGGCCTCGGCTTCCAGCGCCCCGAGGAGGTGACGCGGGCGATCCGCGCCTGGCACTTCGGGCGCTATTCCGCCACCCGCTCCACCAGACCCGCGAGATCCTCACCGAACTCACGCCGCTGCTGCTCGACGCCTTCGCCCGTACCGAGGCCGCCGACCAGGCATTCACCGCCTTCGACGCCTTCCTGTCGCGGCTGCCGACCGGGGTGCAGCTGTTCTCGCTGCTGAGCGCCAACCCCAAGCTGCTCGACCTCGTCGCAACGATCATGGGCAGCGCGCCGCGCCTTGCCGAGATCGTCGCGCGCCGGGCGCATGTGATGGACGCGATCCTCGAACCGGCCTTCTTCGGCGAGATGCCGGACGCGGGCGAGGTGGAGCGGCGGCTCGCCGCCAGCCTCGGCGAGGCGCGCGCCTACGAGGAGGCGCTCGACCGCGCCCGCATCTTCACCAAGGAGCAGCAGTTCCTGATCGGCGTGCGGGTGATCTCCGGGACGCTGTCGGCGCGGCGGGCAGGGGAGGCCTATGCGCGGCTGGCCGACGCGATCCTGCGGCAGATCACGTCCCGGGTCGGCGCCGAGTTCGAACGGGTGCATGGCCGCATCGACGGCGGCCGGCTCGCGCTGGTGGCGATGGGCCGGCTCGGCGGCATGGAAATGACCGCCTCCTCGGATCTCGACCTGATCCTGCTCTACGACCACGCGCCGGGCGCCGAGGCGTCGGACGGTCCCCGGCCGCTGGCGCCGACCCAGTATTACGCGCGTCTGACCCAGCGGCTGGTCGCGGCGCTGACCGCGCCGACCGCCGAGGGCAAGCTCTACGAGGTGGATTTCCGCCTGCGCCCCTCGGGCAACGCCGGGCCGCTCGCCACCCATGTGGAGGCCTTCGCCCGCTACCACGACGGCGAGGCCTGGACCTGGGAGCACATGGCATTGACCCGGGCCCGCCCGGTCGCCGGCTCGGCCGAACTCGGCGCGGAGGTGGCCGCGATCGTGGCGCGCACGCTGGCGCGGCCCCGCGAGGCGGACGCCATTCTCGCCGACATCGCCGACATGCGCGCCCGCGTGGAGCACGAATTCGGCAGCCGCGATCCATGGGATCTGAAGCGGGTGGCCGGCGGGATCTTCGACATCGACTTCATCGCGCAGGCGCTCCAGCTCGTGCACGGCGCGGCGCATCCTGAGATCCTTGCGACCTCGACGGAGGAAAGTCTGTCACGGGCGCGCGACGCGGGTCTGCTGGATGCGGCTGCGGCCGACGTGATCCTGCCGGCGATCCGGCTCTACAACGACCTGGCGCAGGTGATCCGGGTGGCGCTGCCCGGCCCCTTCAAGCCGGCCGAGGCCCCGCGCGGCGTCCTGGAACTCGTCGCCCGTGCCGGCGCGACGCCGGATGTCGCGCGCCTCGAGGTGCTGCTGGTCGACACCGAAGCGGCGGTGCGCGCCACCTTCGAGCGGCTGGTCGGCAAGGTCGAGCGGCGGGGCGGGGACGCGCCGAAGCGCTGAGTCCGAACCGGAACCGGTTTCAGTGAATGCTGCGGGCGGGCCGGGTCGCCAGCGCGGCGGGGGCGATGTTGGCCTCCTTCACGCTCAGCGGCGGGATCGCATTGCGCAGGCGCAGCGGGTCGGCGGTGTGGGTCGGCGAGGCGATCCGCGGCATGTCGATGATCACCGTCGTGCCGACGCCCTCCTGGGATTCGATCCGCATCGTGCCGCCGTGGAGTTCGGTCAGCGAGCGGGCGATCGCGAGCCCGAGGCCGGAGCCCGGGTGCTTGCGCGTCATCTGGTTCTCCACCTGCACGAAGGGACGGCCGAGCTGGGCCAGCGCCTCGGCGGGAATGCCGATGCCGGTGTCCTCCACCGTCAGGCGGGCAATGTCGCCGGTCATCTCGGTGCGGATCCGGATCCGGCCGCCGAGCGGAGTGAACTTCAGCGCGTTGGAGACGAGGTTGAGCGTGATCTGCTTGATCGCGCGGCGGTCGGCGACGATCGGCCCGGGCACGGCGAAGTCAGTGACGAACTGGATCGACCGGTCGACGGCAAGGTTGTTCATCAGCGCGCGGATTCGCTGATCACGTCGTCGAAGTCGACCGATTCCAGCGTCAGGTTCACGCGGCCGGCCTCGATCTTCGACATGTCGAGGATGTCGCTGATCACGTTGAGGAGATAGGTGCCGCTCTCGTGGATGTCGCGGCAGTATTCGTCATACTTGATCGAGCCGAGCGTGCCGAAGATCCCCGAGCGCATCACCTCCGAGAAGCCGATGATGGCATTCAGCGGCGTGCGCAGCTCGTGACTCATCGAGGCGAGGAATTCGGACTTGGAGCGGTTGGCCGACTCGGCGCGGGTCTTTTCCTCGGCATACTTGTCGGCGAGCTCCACCAGCTGCTGGGTCTGCGCCTGCAGCTTCTGGCGCGACTGGCGCAGGTCCGTGACGGTGGCCATCAGCCGGCGCTCGCTGTCCAGCAGCCGTTCCTCGTGCAGCTTGAGTTCGGTGATGTCGGTGCCGACCGACACGAAGCCGCCGTCCTTGGTGCGGCGCTCGTTGATCTGCAGCCAGCGCCCGTCGCGCAATTGCGCCTCGAAGGAGCGGGCGCCGTCCTCGGTCTGGGGCGCGGACTGGCTGGTGGTCTTGACGTGGCTCTGCACCACCGGCTGGGTGCCGGCCTCCATCACCGCCTCATAGGGCGTTCCGGCGCGGGTGAGCGGATCGGGCAGGCCATAGAGGCTCTGGTACTTGGAATTGCACATCACGAGGCGGTTCTCGGTGTCCCAGAGAACGAAAGCCTCGGAAATGGTCTCGATCGCGTCGCGCAGGCGCAGGTCGGCGGTCTCGGTCTGCTCCAGCAGGCGGCGCTGCTCGGTCTCGTCGACGGCGATGCCGATCAGGTGGGGTGTGCCGTCGCGGTCGCGCACGATCTCGGCGCGGGCGCGCACCCACAGCCAGTGGCCCTCGGCATGGCGGATGCGGAAGGAGAGATCGACCGACGCCTGGCCGGATTCCAGCAGGTCGCGGGCAAGGGCGTAGAGGTCGGCGTCTTCCGGATGGATCATGCCCTGCAGGTCGCCGAAGCCCATCAGCTCGGAGTTGGGCTCCATGCCGAGGATCACATACATCGACGGCGACCAGAACAGCCGGCCGCGGGCAAGGTCCCAGTCCCACAGGCCGCAGCGGCCGCGGCGGAGCGCGGTGTCGACCCGGTACTGCGTCTGCGCATAGAGCTGGTCGGCCTCCCGGGCGCGCGAGGTCTGCATGAAATAGGCGTAGACGATCACGATCAGGATGCAGCTCGTGCCGATGAACAGGCTGATGTTCACCGAGACGTCGCGGTGCCACGTGGCGAAGACGTCGTCCTTGGTCTGGTAGACGGCAACGCTGCCGCGGTCGCCGGCGAGATTGTGGACGGTGGCGAACACCTGCGTGCCGTCGGCGAGCATCACGTCCATGACGCCGGCGCTGGCGCCGAAGGTCGTCAGCGGCTGGCCGTTGCCGAACAGGTCGTCGAGGGCGCGGCCGGTGAGGCCGGGCGAGGGCGGAACGGAGGTCACCATCGTTCCGGCCGGATCGGCGAACACGATCGTGGCGCCGCGCGGGGCGGCAAGCGGGGGAAGGGCGGCGGCGAGCGCGTCGCGCACCTGGAGATGGTAGTCCGGGCCGGGGCTGTCCGGCGCGCTCTGCGAAAGGGCGATGTCGAGCGTCTGCGCGGTCAGCGCCAGCATGTCGCCGGCCGCGGTCTCGATCTCCATGCGGCGGTCGATCAGGCCGGAGGTGCGGGCGATGGCGGTGATGATGAGGAAGACGGCGATCAGCGCGGGAATGGACCGGCGCAGATAAGGCTCCGCCTGAAGCAGGCGCCGATAAGTCGGCCGTGCGAGCAGCCCGGCATGACCGCGAATGGCTTCATCAGCCGTCGAAGTCGTGCCAAAGAAGCGCGTGCGCCAGCCATTGGACGCACCGGCATCTTCCGCCCGCGCCATTGCGTGCCCTCTCGTGGTGCTGAACTCTATACTTGAAGAAAATCGGTCTACGCCCCGAATCACGTCCATTTGAATCGACGTGAATCGGCTTGTCCAGAGTCGGCGGGCGAATTCGCGGACGGCCCGGCACTTCTCCAGATGTCTGTGGGATTTCGGTCGGACGTCGCGGAATCGGCAACGGGCGGGCCCCGTCCGGAGGCCCGCCCGTCATGGTCTTGCCGCCGAGGAATCTCAGGCGAGGGAGCGCCCGGCGATGTCGCGCACGTCGCGCGACAGGCCCGGCTTGGCGGCGATGCGGCGCAGGGCCGCCTCGGCCAGCGCCTGGCGCTTCGGCTCGTAATTGCGCCACGAGCGGAAGCTGACGAGAAGCCGCGCCGCCACCTGCGGGTTGGTCTCGTCGAGGCGCATCACGCTGTCGGCGACGAAGTCGAATCCGGCGCCGTCCGCGCGGGCGAACTGCGACGGGTTGCCCTGCGCGAAGCTGCCGATCAGCGAGCGGATGCGGTTGGGGTTGCGGAAGGAGAAGGCCGGATGGCCGGTGAGCGCGCGCACGGCGTCGAGCGTGCCGGCACCGGGCGCCGCCGCCTGCACGGCCAGCCACTTGTCGACCACCAGCGGCACGTCCTTGAAGCGGTCGTAGAAGGCGGCCAGCGCCTCGGGCGCCTCCGCCGCGCCGCTCTGGACGAGGCTTGTCAGGCAGGCGAGCCGGTCGGTCATGTTGGTCGCCGCGGCAAGGCGGGCGTGGATGCGGGCATGGACGGCGGCGTCACCGGTCGCGGCGCGCAGATCCTGCGCGGCGTTGGCCAGCGCCCGCCGGCCGGCGCTGGCCGCATCCGGCGAATAGGGGCCGGCGTCCACGTTTTCGGCGATCGCCGCGTCGAGCACATCGGCAAGGCGCGTGCCGATCGTGTGCCGCGCCTCGCGGAAGGCGATGGCGATCGCGTCCGGATCGACATTGCTGCCGATCTCGCGGGCGATGTCGGCCTCATGCGGCACGCCGAGCATCAGGGCGCGGAAGGCGGGGTCGAGGCGGGTGTCGGCGGTGATGTCGCCGAGCGCGGCGAGATAGCCCTCGTCGACGAAGGTGGCGCCGCCGCTCATCGCCGCCTGCGTGCCGGCGGTGAGGAAATACATCGCCACCGTGGAGGCCGACTGCCAGCGGTTGAACGGGTCGCTGTCGTGGCGCATCAGGAACACGATGTCGGCGATCGGCAGGTTGAAGATCGGCCGCACCGGGGCCGAGAAATTGCGCAGCAGCGAGGGCACCGGCCGCTCGGCCACCTCCGAGAACACCACCTCGTGCACCGGTTGGGTCATGACGATCACGTCGCCGGCCACCTCGGCGCCGCTCACCGCGCCATGGGCCATGTCGGTGCCGTCCGGACCGACGAGGCCGTAGCGCACCGGCAGCACCATCGGCTTCTTCTCGGCCTGCTCGGGCGTCGGGCCGAGATGCTGGCGCAGGGTCAGAGTGTATTCGCGCCGCTCGGCGTCGTAGGCGTCGGTGATGTCGATCTGCGGCGTGCCGGCCTGGCTGTACCAGAGCATGAATTGAGACAGGTCGCGGCCGGAGGCCTCGGCAAAGCAGGCGATGAACTGCTCGATGGTCGCCGCCTCGCCGTCGTGGCGCGCGAAATAGAGGTCCATGCCGGCCTTGAACGCGGCGTCGCCGATCAGGATCTTGAGCGCGCGGATCACCTCCGCGCCCTTCTCGTAGACGGTGGCGGTGTAGAAGTTGCTGATCTCCAGATACTTTTCCGGGCGCACCGGATGGGCCAGCGGGCCGCCGTCCTCGGGGAACTGGTGGCTGCGCAAGAGGCGCACGTCGGAAATGCGCTTGACCGGCCGCGAGCGCATGTCGGAGGTGAATTCCTGGTCGCGGAAGACGGTGAGGCCTTCCTTGAGGCAGAGCTGGAACCAGTCGCGGCAGGTGATGCGATTGCCGGTCCAGTTGTGGAAATACTCGTGGGCGATCACCGCTTCGATGCCGCCATAGTCCTGGTCGGTGGCGACCTCCGGATTGGCGAGCACATACTTGTCGTTGAAGACGTTGAGACCCTTGTTCTCCATCGCCCCCATGTTGAAGTCGGAGACGGCGACGACGTTGAAGACGTCGAGGTCGTATTCGAGGCCGAAGGCGGTCTCGTCCCAGCGCATCGAGCGCTTCAGCGCGTCCATCGCATAGGTCGCGCGGTCCTCGTTGCCGTGCTCGACGTAGATCCCGAGCGCGACCTTGCGTCCCGACATTGTGGTGAAGCTGTCGGTGATGACGCCGAGATCACCGGCGACGAGGGCGAACAGGTAGCAGGGCTTGCGCCACGGATCGTTCCAGACCGCATAGTGGCGGTCGGTGCCCGGAATGTCGCCGGCCTCGACGAGGTTGCCGTTGGCGAGCAGCACCGGTGCCGCCGCGCGGTCGGCCTCCATCCGCACCTCGTAGACCGAGAGCACGTCGGGACGGTCGAGGAAGTAGGTGATCCGGCGGAAGCCTTCCGCCTCGCACTGGGTGCACCAGACGCCGCTGGAGCGGAACAGGCCCATCAGCTTGGTGTTGGCCTCCGGATCGAGCTTCGTGACGATTTCCAGCGTGAAGGCCTCGGCCGGCGGGGCCAGCAGCGTGAACTCCTGCGCCGAGGCCGTGTAGTCGCCCTCCGCCAGCGCCGCGCCGTTCACGGCCGCCGAGACCAGCGCCAGTTCGTCGCCGTCGAGGGTCAGGGGCGTTCCGGCCGGCGTCTCCGCTCGGCGCTGCAGGGACAGCGTCGCCGTGACCCGCGTCGCGTCGGCCTCCAGAAAGACGTCGAGGTGCACCTTGTCGATCGCATAGGCGCTCGGCCGGTAGTCCTTGAGGAGAATGGCGGCGGCGGTGTCGGTGCGCATGGGGCTGCTCTCGTGCTCGGCGTCTCCGGACTGATCGGTCCGGATGTCGCGACGCGGTGGCGTCGCCGGATCGGAAGGGTCAAGGACTATCCGCCGCGGCGTGGACTGGCAACAGGCGCGGGCGATGTCGTCCGGCTCAGAAGACGATGCGGAATCGCGCAAATCCGCCGTCGACCTCGCCGACGGATTCGAGGACAAGGCGCGCAGGTCGTGGAGATGCGCGGCTGCCTGCGGTCCCGTGTCGAAGACGAGCGAGGCGCCCGGAACCGGCTTCAGCGCCCAGTTGCCGTCGGCCACCGGATCGACGGTTCCGGCCTCGGCAATGAAGCGCACGATCACGTCGCGGTTTGTGTCCGGCCCGACGAAGACGACCGCGTCCTCGGTGATGCCCGGAAAGTCGCCGCCGCCGCCGGCCCGGTAGCTGTTGGTGACGACGAGAAAGTCCTGGTCGGGATCGATCGGCCGGCCCTCGAACGCAAGGTCGACGATGCGGAACGAGGAAGGGTTGGCAAGCTCGCCCCGTGGGCCGTAGCGGGGAGGGCGGGTGATGTCGATCCGGTAGGTGACGCCGTCGATCACGTCGAAATTGTAGGAGGCAAACGACGGGTCGATCAGCGGCTGATCGGCGATCCCGGGCTGCACCGTCCGGAACAGGCCGGCGGAGCGCTCCAGCCATTCGCGGACCCCGGCGCCGGTGATCCTCACCGCCCGGATCGTGTTCGGGTAGAAGTAGAGATCGGCGACATTGCGGATCGCCAGCGGCCCGGCCGGGACGTCGGTGTAGTTTGCAGGGCCCGCCCGGCCACCGGCCTTGAACGGCGCTGCCGCCGCCAGCACCGGCAGTCCGGCAAGCGGTCCGCCCGCCAGCATGCGGGTCACGTACCAGCGCTGGGCGTCGTTGACGATCTGCACCGAGGGATCGTCGGCAACCAGCGCGAAATAGGAGTGGAGCGGCGCGGTGGTCATCCCGACCGGCCGGCGGACATAGGCAAGCGTCGTGCGGTGATCGTCGGCGACGCAGTCCAGGATACGGCCGACATCGGCGACGAGCGGCACCGTGGTCCGGCCCTCGCGCCGATAGATCGGCCGGGCCTCGCTGGCGTGGGCCGTCACCGCCCAGCCTGCCTCGCCCCGCTCCAGCAGGAGATCGACGAGGCCGAGATGCGAGCCCCAGAAGCCGGCCATCACCGCGGGCTTGCCGTGCAGCGTGCCCGCCACCGCGTCGACGCCGGGGATGCCGGAAAAGTCCGGCCCCGGAAACACGAGATGCTGGTGGCCGGCGAGCACCACGTCGATCCCCGGCACGGCGGCAAGCTGCAGCGCGGCGTTCTCGAGGCCCGCGTCGACCGGTCCGGATCGATGCCGGTATGGGCGAGCGCGACCACGAGATCGGCGCCGGCTTCGCGCATCTGCGGCGCATAGGCCCGCGCCGTGGCAACGATATCGCGGGTCACGACCTTGCCGGCCAGATGATGCCGGTCCCAGGTGACGACCTGCGGCGGCAGGAAGCCGATGCAGCCGATCCGGACCACATGGCTCGCGTCGGCGCCGTCCACGAGCCGGCGCTCGAGGATCACGAAAGGGGGCGCGAAGGTCGGATCGCGCGTCGGGTCGATGCCGAGTTGCGTGCCGCGCACGAGATTGGCACAGACGAGGGGAAAGCCGGCTCCGGCGAGCGAGGCGTTCACCAGGTCCAGTCCGTAGTTGAACTCGTGATTGCCGAGGGCGGCGACATCGTAGCCGAGCACGTTCATGGCCGCGATCGCCGGGTGGAGCGTGCCGTTCGGCACGCCGCGCTCATAGGCGACATAGTCGCCCATCGGGTTGCCCTGCAGGAAGTCGCCGTTGTCGAACAGCAGCGTGTTGACGGCCTCGGCGCGGGCCGTCTCGATCAGCGCGGCGGTGCGGGCAAGGCCGCAGGTGTCGCTCGGGGCATCCGCATAATAGTCGTAGGGGTGGATCGCGACGTGGACGTCGGTCGTCTCCAGCAGACGCAGGTGAATGCGACCAGGGCCGGCGGCCGCGGCAAGCGGAGGGGGCGGACGAGGGCTGCCGAACGTGACCTTAAGCCCCCCAGCGCCATCGATCAGCCTTCCACTCGCGCCGTCCTGGCAAGGCCGTCGCTCAACTCCGAAACGCCGGCGGATCAACGCCGTCGTGTGCGACTATGTCCCGTCGTCCCGTCCGCGTCGATAGCCCTTTTTGTCCTTGCATTCCGAAGGTTTCGGGTCTGCGGACGATCGCGACCCTGCCGTCCGCCCCGCGGTCTGCGGCGTGCCCCGGTTTCGGGTGGCGGCGCGGCTTCCGGCAGGCATGATGCAGGTCTCCGGCGGGGCGTTGCGCAGATCGAAGCCGGATTGCCAAGGGGAATGCCTTCCACTATGGTCCGCGCCATGAGAACCCATGTCGCGCGTCTTGGCTGGTGGTGGCGCTCCGCTTGAGCGGCCGGCCACGCATGTCCGATGCGACAGGTTCAGGTAAGGCCGCTCCGGACATCCGGGACGGCCTTTTTCGTATGTGCGACAGGCTTTCCGATCCGTCCGGGCGCAGGAAACGAACAGCCGGCGGTGTCCGGCCCGGCGGAGAATGAAAAGATGACGAGTGGAGAGGAAAGCCTCGAGACGGCTGGCGGCATCAAGGTGCTGCGGCGTCCGCGCCAGGTCACCTACAAGGATGCGGCGCTCGGCTATGTCGACCGCCTCGACCGCGAGCGCGGGGCGGTGCTGTCGTCCAACTACGAGTATCCCGGCCGCTATGCGCGCTGGGACATCGCCTTCGTCAATCCGCCCGTCGCGCTCACGGCCCGCGGCCGGCATGTGACGATCGAGGCGCTCAACGCCCGCGGCCGCGTGCTGCTGCCGGCGATCGCGGCGGCCGTGCACGGTGGCAACGACCTCGTCTCCTTCGAGGCGACGGCAACGGTGGTGACCGCCGAGGTGAAGCTGCCCGAGGGTCGCTTTGCCGAAGAGGAGCGCTCGCGCCAGCCATCGGTCTTCTCGCTGATCCGCCGCATCATCGCCGCCTTCCGGATCGAGGGCGACGGCAACCTCGGCCTCTGGGGCGCCTTCGGCTACGATCTCGCCTTCCAGTTCGAGCCGATCCCGCACAAGCTCTCCCGGCCGGACGACCAGCGCGACCTCGTGCTCTACCTGCCCGACGAGATCCTGATCGTCGATCACTACCGCGCGCTGGCGACGGTCTATGCCTACGACTTCACCGTCGACGGTGTCTCGACCGAGGACCTGCCGCGCGACGGCGCCGAGGCGCCCTTCGTCGCGGCCGACCGCATCCCCGGCCGCGGCGACCACGAGCCCGGCGAATATGCGGCCTCGGTTGCGAAAGCGGTGGAGTATTTCCGGCGCGGCGATCTGTTCGAGGTTGTGCCCGGCCAGACCTTCTACGAGCGCCCGACCGCGCCGCCCTCGGCGATCTCGCGCAAGCTCCAGCAGATCAACCCGTCGCCCTACGGCTTCATGTTCAATCTCGGCGGCAACGAGTTCCTCGTCGGCGCCTCGCCGGAGATGTATGTCCGCGTCACCGCCGGCCGCCGGGTCGAGACCTGCCCGATCTCCGGCACGATCCGCCGCGGCGCCAACGCCATCGAGGACGAGGCGCAGATCCGCGCGCTGCTGAATTCCAAGAAGGACGAGGCGGAGCTGACCATGTGCTCCGACGTCGACCGCAACGACAAGAGCCGCATCTGCGAGCCGGGCTCGGTTCGCGTCATCGGCCGGCGCCAGATCGAGATGTACTCGCGCCTGATCCACACGGTCGATCACATCGAGGGTCGGCTGCGCGAGGGCATGGACGGGCTCGACGCCTTCCTCAGCCATGCCTGGGCGGTGACCGTCACCGGCGCGCCCAAGCGCTGGGCGATGGAGTTCATCGAGAACCACGAGAAGTCGGCACGCGCCTGGTATGGCGGCGCCGTCGGGGCGCTGCTGTTCAACGGCGACGTCAACACCGGGCTCACCCTGCGCACCATCCGCCTCAAGGACGGCATCGCCGAGATCCGCGCCGGCGCAACGCTGCTCTATGATTCCGACCCGATGGCCGAGGAACACGAGACCGAGCTCAAGGCTTCGGCGATGATCACCGCGATCCGCGAGGCCGGCGAGGTCAAGGCCGCCGCCGCCACCAACGGTCCGGCAACGGTGGGCGAGGGGCTGAAGATCCTGCTCGTCGACCACGAGGACAGTTTCGTCCACACGCTGGCGAACTACTTCTGCCAGACCGGCGCCAAGGTCGCGACCGAGCGCGCCGCCAAGGGCGTGGGCTTCGACGTCACCGAACTCGACCGGCTGGCGCCGGACCTGCTGGTGATGTCGCCCGGGCCCGGCAATCCGCGCGACTTCGACTGCGCCCGTACCATTGCGGCGGCGCGCGAGCGGGGCATCCCGATCTTCGGCGTCTGCCTCGGCCTGCAGGCGCTGGCCGAGTCCTTCGGCGGCGTACTCGGCCAGCTGTCGGTCCCGGTCCACGGCAAGCCCTCGCCGATCACGGTCGAGACCGAGGGCCTGTTCGAAGGGCTGCCGGAGGAGATCATCGTCGGCCGCTACCATTCGCTGCATGCGGTTGCCGGGCAGCTCCCGGCCGAGTTGCGGGTCACGGCCCGGACATCGGATGACATCGTCATGGCGCTGGAGCATGTCAGCGAGCCGATTGCCGCGGTGCAGTTCCACCCGGAATCGATCATGTCGCTCGGTCACGACGCCGGTCACGCGATCATCGAGAACGCGATCCGCCACCTTGTCGCCGGTCGGCGGAACCGGGCAACAGACGTGGAAAAGCGCGTCGTCTGACGCCATCCTCCGCCGATCCGGATCCTGTCGCCTTCGCGGTTGCTGCACCGGCGATTTCCGGCGCGCTGTGTCGTGTGCGTCACTCTGGCATACCAGATTTTGGTGACCCCTCAAAATCAGGGGATAGGAGAGACGGGGCTGCGGTCGTATGATGGTTGGGTGGAGGAGCGGTCGCTGGCGCTCGTTTCTCCACGGATCGGTCTTCCGATCCTTCCGCGTTATCGCGGAGTTGCGGTCCTAACTGTGGGAGGAGGAAGCAATTCCTCCTCCTTTTTTTGTCGCGGTCGCAACCCGTGATCGACCTCAGTCCGCGCTGGCGAGCTCGGCAAGGCGATCGATGAAGGCCGCGCATCTGCGCAACTCGCCGATCGTCACGAATTCGTCCGGCCGGTGCGCCTCGCCGATGGAGCCGGGGCCGACGACGACGGTGGGAATGCCCGCCGCCTGGAACAGGCCCGCCTCCGTGCCATAGGCGACCTTGGAATGGTCGTTGCGACCGGCAAGCCGCTTGGCCACCCGCGTCACCTCGGCCTCCGGCGCGGTGTCGAGCCCGGGGAAGGCCGACGTGATCTCGAAGGTGATTCCGGCCTCGGCATGCCGGGCCTTCATCTCGGGCTCCAGCACGTCGCGGGCATGGGCCTCGATCCCGGCCAGCATCGCGTCGGCATCCTCGGTCGGCAGCGCCCGGATCTCGAAGGTGAAGCTGCAACGGTCCGGCACGATGTTGAGCACGGTGCCGCCCTCGATCGTGCCCACATGCGCCGTGGTGACGGGCACGTCGAACAGGTCGTCGCGTGGGCCGTGGGCAAGGCTGGTGCCGAGTTCGCCGATCCGGCCGATCAGCCGGCTGGCGTATTCGATGGCGTTCACGCCGCGCGGCGCCAGGGAGGAATGGCAGGAGAGGCCGGTGACCGTCACCCGCAGGCTGCGCTTGGCCTTGTGGGCGACGACCACCTGCATTTCGGTCGGCTCGCCGACGAAGCAGGCGAGCGGCAGCGCCGGGCGGGTCGCAAGTTCCGCGATCATCCCGCGCACGCCGAGGCAGCCGACTTCCTCGTCATAGGAAAAGGCCAGATGGATCGGCCGCCTGAGATTGCGTGCGACCAGATCCGGAACTGCCGCCAGGCAGCAGGCGAGGAAGCCCTTCATGTCGCAGGTGCCGCGGCCGTAGAGCCGGTCGCCGTCCTCGTGCAGCCGGAACGGGTCGGTCGACCACGGCTGGCCGTCCACCGGCACCACGTCGGTGTGACCGGAAAGGATGTAGCCGGGCACGTCGGCCGGGCCGATGGTGGCGAAGAGGTTCGCCTTGGTGCCGGTCGCGTCGAAGATGCGCTCGGAGGCCACGCCGTGCCCGGCGAGACAGTCCTCGACGAAGGCGATCAGCGCGAGATTGGAATTGCGGCTCGTCGTGTCGAAGGCGACGAGGCGGGCCAGCAGGCCCTTGATGCGGTCTTCGGCCATGAAACCTCTTCGGGGGAACGGCGCTCGGCCGCACTCATAGAGCATCGCCCCGCAAGGTGGAAACCCGCAACGTTGCCCGTTCTTCCCCGCAGCCAATCCTGCGTCTGGCCACTTCGCGGGCATGCCCGAAAAATCGGCCGTCGCAAGGGTGGAATCGGTCCAGAGGCCCTTGACGGGTTCAAAAATTGACCGGATGATCAACGAAAATCCGGGCAAAAGACCCGGCGGAACAGCTCGATACATCGGCGCCTCCTGACGGCGCAGGATCCGGATATCACGTGGATGCGGGAGCCGTTCCGGCTCGCCGACGCCGGCGTCTGCCGTGCGGCGGTGGCACGCGGCCATCCCCTCCCATCGAGGAGGTTGTCACATGACGATGGCTGGCGAGGCGGAGGGGGCCGGGGGCATTCGGGCGGACATCGCCTGCGGGCGTCTGCCGCTCGACGCCTATCTCGACAATTTCTCCGACATTCATCCCGCGCTCGGCCGCCACGAGGCGAAGATCGAGTCCGACCGCTGCTACTTCTGCTACGACGCGCCCTGCGTGAAGGCCTGTCCGACGGCGATCGACATCCCGCTGTTCATCCGCAAGATCTCCACCGGCAATGTCGACGGCGCGGCGGCCACGATCTTCGCCGCCAACATTCTCGGCGGCATGTGCGCCCGCGTCTGTCCGACCGAGACGCTGTGCGAGGAGGCCTGCGTGCGCAACACGGCCGAGGACAAGCCGGTGACCATCGGCCTGCTCCAGCGCCATGCCACGGATGCCTACATGGCGGCCCATGCGACCTTCGGCCAGCGCAAGGCGCCGACCGGGCGGCGGGTCGCGGTCGTCGGCGCCGGTCCGGCCGGGCTCGCCTGCGCCCATGCCCTGGCGCTGGAGGGGCATGACGTGACGATCTTCGAGGCGCGGCCGAAGCCGGGCGGGCTCAACGAATACGGCATCGCCGCCTACAAGGCCGTCGGCGGCTTCGCCCAGCACGAAGTGGACTTCGTCACCGCCATCGGCGGCATCACCATCGAGACCGGCAAGGCCCTTGGCCGCGACCTGTCGCTGGCCGGGCTTGCCGCCGATTTCGACGCGGTGTTTCTCGGCATGGGCCTGTCCGGCGTCAACGCGCTGGGGCTTGCCGGCGAGGCGGGCGAGGGCGTCGTCGATGCCGTGGACTGGATCGCGGTCCTGCGCCAGGCCGAGGACAGGGCCAGCGTTCCGGTCGGTCGCCGGGTCGTGGTGGTCGGCGGCGGCATGACCGCCATCGACGCCGCGGTGCAGGCGAAGAAGCTCGGCGCCGAGGAGGTCACCATCGTCTACCGCCGCGGCGAGGAGGCGATGAACGCAAGTCCCTACGAACGCGACCTCGCGCGCAAGGCCGGCGTGCTGATCCGCACCTTCCTGCGCCCGGTCTCCCTTGGCTTTGTCGATGGCCACGTGGACCATGTGGTGGTGGAGCGCACCCGGCTCGACGTCGCCGGCCGGCCGCTCGGCACCGGCGAGACCCTGACGCTGCCCGCTGACCAGGTGATGAAGGCGATCGGCCAGACGATCGGCGACAAGGCGCCGTTTGCCGGCGGCGTCGCGCTGGAGGCGGGCCGCGTGCGTGTCGACGCCGCCTTCCGCACCTCGATGCCCAAGGTCTGGGCCGGAGGCGACTGCACCGGCGTCGGCGAGGATCTCACCGTCGTCGCGGTCGCCCAGGGCAAGGCCGCCGCCGCCTCCATCCACGCCGCGCTCGCGGGCTGACCGACACCCGAAGGATCAATCCGATGGCCGATCTCACCACCAGCTTCTGCGGGATCAAGTCGCCCAACCCGTTCTGGCTCGCCTCCGCGCCGCCGACCGACAAGCAGTACAACGTCGAACGCGCCTATCGCGAAGGCTGGGGCGGCGTCGTCTGGAAGACGCTTGGCGAGGGACCGGAGATCGTCAACGTCTCCGGCCCGCGCTACGACGGCATTCACGCCGCCGACCGCCGGCTGATCGCCTTCACCAACATCGAGCTGATCACCGACCGGCCGCTGGACGTGAATCTCTGCGAGATCGCGGCGGTCAAGAAGAACTGGCCGGACCGGGCGCTGGTCGTCTCGCTGATGGTGCCCTGCGAGGAGGCGAGCTGGCGCGCGATCCTGCCGCTGGTCGAGGCGACGGGCGCCGACGGCATCGAGCTCAACTTCGGCTGCCCGCACGGCATGTCCGAACGCGGCATGGGCTCGGCGGTCGGCCAGGTGCCCGACTACATCGAGATGGTGGTGCGCTGGTGCAAGCAGTACACGCGCATGCCGGTGATCACCAAGCTGACGCCGAACATCACCGACATCCGCTATCCGGCCCGCGCCGCGCTCAAGGGCGGCAGCGACGCGGTGTCGCTCGTCAACACCGTGTCCTCCATCATGTCGGTGGACCTCGACCTGTTCGCGCCGACCCCCACCGTGGACGGCAAGGGCAGCCACGGCGGCATGTGCGGCCCGGCAATCAAGCCGATCGCCCTCAACATGGTGGCCGAGATCGCCCGTGATCCGGCCACGCGCGGCCTGCCGATCTCCGGCATCGGCGGCATCACCACCTGGCGCGACGCGGCCGAGTTCATCGCGCTCGGCGCCGGCAACGTGCAGGTCTGCACCGCGGCGATGACCTACGGCTTCCGCATCGTCAAGGAGATGATCGACGGACTGTCGGACTGGATGGACACCAAGGGCTACACGTCGATCGACGACTTCCGGGGCAGGGCGGTGCCCAACGTCACCGACTGGCAGTATCTCAACCTCGACTATGTGGCCAAGGCGCGGATCGATCAGGACCTCTGCATCAAGTGCGGCCGCTGCCACATCGCCTGCGAGGACACCTCGCACCAGGCGATCACGGCCATGGTCGACGGCCGGCGGCATTTCGAGGTGATCGACGCCGAATGCGTCGGCTGCAACCTCTGCGTCAACGTCTGCCCGGTCGAGAACTGCATCACCATGCAGCCGCTCACCTCCGGCACCGACCCCCGCACCGGCCGCCCCGTCGGCGGCTACCGCAACTGGACCATGCACCCGAACAACCCGATGGCAAAGACGGCGGCGGAGAGAGAGTCGCGTTGAAGGCTGGACCGAATCCGGCGGGGCCAGCCCGCCGGATCGTGAGGGAATGCCTGCCCCGTCAGACGACGACGAAATCCGAGGCCGTGATCGATGCGGCCCCGACGGTCAGATACGCGATGATCACCGCCTGCTGGGAGCCCGAACCGTCGGGGTCGTAGGCAAGGTAGTTGTTGAAGGAATTGACCAGAATCCGATCGTCGGCATCGAGCGGCAGGCTACCGTCGTTGAAGGCGGCGGCTGCGAGTTTGCCGAGGGCAAGCCCGCCGAAGACGTCGGAGTCGAGGTGGAAGGAATCGACCCCGTGCTTGAAATCGTTCACACGGCTGGCCGGGGGGGACGAGGGGGCCACGTCGAACACGAAGACGTCCTTGCCGGCGCCCCCATGCAGTTCGTCACGACCGTGGCCGCCAATGAGCACATCGTTGCCGTCGCCTCCGTAGAGTATGTCCCACGACGTGCTGCCGACCAGCACGTCGTTGCCGGCAAGACCTTCCATCGTGCCGCCAAAGTCGGGATGAAGGATCAGTGTGTCGTCATGGCTGGATCCGCGAAGGCTTTCGACGCCCTTGAAGGTATCGCCGAGGGCGTCGCCGGTGTTCCGGCCGGGATCCGCGAACGAAACGACGATACCGTGGTTCGAATGTTCGTAGGACGCGGTATCGACCCCGCTGCCGCCGATCATCGTGTCGCCGCCGCCTCCGCCGATCAGCAGGTCGTGATCCCTGCCACCGTCCAGCGTGTCCTGCCCTTCGCCACCTTCGAGTACGTCGTCGCCGCCGCTGCCGCGGAGAAGGTCGTCGCCGTCCCCGCCGATGAAGCGCTGGTTACTGTTGTCGCCGATGACGGTATCGTCGAACCTCGTTCCTTGGATGCCCGAGATCTGGATGAACGTATCCTCGGCAATGTCGCCGGTTGCGGTGTTCGGAGCACTGAAGTTGTAGCTGATCGCGGATCCTGAACCTTCATAGGACGCGATGTCGAACAGTGAGCCGCCGTATCCGCCGTCGAGGATGTCCGCGCCACGTCCACCGACCAGAATGTCCGCGCCGGCCCCGCCGTACAAGGCGTCGTCCCCGTCGCCGCCCCTGAGCACATCCTGTCCCTCATCGCCGAGGAGCGTGTCTGCGCCGCCATATCCCATCAGACATCGTCACCATTCACGCCCGAAAGACGGTTCGCCTTGCGATCTCCGCCCAGCGTATCGGCCCCGTAGCTGCCTTCCAGGTTCTCGATCGAGACATAGGTGTCGCCCTCGGCCTTCCCGAGGTTTCGCGACGGATCGAAGAGAAACGCCGTCACCGCCTCCAGCGTGTAGACGTGGTAGCTCGCAGTGTCCGATCCGCTCCCGCCATCAAGGTGGTCGCCGCTGCCCTGACCGACGAGCCGGTCGTCACCATCGGATCCGAACAACGAGTTGATTTCGCTGTTGCCGTAGATGGCATCGTCAAAGCGGGATCCGATCACCGCCTCGACATCGCGGAAGTAATCGTTGCCCGCCGAGTCTAACGTCAGGCCTATCCGGCCTCCCGCTATCGCCCGTTC
>NZ_MCRJ01000047.1 GCF_001720135.1 Methylobrevis pamukkalensis
CGGCCCCCCGCGTCTGCGACGTCCATGCCCCCGGCGCCCGCCGCCGCGCGGCTGATGGCCGAGAGCGGCACGTCCGTCGAGGCCGGCTCCGGCAAGCGCGGCCAGGTGCTGAAGGAAGACGTGCTGTCGGCGATCAAGTCGGGGGCTGCCGCGCCGGCGCCCGCGGCGCCGGCTGCCCCGCGCGCGCCGGTCGCCACCGACGATGCCGCCCGCGAGGAGCGGGTGCGCATGACCAAGCTGCGCCAGACCATCGCCCGCCGCCTCAAGGATGCCCAGAACACCGCGGCGATGCTGACGACCTTCAACGAGGTCGACATGACCAACGTCATGGCGCTGCGGTCGACCTACAAGGACATCTTCGAGAAGAAGCACGGCCAGAAGCTCGGCTTCATGGGCTTCTTCGTGAAGGCGGTGATCCAGGCGCTGAAGGACATCCCGGCGGTCAACGCCGAGATCGACGGCACCGACCTCGTCTACAAGAACTACTACCACATCGGCGTCGCCGTCGGCACCGACAAGGGCCTCGTCGTCCCGGTGGTGCGCGACGCCGACCAGATGTCGATCGCCGGCGTGGAGAAGGCGATCGGCGCGCTCGGCCGCAAGGCCCGCGACGGCCAGCTGAAGATCGAGGAGATGATGGGCGGCACGTTCACCATCTCCAACGGCGGCGTCTACGGCTCGCTGATGTCGACGCCGATCCTGAACGCGCCGCAGTCCGGCATCCTCGGCATGCACAAGATCCAGGAGCGGCCGATGGTCGTCGCCGGCAAGATCGAGATCCGGCCGATGATGTATCTGGCGCTGTCCTACGATCACCGGGTCGTCGACGGCAAGGAAGCCGTGACCTTCCTCGTCCGCGTCAAGGAAGCGATCGAGGATCCGCAGCGGCTGGTGCTGGATCTCTGAGGCAATTCGATGCCGACGGTGGCGATGGTCGATGGCGTGAAGATCATGTTCTACGCCGACGACCATCCGCCGCCGCATTTTCATGCGCTGCTTGCCGAGCATGCGGCCGTGATCGACATCGATGCCTGACGGTGACTGCGGGGTTTCTACCCGCCGCGAAAAGGCGCAAGGTTCTGGCCTGGGCGCGGCAACACCAGCACCAGTTGCGACGTGCCTTCGAGATTTCGGTGGCACATGGGATCGTGGGGCCGATCGAATGAAGACACTCCCTCGACTAGCGCAGGCCAGTGCCGTGATGCACGGCGTCCTCAGGCTCGACTTCCTCGACGGCTATGTCGGCGTCGTCGATCTGCGGCCGTGGATCGCCCGGGGAAAGATCTTCACCTGGCTTCAGGATCCCGAGCATTTTTCGGATTTCACGGTCGACGAATTCGGCCATCACGTCACCTGGCGAACCGGCGACGGCCATGACATCGACTTCGGTGCGGACAACCTGCGCCGCGAGTGCGAACGTCAGGCGGAAATCCACCGCCTCATGCTGGCAGGCTGAGCGATGGCGGCGCCCGTTCTCCTCGTCACCGGCGCAAGCCGCGGCATCGGCGCGGCGACGGCGCGGCTTGCCGGCGCCGCCGGCTGGCATGTGGTCGTCAATTATGCGCGTGACGCGGCGGCGGCGGCGGACGTGGTCGGCGACATCGTTGCGGCCGGGGGCCGTGCCTCGGCGGTGCGCGGCGACGTCGGCTCCGAGGAGGACGTCCAGGCGATCTTCGCCCATGCCGACGGCCACGGCGTGCTGAAGGGCCTCGTCAACAATGCCGGCGTCGTCGATGTCGCCGCCCGGGTCGAGGACATGTCGGCCGCCCGCATCGAGCGGATGTTCCGCGTCAACGTGCTCGGCTCGATGCTCTGCGCACGGGAGGCCGTGCGACGGATGTCGCAGCGCTCGGGCGGCGCCGGCGGGGCGATCGTCAACGTCTCCTCGGCGGCGGCCAAGCTCGGCAGCCCCGGCCTCTTCGTGGACTATGCCGCGGCCAAGGGGGCGATCGACACCTTCACGGTCGGTCTTGCGAAAGAGGTCGCGGGCGAGGGCATCCGCGTCAACGCCGTGCGTCCCGGCATCATCGACACCGACATCCACGCCTCCGGCGGCCAGCCCGACCGGGTCGCGCGCCTCGGCCCGGAGCTGCCGATGCGGCGGGCGGGCACGGCGGACGAGGTGGCCCGGGCGATCCTGTGGCTTCTCTCCGACGCGGCGTCCTACTCCACCGGCGCCATTCTCGACATTTCGGGCGGCAGGTCCGTGGTGCCGTGACCGGATCTTCGGCACACTCCCGCAGGCCCCGACCCTTTTCATTCAAGACACGAAGACAGCGAGGCACAGATGTCCGGATATGATCTGATCGTCATCGGCACCGGCCCCGGCGGCTATGTCTGCGCGATCCGCGCCGCCCAGCTCGGCCTGAAGGTGGCGGTCGTCGAGAAGCGCGCGACCCACGGCGGCACCTGCCTCAACGTCGGCTGCATCCCCTCGAAGGCGCTGCTGCACGCCTCGGAGATGTTCGAGGAGGCCGGCCATGCGTTCGCAAAACTCGGCATCCGGGTCGGCACGCCCGAGCTCGACCTGCCGGGCATGATGGGCCACAAGGACGCGACGGTGAAGAGCAACGTCGACGGCGTCGGCTTCCTCCTGAAGAAGAACAAGATCGAACCCCATCGCGGGACCGGCAGGATTCTTGGCCCCGGCAAGGTCGAGGTCACGGCCGAGGACGGCACAAAGAGCGTGCTCGAGGCCAGGGCGATCGTGATCGCCACCGGCTCGGACGTCGCCACCCTGCCGGGGGTCACGATCGACGAGAAGACGGTGGTTTCCTCCACCGGCGCGATCGCGCTGGAGAAGGTGCCGCGCCATCTGGTGGTGATCGGCGCCGGCGTGATCGGCCTGGAACTCGGCTCGGTCTGGGCCCGGCTCGGCGCCAGGGTCACCGTCGTCGAATATCTCGACCGCATCCTGCCGGGCATGGACGCCGAGATCGCCAAGCAGTTCCAGCGGATTCTCGCCAAGCAGGGCTTCGACTTCCGGCTCGGCGCAAAGGTCACCGGGGTGACCCCTGGGGCCGAGGGCGCGAGCCTCGTCTTCGAGCCGGTCGCGGGCGGTGCCGCCGAGACCATCGAAGCCGACGTCGTGCTCTGCGCGGTCGGCCGCAAGGCCTACACCGACGGTCTCGGCCTCGACGAGATCGGGGTTGCCCGCGATGCGCGCGGCCGGGTCGAGACCGACGGCCACTACAAGACCTCGGTCGACGGCATCTATGCCATCGGCGACGTGATCGCCGGGCCGATGCTCGCCCACAAGGCCGAGGACGAGGGCATGGCGCTCGCCGAGCTGCTCGCCGGCAAGGCGGGCCACGTCAACTACGACGTGATCCCCGGCGTGGTCTACACGATGCCCGAGGTCGCCTCGGTCGGAAAGACCGAGGAAGAGCTGAAGGCGGCGGGCGTTGCCTACAACGTCGGCAAGTTCCCGTTCTCGGCCAACGGCCGCGCCCGCGCCGCGCTGAAGAGCGACGGCCTCGTGAAGGTGCTGGCCGATGCGCAGACCGACCGCGTGCTCGGCGTGCACATCCTCGGCGCCGGCGCCGGCGAGATGATCCACGAGGCGGCGGTGCTGATGGAATTCGGCGGCTCGTCGGAAGATCTCGCCCGCACCTGCCACGCCCATCCGACGATGTCGGAAGCGGTCAAGGAGGCGGCGCTCGCCGTCGACAAGCGCGCGATCCACATGTGAGCGGGCCGGCGCCGGGAATGACCCGGCGCCCCACCTTCAGCAGGGCACCGTCAGCCGGCCTTGTCCAGCAGCGCATCGATCTCGGCCCGCGACGGCATCGCCGCCGCCGCGCCCTTGCGCGTGACCGAGAGGCCCGCCGTGGCGCAGCCGAAGCGCACGGCGGCGACCGGATCGCGCCCTTCGGCCAGCGCCGCCGAGAAGCCGCCGACGAAGGCGTCGCCGGCACCCGTGGTGTCGATCGCCGTGATCCCCGTCATCGCCGGCACCACCACCGACGTTGCGGCCGTGTGGTAGAGCACGCCGCGGGCGCCCAGCGTGATCAGCGCGCAGCCGGCGCCGCGCGCCAGCAGCGCGTCGCCGGCCGCGCGGGCCGCGTCGTCGCTGTCGGGATCGATGCCGGTCAGCATCGCCGCCTCGGTCTCGTTCGGACAGACATAGTCGCAGAGCGGCCAGATCGTGTCGGGGAGCGGAAAGGCCGGCGCCGGGTTGAGGATCGCCGTCACCCCGGCGGCCTTCGCGATCTCCAGCCCGCGCTCGGCCGCCGGCAGCGGCTGCTCCAGCTGGGTCACGAACACCTTCGCCGCGCGGATCGTCGCCGCCTCCGCCTCCACATCGGCCGGGCCGAGGGTGCCGGCCGCGCCCGGATAGACGATGATCGCATTCTCGCCGGTCTGCGGGTTGACGAAGATGAAGGCGGCGCCGGTGCCGTCGGTCTGCGAGACCGCGACCTTCGGTTCGATGCCCTCGGCGCCCCAGGTGGCGAGCGCGAGGTCGCCGAAGGTGTCCTTGCCGATCTTCGACAGGAAGGCGACCTTGGCCCCGGCGCGGGCGGCGGCCACCGCCTGGTTGGAGCCCTTGCCCCCCGGCCCGATCACGAAGCCGGAGCCGATCAGCGTCTCGCCGATCTTCGGCAGGCGCGAAGCCATGTAGGCGGTGTCGGCGACGAAGATGCCGAGGATGGCGACGGTTGCGGCGGTCACGCGGATCCCTCCGAAGTCGGGGCAATCACCCCCTTGGTGAGCAGGAAACAGCCGTAGAAGCGGGTCTCGCCGGTGCGGACCACGCAGAAGGCGCTCCTTGCGGCCTCATAGAAGGCAAAGCGTTCGATGCCGTAGAGCGGTGCGCTGCGGCCTTCGGCGGCGTCCACCTCGGCCTGCACCTCGCGCTGAACTTCTGGCAGCACATCCGGCGCGGCCATCACCTCCATGCGTCCGACCGAGGGCTGCAGCGGCGTGTCGAGCGGCAGCAGCGACAGGATCGCCCGCATCGCCCGCGGCGCCGAGACGTTGCCGATCTCAAGCGGATGGCCAAGGACGGTGTGGCTCGCCACCGAGGCGGCGGGGAAATTGGTGTCGACGAGCGCCAGCGTGTCGCCGTGGCCCATGGACGCGAGCGCGTGGAGCACGTCGGCATTCAGGATCGGATCGAGGGTTTTCAGCATGCGGGGTCTCCTCCCGCTGCATGGTCTGCCCCGCCGGCGGCCGGCAGGCAAGAGGGAGGAGAGGCCGATCCTCCGCAGCGGCCTCCGGGATGGTGGACCGTAGCCGGCTGCGGGTTGCAGACCGACGCTGCGCTTCCCGGAATCAGCACTTGCATTGGCTCCCCGTGATCGTGATATGAGGGGGCGGGAGGTTGGCGGTGGACGTGCCACTCGCCAACCGGGTCAGGTCCGGAAGGAAGCAGCCCCAACGAGCCCTGGCTCGGGTCACGTGTCAGCCTCCCACCTTCCCGCCGTCCGCACCGGTCTTCGCCGCCCGCCCTGAAGGGGCGCGGCCGGCGCATTGCGAAACGAGGGCTCATGTCCGACACGACCGGCAGCACGGACAGCACGGCGGCGACGGACGGGTCCGGCCCGGGCTTCGACCTCGGCCTTCCCGCGACCGCGCCCTCGGGCGCGCCGGCCAAGGCCGCCGGCTACCGCGTGCTCGCGCGAAAATACCGCCCCGCCAGTTTCGACGACCTCATCGGCCACGGCGCCATGGTGCGCACCCTCGGCAACGCCTTCGAGACCGGGCGCATCGCCCAGGCGTGGATGCTGACCGGCGTGCGCGGCGTCGGCAAGACCACCACCGCCCGCATTCTCGCCCGCGCGCTCAACTATTCGATCCCCGGCAAGGTCGATCGGCCGAGCGTCGCGCTCAGCGAGCTCGGCGAGCATTGCCAGGCGATCATGGAAGGCCGCCATGTCGACGTGATCGAGATGGATGCCGCTTCGCACACCGGCGTCGGCGACATCCGCGAGATCACCGATGCCGCCCGCTACAAGCCGGTGTCGGCGCGCTACAAGGTCTACATCATCGACGAGGTGCACATGCTCTCGACGGCGGCGTTCAACGCGCTGCTGAAGACGCTGGAAGAGCCGCCCGAGCATGTGAAATTCATCTTCGCCACCACGGAAATCCGCAAGGTGCCGATCACGGTGCTGTCGCGCTGCCAGCGCTTCGACCTGCGCCGTGTCGACGCCGGCCTGCTCGTCGGCCATCTGCGCCGGATCGCCGCCGCCGAGAAGGTGGCGATCGACGACGAGGCGCTGGCGCTGATCGCCCGGGCCGGCGAAGGCTCCGTCCGCGACTGCCTCACCATCCTCGACCAGGCGATCGCCCACGGCGCCGGCGCGGTCGACGCCGAGACCCTGCGGGCGATGCTGGGCCTCGCCGACCGGGCGCGGATCATCGACCTGTTCGAGATGGTGATGAAGGGCGACGTCGCCGGCGCCATGCGCGAGCTGGCCGACCAGTATGACACCGGCGCCGATCCGGCGGTGGTCCTGTCCGATCTCGCCGCCTTCGTCCATCTCGTCACCAGGCTGAAGCTGGTTCCCTCCGCCGCCGCCGATCCGGCGCTGTCGGAGGCCGAGCGCGCGCGCGGCCGGAGCTTTGCCGAGGGCCTGTCGATCCGCGTGCTGTCGCGGGCCTGGCAACTGCTGCTCAAGGGCATCAAGGAGGTCGAGACCGCGCCGCGTCCGCTGCCGGCGGCCGAGATGGTGCTGGTGCGCCTTGCCTATGCCGCCGACCTGCGACCCTCGACGAGGCGCTGAAGATGCTCGGCGAACCGGGGGGCGCGCCCGCGGGCGGGGCTTCGGCCAGTGGGTCGTCCGCAGGCGGACCGGCAGGCGGCGGGGCTCAGGCCTCCTCGGCCGGGTCTGCCCCGCGTGGCGGCGGCAATGGCAATGGCCCGGCGGCCCGGCTCACGGTGGCCGGCGGCTCCGGCGCGGCGCCGTCCGTGCGCTCCTCCGAACCGGCGCGGATGACGGTCGCCCCCGATCCGTCGGCCCGCGCCGAGCCGCAGCGGCCGGCGATGGAGCTGTCGAGCTTCGAGGCGGTGGTGGAGCTGGTCGCCGCCCGGCGCGACATCGGTCTCAAGCTCCAGCTCGAACGCCACGTGCGCCTCGTCCGCTTCGAGGACGGCCGGATCGAGATCAACCCGACCCGCGACGCCAATCCCAATCTCTCCGGCGATCTCGGCCGCAAGCTGACCGAATGGACCGGCCGGCGCTGGATCGTCGCCGTCTCCCGCGACGAGGGCGCCGCGACCCTTCAGGAGACCAAGGACGCCAAGAGGCGCAGCCTCGTCGACGATGCCCGCGCCGACCCGGCCGTGGCCGCGATTCTCGCGCGCTTTCCCGGTGCAGAGATCGTCGACGTGCGCCTCGGCGAGGGCGACACGGCTGCGGATGGCGCGCCGGCCCCCTTCGACGACGTGCCCTTCGACCCGGACGCCTATGATCTCGACGCCGCCTTCGGCGAGCCCTTCGAGGACGACTGACCGGCCCGGGTGGACCCCGCGCCGGGCTTCGGCTATCGAGAGCCCACAAGCGTCGGTCCCGTAGCGTGGAAGAGCCGCAACATCGCCGGCAATCTCGCATTCGGATCGCCGAAGCCCTATCTCTTCACGAGGCCGGGCGACCTCCGGCACCATCAGCAGCGGGACCGAGGGCGGGCGCGCCCGGCGGTTCGCGAAATCCAACGACGCGAGGAGGCACGGGCGATGTTCGGCGATCTCGGCAAGATGATGAAGCAGGCGCAGGAGCTGCAGGCCAGGATGGCCGAGGCCCAGGACGACATTTCCCGCATCGAGGTGACGGGCGCCTCCGGCGCCGGCCTCGTGTCGGTGCGGCTGGCCGGCAAGGGCGAGCTCCGGGCAATCTCGATCGACCCCTCGCTGCTCAACGCGGAGGAGGCGGAGATCCTCGAGGATCTGGTGGTTGCCGCCCACAACGACGCCCGGATCAAGCTCGACGCGGCGATCGCCGAGAAGATGCAGCAGGTCACGGGCGGCCTGTCGCTGCCGGCCGGGTTCAAGCTGCCGTTCTGATCGGCCCGGGCCGTCCGGTTCCCTCTCCGCAAGGTGGCGCATTCCGCGCGCCGCCGCACACTCCCTGTTTCCCGTCTTCCGGATACCGTCCCGCCATGTCGCGCCGCGTCACCGGCCCCGAGATCGAGCGTCTGATCCAGCTTCTCGCCCGGCTGCCGGGTCTCGGTCCCCGCTCGGCCCGCCGGGCGGCGCTGCAGCTCGTCAAGAAGCGCGACCAGCTGCTGATCCCGCTTGCCGAGGCGATGGCGGTGGCGGCACAGAAGGTGACGACCTGCAGCTGCTGCGGCAACGTCGACACCGCCGATCCCTGCGCCGTCTGCACCGATCCGCAGCGCGACCGCTCGGTGATCGTCGTGGTGGAGGATGTCGCCGATCTCTGGGCGCTGGAGAGGGCCGGGGCGATCGACGCGCTCTACCACGTGCTGGGCGGCACCCTGTCGCCGCTCGACGGCATCGGTCCGGATGACCTCGACATCGCCGGCCTCGTCGAGCGCGCCGCGCAAGGCGAGGTGCGCGAGGTGATTCTCGCGGTCAACGCCACCGTCGACGGCCAGACGACCGCCCACTATGTCACCGACCGCCTGCAGGGCTTCGGCATCCGGGTGTCGCGCCTCGCCCATGGCGTGCCCGTCGGCGGCGAGCTCGACTATCTCGACGAGGGCACGCTGACGGCGGCCATCCGCGCCCGCCAGCCGTTCTGATCGCGATTCCGGATACAAGAAAGTCGTGGACCGCCGCGATGGCTGTATCCGGTGAACGGTTGCCGGGGGGCCGCCGCCGTGGTCAGATGCTGCGGCTCGCAATTGCGCGGGCATCCTCGTATGCATCCGCCATTCGCTTGCGGGCGTATGTCTTCGTCCGGCCCGGTCTGTCCAGGGACAGCGGCCGGATCCTTCCAGCGACACGGGAGCGTGACGGTTGCGGCCTTCCAAGCGCCATTCTGAAATCCTGCGCATCCTGCACGAAACGGGCACGGCGACGGTGGCCGACCTTGCCGAGCGCCTCGCCGTCTCGCTGGAGACGATCCGGCGCGACGTGAAGCCGCTCGCGCTCGAAGGCCTGATCGTCAAGATGCACGGCGCCGTCTCCCTGCCGGAGCGGCCGGGCGAGGTGCCCTTCGAGCGGCGGATGCGCGATCATGCCGAGGCCAAGCGCGCGATCGCCCGGCGTCTCGCCGATCTCGTCGCCGATGGCGACACGCTGATGCTCGACACCGGCACCACCACCAGCTTCGTCGCCCGTGCCCTGCTCGCCAAGCACGACCTGACCGTGATCACCAACTCCTCCGACATCGCCCGCACGCTGGCGACCGTGAACGGCAACCGGGTCTACATGGCCGGCGGCGAGCTGCGCGCCGACAACGGCGCCGCCTTCGGCACGGCTGCGGTCGAATTCGTGCGCCGCTTCAGCGTCCGCCACGCGATCATCACCATCGCCGCGATCGACAGCGAGGCCGGCGCGATGGACTTCGACTACGAGGAGGCGGAGTTCGCCCGCGAGGTGCTGAAGCGCGGCGAGAACCGGATCATCGTCACCGATTCCAGCAAGTTCGGCCGCACCGCGCTGGTGCGGGTCTGCGGCCTCGACGAAATCGATGCCGTCGTCACCGAGGCGCCTCCGGCCCCCGATCTTGCCGCCGTGTTCAAGGACAACGGCGTGTCCGTCCTGCTGGCCGCGCCCCTGCCGCTGGGGTGAGGGATTGGTCCGGCTCCGTCCCGGCGGAGGGAACCGCAGCCGGGACGGAAAGAAAGCGAAGGCTTCAGGCACGCGGATGGGCGCGCTCGTAGACCTCGAGCAGGCGGGCGGCGTCGACGCCGGTATAGACCTGGGTCGTCGACAGGCTGGCGTGGCCGAGCAATTCCTGGATGGTGCGCAGATCCCCGCCGCGGCCCAGCAGATGGGTGGCAAACGAATGGCGCAGGGCATGCGGCGTTGCCGTTGCCGGCAGGCCGAGCGCGCCGCGCATCCGCTCCATCAGCAGCTGCACGATCCGCGCCCCGAGCCGGCCGCCCTTGACCCCGAGGAACAGCGGTCCCTCCGGCCCCGGCTGCCACGGGCAGAGCGCCACATAGTCGGCGACCGCCCGCGCCACCATCGGCAGCACCGGCACGATCCGGGTCTTGCCGCCCTTGCCGGTCACCCGCAGCGTGCCCGCGGTCAGATCGGCCAGATCCGACCGGTCGAGGGCCACCGCCTCGCCGACGCGCAGGCCCGCGCCGTAGAGCAGCGCCAGCACCGCCCGGTCGCGGGCGGCGACCCACGGCTCGTCGGCCAACGTCTCGGCGGTGTCGATCACGTCGAGCGCGTCCTTCGCCGCCAAGGGCTTGGGCAGCCGGTCCGGCCGTTTCGGCGTGCGGATCGCCGTGGCCGCCGCCGAGGACGTGCCGCCGCCGCGTTCCAGATGGCGGATCATCGAGCGCACGCCGGCCATCTGCCGGGCAAGGGTGGTCGGGCCGACGCCGTCGCGGCGCCTTCGGGCGAGAAAGGCGCGAAAATCGGCCGGTCGCAATCCGGCGAGATCCTCCGGGCGCGGCGGCGCGCCGAGATGGGCGGTCAGGAAGGCCATGAACTGGCGCACGTCGCGGGCATAGGCCTCGACGGTCTTCGGCGACATCCGCCGCACGCCGGCAAGCGACTGCAGCCAGCCGTCCACTGCCGCCGCCATCGCCGGGGTCATGGTCACGAGCAGGGCATCGGACGGGGCCATGGCGTCTCCTCGGGACCGGGTAGGGAAGGCGTCGGCCGCAAGGGCGCGGCCGGTCACCGGTCCGCGCCAGCCTTTCGCAAATTGCTGAACGGCGAATGAATGGCGGTCTCAGCGGTCGTTCAGGGCAGGGGAGCTAGAACCGGAGCATCGGAAGGGCGCGGCGCGCCGCTTCCCCGGGTGAGACCGGAGCCGGGGGCTCCGGAGCCCGATCTGCCGAAAGGACAACGCCCATGTTCGCCCGCACCCTCGCCTCCGCCGTCCTTGCCCTCGTCATCGGCACCGGCGCTGCCGTCACCGCGCCCGCCAACGCGTCGGCGGCCGAGTTCTCGGTCACGATCGCCAACGGCTATGGCCCCGGCTACGGCCATGCCCCCGCCTACCGTGGCCCGTATCGCTGGCAGCCGGTGGTCGACGCCCGCCGCCACTGGCGCCCGGCGCCGCGCGCGGTCAAGGTCTGCTCGCCCGACTGGCAGGTGCGCAAGGTCGTCGACCATCGCGGCCGGGTGCTGAAGGTGGTCAAGACCCGCGTCCAGAATTGCCGCACCGTCTGGCGCTGACGGCGGGCACTGATCGGCCCCTGCTTTCCGGCCCCGGCACGTGAAATGGGGCTGGCGGTGAACCGCCGGCCTCTCCTGCGTCCTCGCGGGCTCGACCCGGCAGAGACGGAGGAGGGGACGGGATCGATAGCGCGCCCCCGATTCGCCGGGACATCTGTCGCAAGGCCGCGGGGAGGCGTAGACTGGATGCTGACGTGACCCGCAAGGTCCTCCCCGTCCGGAGCGCGCCCATGATCGCCCGACGCCTGCCGCACCTCTCTCTCCTGCTCCTGACCGTCCCGGTGTTCGCCGGGGCGTTCCCCGTCCCGGCCCGCGCCGACTGCACCTGCCGCTTTTCCGGCACGGAGTGGCAGCTCGGCGCCAAGGTCTGCCTGCCGCGCGGCGATCGAATGGTGATAGCCGAATGCCGGATGAACCAGAACGTCACCTCCTGGGTGCCCGTCAGCGGTGACTGCGCGGTCAGTGCGGACGCCGGGACTGCGGCCCGCGCTCACGCGGTGGCGCATGCGCATGGTCCGGGCCCCGCACCACGCACCACTGTTGCCCTCCGGTGAACAGTCTGTCCGTTTCGCCCCCCTTTGCATCGCGGGCGTGCCGGGGCGATATTCCCGTCACCAACCCAGAACGGCGCGGCGGCGGCATCTTCCCTCCGGAGGACGCGGCACCCGCGCGGGAGTGACGAGATGTCGATCCGTCCGGTCAAGCAGATCTCCGGCACCACGCCGCATGTGGAGGGCGCCGGCGTCGAGCTGCAGCGCGTCTTCGGCTTCGGGAACACGGATCTCACCGATCCCTTCCTGATGATGGACGATTTCCGCAACGATGATCCGCGCGCCTATGCCGGCGGCTTTCCCTGGCATCCCCATCGCGGCATCGAGACCATTACCTATGTGCTGGCCGGCACGGTTGCCCATGGCGACAGCTCGGCAACCGCGGCACGCTGGGCGCCGGCGACGTGCAGTGGATGACCGCCGGCAGCGGCATCATGCATCAGGAGATGCCGAAGGGCGACGCGGCCGGCCGGATGCACGGCTTCCAGCTGTGGGCGAACCTGCCGCGCGACCTGAAGATGACGAAGCCCCGCTATCAGGACGTCAAGGCCGGCGAGATCCCGGAAATCATCGACGACGACGGCACCACGGTGCGCGTGGTGGTCGGCGAGTTCTGGGGCAGGAAGGGCCCGGTCGACGGCATCGCCGCCGATCCGCAGTATCTCGACATCTTCGTGCCGCCCGGCCGGCGCAAGCGCTTCAAGGTCGACACAAGGCGCACCGCCTTTGCCTATGTGTTCGAGGGCTCGGGCAATTTCCGCGATGCGGCCCGGCCCGTGGGCATCCTCACCGAGAAGGAGATCGGCGGCGAGGAGATCCACATCCGCGACGAGACCGGCAACCGCACGCTGGTGGTGTTCGGCGCCGGCGACGAGGTGGTGGTCGAGGCCGGCGAGCGGGGCATCCGCTTCCTGCTGATCTCGGGCGCGCCGCTGAAGGAGCCGGTCGCCTGGTACGGGCCGATCGTGATGAACACCCGCGAGGAGCTGCAGCAGGCCGTGGCCGAACTGCGCGGCGGCACGTTCATCAAGGAAGGCGCCGGCTTCAGGTGAGGCATCGGCGTCAGGCAAGGCGCTGAAAGAGCAGAGCAAACGAGAAAGGGGCCGGCACTGCCGACCCCTTTTTCATGGCGCTCCGCTGTCAGGGTCACTCCGTCAGCGCTCACGCACCGACGTCGCGGGCGTAGGCGATCTGGATGCGGCGCTGGTATTCCTGCTTGGAAATCCGGCCCTCGTCGGCCATGCGGGCGGTCGCGATCGCCTCGTTCCAGAAGCGGATCTCGCTCGGGCGCAGCGCATAGCTCGCCTGCTCGATTGCGAACTGGCGGCGCGCGGCCTCCTCGTAGGAGATCATCCCGCGGTTGCGGTTGATGGCGATGTCCTTCTTCTGCGCCTCGACCACGGCGATCCGGGTGGAGGACGGCGGCAGCTGCGGGGCGGTCACGCAGGCGGCCAGCGCGAGCGGGGCCAGGATGCCGAGGGCGAGCAGGGACTTTTTCATCGGGTTCCGATCATCGATATGAAAAGGGCGACGGGGAAATGGGGCCATCCGGAAAGCCGGTCGGCCGAAACTGAAGGCAGGTTGCCTCGTGCAGGCAATGGGTGCATCGCTGAAACCCCTCGCATGGTTCCATCAAATTTTCGTGAATTCGCACATAAGTTGGGGGGCCACGCGCCGGGATTGCGGCCGGAGCGCTCACGGCGCGGGTCTGGACCCGGCCGGCTGGTCCGCCGCGCCCGGACGGGACGCCGGTTCCGGAAACACGATCTCGGCCCGCAGCCCCGGCGCGCCGTCGCCGAGCAGCAGGTCGGCCTCGTGCAGGGTGGCCACCGCCTTGACGAGGGCAAGGCCGAGGCCGCTGCCGCTGGTGCTGCGCGCGGTCTCGAGGCGCCGGAACGGCTTCTGCACCTCCTCGCGCATGTCCGCCGGCACCCCCGGCCCGTCGTCGGCCACCCCCAGCACCGGACGCCCGCCGCGCGTCGTCACCTCCACGGTCACGGTCGTGCCGGCGGGGGTATGGCGCAGGGCGTTTTCCACGAGATTGGCAAGGATCTGCTGCACGAGGGCGCGGTCGCCGACGATGCCGACGTGGGGCTCGATGCGGAGGGCAAGGTGGTGGCCGGTCTCCTCGGCCACGGGCTCGTAGACCTCGGCCATGTCGGCGGCGAGGGTGGAGAGATCGACGGCGGCAAAGGCGCTGCGCCGGGCCCGCGCCTCGATCTCCGCGATCCGCATCAGGGCGGTGAAGATGCCGAGCAGGCGGTCGACCTCGGCGACCGCCTCGTCGGTCACGGCCGCATAGTCGGCAACCCCGGTTGCCTCCTCGCGCGCGCTCTCCAGCTTCTGGCGCAGCCGGGCGAGCGGGGTCCGCAGGTCATGGGCCACGTCGGTCGTCACCCGCTTCAGGTCGACCATCAGCGTCTGCAGCCGGTCGAGCATGTCGTTGATGCCCGACGTCAGCCGGTCGAGCTCGTCGTCGGTGCCCCGTCCCGGCACCCGGGCCGAGAGGTCGCCGGCGACGATGGCGCGGGTGGTGGCGTCGATCCGGGCGATGCGGCCGAGCACGGCCCGGGCGGTGACGACGGCGCCGACCAGCGCGAGCAGGGCGGCGAGCGAGCCGCCGATCAGGAAGGCGTTGACGATCGCCCGGCTGGTGCGCCTGAGCGCCGCGTCGCTCTGCCCGGCGGCAAGATAGGTGCCGTCGGACAGCAGCCGGCCGACGCGAGGATCGACAGCGAGCCGTCGCGGCGGTCGAGCAGGAACGGGCCGTCCTCGCGCGGCATCAGCGGCGGCAGGCTGCCGGTGAGGATCCGGCCGCGCGCGTCCACCACCAGCACCCGCAAGGGATCGACGCCCTCGGGCGCCTTGGTGTCGTCGACGGCGGCGGCGACGAGGCCGGGGATGCCGAAGCGGTCGTGGACCTCGGCCAGCCGGCCGACCTCGCCGGCGGCAAAGGCCCGCAGTTCGGTCCGCGCGCTCTCCACGGCGATATAGTGGACCGCAAGGCCGATCAGCGCGATCGAGGCGAGGAACACCACCGAATAGCCGAGGGCGATGCGGAAGCTGGTGGTGCGGACGAGGTCACGCGGGCGCGCGAAGGACATAGCCGGCTCCGCGCAGGGTGTGGATCAGTTCGGCGTCGAAGCCCCGGTCGACCTTGCCGCGCAGCCGGCTCATGTGGGTCTCGACGATGTTGGTCTTCGGGTCGAAGTGGAAGTCCCAGACGTTTTCGAGCAGCATGGTGCGCGTCACCACCTCGCCGGCGTGGCGCATCAGATACTCCAGCAGCTTGTATTCCTGGTTCTGCAAGTCGATCAGCCGCCCGGCCCGGGTGACCTTGCGGGCGAGGCAGTCGACCTCGAGATCATGCACGCGCAGGAGGCTCTCGCGCATCGGCCGGGCGGCGCGGCGGGCGAGCGCGTTGACCCGGGCGTTGAGCTCGGCAAAGGCGAAGGGCTTGACCAGATAGTCGTCGGCGCCGGCCTCCAGCCCCTCCACCCGGTCGTCGAGGCTGCCCATGGTGGTGAGCATCAGGATCGGCGCGGCCTCGCCGGCGCCGCGCACGGTGTGCACGATCTTCAGGCCGTCGACGCCGGGCAGCATGCGGTCGACGATCAGGAGGTCGTAGGCCTCGCCGGCGGCCAGGAACAGGCCGTCGCGCCCGGTGCGGGCGACGTCGACCGTATGGCCCTGCTGCTTCAGCCCGCGCGCCACATAGTCCGCGGTCTCGCCGTCGTCCTCGATCACGAGGATCTTCATCGTCTGGTCGTCTCCGTTGCTGCCGGCCCGCCGGCGGCGGGGGCCTTGTCCCGGTTGTCATCGCACGGTGCGCCCTTCCGCAGGCCGTCCGCAACATTGGGAAGAATCAATCTCCTGTCGATGCCGGCGTGATCGCGAAAGGCGCTTCCTGTCGTCAACGCCTCGCACCCGGCGAGGCAACATCCGCAACAGGAGCATGCCATGACCGACACGAAGAAGACGCCGATCCGGGGCCGCATCGCCGCCATCGCCGCCGCCTGCCTGATGTCCACCGCGCTCGTCGCCCCGGCGATCCTGCCGGCGACGACGCCCGCCGCCGCCGCGCTGCCGGGCGTCGACTTCTCGGCGCTCGCCGAGAAGGTGCTGCCGGCGGTGGTCAACGTCTCGACCACCCAGAAGGTCGCCCAGGCCGGCTTCGACATGCGGGACCTGCCCCAGGGCACGCCCTTCGACGAGTTCTTCAAGCAGTTCCGCGGCCAGCGCGGTCCCGGCAACGGCCGCGAGCAGACCGAGAACGCCCTCGGCTCGGGCTTCATCATCGATTCCTCGGGCTACGTGGTGACCAACAACCACGTGGTCGGCGCGGCGACCGACATCAAGGTGACGCTGCAGGACGGCACCACCCTGCCGGCCAGGCTCGTCGGCAAGGACGAGAAGACCGACATCGCCGTGCTGAAGGTGGAGAGCGACACGCCGCTGCCCGCGGTGCCCTTCGCCGATTCCCGCGAGATCAAGGTCGGCGAGGCGGTGATGGCCGTCGGCAATCCCTTCGGCCTCGGCGGCACGGTCACGGCCGGCATCGTCTCGGCGCGCGGCCGCGACATCCATTCGGGCCCCTTCGACGACTACATCCAGACCGACGCGGCGATCAACAAGGGCAACTCCGGCGGCCCGCTGTTCGACATGGACGGCAACGTCATCGGCATCAACACCGCGATCTTCTCGCCGTCCGGCGGCTCGGTCGGCATCGGCTTTGCCATCCCGGCGACGCTGGCCCGGCCGATCGTCGACGAGATCCGCGACCACGGCGGCGTCTCGCGCGGCTGGCTCGGGGTCGCGATCCAGCCGGTGACGAAGGATATCGCCGAGAGCCTCGGCCTTCCCGGTGAAAAGGGCGCGCTGGTCTCCTCGGTCAACGGCGGCAGCCCGGCGGCCGAAGCCGGCGTCGAGCCCGGCGACGTGATCACCTCGGTCGGCGGCAAGCCGGTCGAGCAGTTCCGCGATGTGGCCCGTCTCGTCGCCAACGTCGAGCCCGGCTCGAAGACCGAGCTCGAGGTGACCCGCGACGGCAGGGCGATGACGCTCTCGGTCGACGTCGGCACATCGCCTGCGGCGCAGACCGCGGACGCGGCGAAAGCGACGAGGCCGACGCCGGGTCCTTCGGCCTTGCGCTCGGTCCGATCACCCCCGGGGTCGCCGAAGAGCTGGAGCTGTCGAACGATCGCGGCGCGGTGGTGATGCAGGTGGAGCCCGGCTCGCCGGCCGAAGAGCAGGGCGTGCGCGCCGGCGACGTGATCCTCAAGATCGGCAACCGCAAGGTCGACAGCGTCGAAGATGCGGTGAAGCTGCTCGGCGCGGCGAAGACGGACAAGAAGCCGGTTCTCGTCCAGGTCGAGCGCGACGGCATGGCCCGCTTCCTCGCGCTGTCCGCCAAGGCGGCGTGATCCGGATCGCCTGATCGCTTCGGGAGGACCCGACCCTCCCGTCGCGGGCGCGGCCTCCGCCCCGGCCGCCCTGCCTCCGCCGGCCGCGTCCTCCCCCGGGACGCGGCCGGCCTTCGTTCGCACCGCGCAGAAGCCCGTTGAAATGCCCGCGGATTTGCGGGACAAACGCGCAATGACACCGGGGACGGCCGCGCGATGGCCGTCCGCTGGCAGCCACGATGGGGAGCGGTCCGCGACAGTCGCAGCCCTCCCGGAGACGATGATGAAACTCTACCGCTACATGACCGGACCCGACGATTCCGCCTTCTGCCACCGCGTCTCGCAGGCACTGAGCAACGGCTGGGACCTCGCCGGCCCGGCGACGCTGACCTTCGATCCCGTGCAGGGCCGGGTGATCTGCGGCCAGCCGGTGGTGAAGGACGTTCCGGGCGACTACAGCCCCGACATCAAGCTGTCGGACTACTGATCTCGCGGCACACCGCAGGGCTCAGTCCAGCAGCCCGTCCAGTCCGCGGCGCAGGCCGGTGGCCTCGCCGACGCGGCGGACCGCCAGCAGCGTGCCGGCGACATAGGGCATGGCCGACGATCCCGCGTCATGGCGGATCGTCAGCCGCTCGTCGGGTGCGCCGAAGATCGCTTCGCAGGACAGAACGAAGGACGGCAGGCGCAGCGCATGCACCTGCACCGGCCGGTCGTTGCCGATCGCCGCGCCCCGGGTCTCCTGCGGCCCCATCACCTCGGACACGGATCGCGAGGTGCCCGGCTGGCGCACGGCCGACAGCATTTCGGCGAGTTCCCGCGCGGTGCCGGACGGCGCGTCCGGCTTCTTCGCCGAGGCGTAGTCGATCACCTCCACGTCGCGACATATTTCGCCGCCTCCAGCGCAAAGCGCTTCATCAATGCCGCCGTGACCGAGAAATTGCCGGCGGCGATCACGCCGAGCCTGGCGGTCTGCGCCGCCGCGTCGATCTGGGCATAGTCCTCCGCGCCGAGGCCCGACGTGCCGATCACCACGTGAAAGCCGCGCGACAGCGCCAGCAGCGTGTTGCCCATCACCGCGCCCGGACGGGTGTAGTCGACGACCACGCCGCCGGCGGGCAGCCCGTCGAGAGCCTCGCCGAGCGTCCGCGCGATCATCACGCCCGCAGGGGCAAGCCCGACCGCCTCGCCGGCATCGCGCCCGGCGGCCGACGGGGCAACGGCGGCGGCAAGGGCAAGGTCATCGGCGGAGGCCACCGCCGGCACCAGCGCGCGGCCGACCCAGCCGGTCGAGCCGGCGATCACGACGGAAATGGGCATGAAGATCTCCCTGAAATGGCGGGTTGATGCTAAGGTGACCTGCCGTGGCGCGGCTGTCCTGTTCGGGATCAGGCGGGCATCATCCAATAGACCATGAACAGAAACGGCCCTTTGTCTTGCAAGGGGCATGGAAATGCGGATTGCGCACCCGGCCTCGTCCTTCGAGACGGCCCTTCGGGCCTCCTCAGGATGAGGCCTTCGGAAAATTTCTCGTTTGATCGCAGGCAATTACTCTTTCCCTCACCCTGAGGAAGCCGCAAAGCGGCTGTCTCGAAGGGCGAGGGAAAGCCCCTGTGCAGCAGGCCACCCTCGTGTCCCCGTCGGCCATCCCGGGGCGTTCTCCCCTCATCGCGACCACCTGAAAAGTGTTCGTGCACGTCAACCGGACAACAGCGAGCTTGAGGCGGGCTTGCTGCCCCGCTCGAACCCTCACACCCCGTAGGGAATCCACACGCTCTTCACCTCCACCGCATGGCGCAGCAGGATCTCGCCCTCGCTTGCGGCCGGGTCGAACCAGTCGGTGAGGCGGCCGTCGTCGGTGAGGGTGCGCTTGAGATTGCCGGCCGAGAGCCGTTCGGCCGCCTCCGACAGCTCCGCCGCGCCGAAGGCCCACACCGCGTCGACATCGTCATGGGCGGCGAGCGTCACCAGAAGGTCGCGGGCGGGGCCGGTGACGAGGTTGACGACGCCGTCCGGCACGTCGGAACTCTCCAGCACCTGGCAGAAGTCGGTGGCGGCGAGCGGATGGCGCTCGGAGGGCACGATCACCACCCGGTTGCCCATGGCGACCAGCGGCGCCATCAGGCTGACGAGGGAAAGCAGCGGCGCCTCGTCCGGGCAGACGACGCCGACCACGCCCACCGGCTCATGCAGCCCGAGCGCCAGCCCGCGCAGCGGCGCGCCATGGACGCGGCCGTCGTATTTGTCGGCAAGGGCGCCGTATGTGAAGAGCCGCGAGATCGCCGTCTCCACCTCCGCGCCGGCCGCCTCCGGCGACGCCCCCGTCATCGCCGCGATCCGGTCGGCAAACTCGAGGCGCGGGCCGACAGGTTTTCGGCCAGATAGTAGAGGATCTGCGCGCGGCCATGGGCGCTGGCCGTCGCCCAGCCGGCGGCCTTGCGCGCCGCCTCCACCGCGTTGCGGATGTCCTTGCGGTTGCCGACACCGACCTCGCCGAGAAGCCGGCCCTTCGGAGAGACGACAGGGCGGCTGCCGCCGCCGTCCGGCCGCGCCTGCTTGCCGGCGATGAACAGCTTGGCCGTGCGGTCGAGCGGGGGCACCACCACGGGGCCGGTCGCGGCGGCGGTCTCCACCGGCGGCAGGGTGGCAAGGCGCAGCTTGCGTGTCGCCCAGGCCTTCGGCCGCAGATACTCCAGCGCGCCGGCCCGGCCGCCCTCGCGGCCGAAGCCGGATTCCTTCCGCCCGCCGAAGGGCACGGCGGCGTCGAGCAGGTTGGCGGCGTTGACCCAGACGACGCCGGCCTCGATCTTCGCCGCGACATCGAGCGCAAGGCCGATCGTCTCGCTCCAGACGCTGGCGGCCAGCCCGTAGCGGCAGTTGTTGGCCAGCATCACCGCCTCGTCCGGGGTGCGGAAGGTCATCGCCACCAGCACCGGGCCGAAGATCTCCTCGCGCGCCACGGTCGCGGACGGATGCACGCCGGTGAGCAGGGTCGGCGGCAAGAAACAGCCCTCCGCGGGCAGGTCGATCGCCGGCTGGAACAGCTCGGCGCCCTCGGCAAGGCCGGCGGCGATGAAACCCTCGACCCGCGCCTTCTGCTCGGGCGAGACGAGCGCCCCCATGTCGATGCCCTTGTCCAGCGGCGGGCCGACCCGCAGCGTCTCCATCCGGCGCCGGAGCTTGCCGAGGAAAGCTTCGGCGATGCCTTCCTGGACAAGAAGCCGCGCGCCGGCGCAGCAGACCTCGCCCTGATTGAACCAGATCGCATCGACGATCCCTTCCACCGCGCCGTCGAGATCGGCGTCGTCGAAGACGAGGACGGGCGACTTGCCGCCGAGCTCCAGCGTCAGCGCCTTGCCGGACCCGGCGGTGGCGACGCGGATCCTGCGGCCGACCTCGGTGGAACCGGTGAAGGCGATCTTGTCGACATCCGGGTGGGCGGCGAGATGCGCGCCGGTCTCGCCGCGCCGGTGACGATGTTGAGAACGCCGGCCGGCAGTCCCGCGGCGGCGGCAAGGTCGGCAAACAGCAGGGCGGTCAGCGAGGTCTGCTCGGCCGGCTTCAGCACCACGGTGTTGCCGAGCGCAAGCGCCGGAGCGAGTTTCCAGGCGAGCATCAGGAAGGGAAAGTTCCACGGGATGATCTGGCCGACGACACCGACCGGCAGATGGTCGGCGAACTCCCGGTCCTGCAGCTGCGCCCAGCCGGCGTGATGATAGAAATGCCGGGCGGCAAGCGGCACGTCGATGTCGCGGGTCTCGCGCAGCGGCTTGCCGTTGTCGATCGCCTCCAGCACGGCGATCAGCCTTGCGTGGCGCTGCACGCTGCGGGCGAGCGCGTAGAGATGGCGGGCGCGGGCATGGCCGGAGAGCTTCGCCCAGGGCCCCTGCGCCTTGCGCGCCGCCATCACCGCCGCGTCCACATCGGCCGCCCCGCCCAGCGCCAGCGTTGCCAGCGGCTTGCCGGTCGCCGGCTCATGGGTCTGAAAGCGCGCGCCATCCACGGACGGACGAAAGGCGCCGGCGATGAAATGGCCGAAGCCGTCCGGGTGCCGGGCGAGGAAGGCGCGGGCCTCCGCGTCGGATTCCGGGGCGGGTGCGTAGGACATGGCGTCGAAATGGCTGGCAACGCTCATCGGCTTCACCCCGCGGCGTGACGGTGGAAGGCCGAATAGCGGCCGGTGACGTGGTGTTCGAGCTGGCGCTCGATGTCGGCGAGCAGGCTGGAGGCGCCGACGCGGAAGAGATCCGGCTCCAGCCAGCGCCGGCCAAGCTCCTCGCGCATCAGGACCTGCTGTTCCAGCACGGCCTTCGCCGTGGAGATGCCGCCGGCCGGCTTGTAGCCGACCAGGATGCCGGTGCGGTCGTGATAGGCGCGGATTGCGCGGATCATGGCAAGCGTGACGAGCGGCGTCGCGTTCACCGTCTCCTTGCCGGTCGAGGTCTTGATGAAGTCGGCGCCGGCCATCATGCAGACGAGCGAGGCGCGCTGGACGTTGACGAGGGTCTTGATGTCGCCGGTGGCAAGGATCGCCTTCACATGGGCGGTGCCGCAGGCCTCGCGAAAGTCGCGCATTTCGGCAAAGAGCGCCGGCCAGTTGCCGGTCAGCACATGTTCGCGGGTGATCACGATGTCGATCTCGGCGGCGCCGTCGGCCACCGACGCCGCGATCTCGCGCAGCTTGACGTCATGGGGCACCAGCCCGGCGGGAAAGCCGGTGGAGACGGCGGCCACCGGCACACCGCTTCCCGCAAGCGCCTCCACGGCGGTGGCGACGAAGCGGTGGTAGACGCAGATCGCGCCGGTGGTGATCCGCCGGTCGGCCATGCCGAGGGCTTCGAGAATGTCGGGACGCAGCGGCGCGCGCCTTGGCGCAGAGCCGGCGCACCCGCCCGGCGGTGTCGTCGCCGGCAAGGGTGGTGAGATCGATCGAGGTGACGGCCTTCAGCAGCCAGGCGGCCTGCGCCTCCTTCTTCACGCTGCGCCGGCCGGGCAGGCTGGCGACCCGGCGCTCGCCGGCCGACTGGTTGAAGCGCACCGCCTCGACCCAAGCGGTGTCGAGTTCCATGCCGGGATTGCGCGGCAGGCTGTTGTGGCCGTGGCCATGGCCCTCGCTGTTTCCGGCCGTCCCGCTGTCGGCGGCGTTCTCCGGCCGGTGCATGCCCTGTCTCCCGTCTTGTGCGGCGTTGCCCCATCATCGGCCGCGACGGGGGCAGAGGCAAGGCGGGAGGGCAGACGATCAGACGATGCCGCCGCCGCCGGCCGACGCCGCCGGCCGCTCGGCCGCGACCTTGGCCCGGTAGCCCGAGGCGCGGTAGGCGGCCAGCGGGTCGATCGCGGCGCCCTTCTCCAGCCGGGCCATGGCGAGGATCGGCTCCACGTCGGTGCGGAAGGCGGTCTTCAGCGTCGTCGTCGCCATCAGCGCGTCGTTGGCCTCCTGGAAGCCGGCAAGAGCGGCCCGGTCGACCAGAAGCGCGCAGGCACAGGCGCGCTGCACCTCCATGGCGCTCGCCATCAGGCTCTCGATCGGGTCGGTGACATTGTGCGACTGGTCGAGCATGTGCGCGGGGGCAAAGCCGTCCGTGCCGGCCAGTTCGGCGTCGATCAGTTCGTTGAAGACGAGGAACAGCCGGTAGGGATCGACCGAGCCGGCGTCGAGGTCGTCGTCGCCATAGCGCGAATCGTTGAAGTGGAAGCCGCCGAGCTTGCCGAAGCGGATCAGCCGCGCGACGATCATCTCGATGTTGACGTTGGGCGCGTGGTGGCCGAGATCGACGAGGCAGAAGGCCTTCGGCCCGAGTTCGCTCGCGATCAGGTAGTTGGTGCCCCAGTCCTGCACCACGGTGGAGTAGAAGGCCGGCTCGTACATCTTGTGTTCGGTGAAGAGCCGCCAGCCCTCCGGCAGCCCGGCATAGACCTCGCGCATCGCGTCGAGATAGCGGTCGAGCGCTTTCGAGAAATGGCTCTGGCCGGGAAAGTTGGAGCCGTCGCCGATCCACACGGTGAGCGCGGTCGAGCCGATCGCCCGGCCGATCTCGATGCAGTCGAGATTGTGCTCGACCGCCTGCGCCCGCACGGCCTTGTCGGTGTGGCTGAGCGAGCCGAACTTGTAGCTGAGCGGCTGGCCGGGGGCATCGGAGAAGGTGTTGGAATTCATCGCGTCGAAGGCGAGACCGAGGCTGCCGGCCTTGGCCTTGAGATCGGCCGGATCGGCCCTGTCCCACGGAATGTGCAGCGACACGGTCGGGGTGGCGGCGGTGAGCCGGTGGATCATGGCGCAGTCGTCCAGCTTGTCGAAGATGCCGCGCGGCTCGCCGGGGCCGGGAAAGCGGGCAAACCGCGTGCCGCCGGTGCCCACCCCCCAGGACGGCACCGCCACGCCGAAGGCAGCGATCTTCGCCTTTACCGCGTCGATGTCGATGCCGCGCCGGGAAAGACGCTCGCCGAGGGTCGCGTAGTCGCGCTTGAGGTCGGCTTCGTGCGGGGCATTGGCGGCGGCGATGGCGTCGGGGGTGATGGGCGCGGGCATGGGGTGTCTCCCGGGGGGTGATTTCTGTCTCGGCACCGAGGATTGTCGCCGGCGCTGCTCCCCCTCTCCCTGTCCCTCCCCTCGAGGGGGAGGGACGATGAAGGCACGGCCGTTTTCACAGCGGCATTTTCGCCGAGACGAGAGGTCAGGAGTCGAACGTCATTTCGTCTTGCGTCCCCTCCCCCTGGAGGGGGAGGGACAGGGAGAGGGGGGAGCCACAAGGACAGAGCCCCTACCGCGTGAACGACTGCGCATTCCCCGCGTCGACATTGACGATGTTGCCCGTCGACTTCGCCGACATGTCGGAGACGAGGAAGAAGGCCGCCTCGGCGATGTCTTCGGGATAGACCGACAGCTTCAGCATCGACCGCTTGCGGTAATGCTCCTCCAGGTCGTCCGGCGCCATGTTGTAGGCGGCGGCGCGCTGCTCGCGCCATTCGCCGGTCCAGATCTTGGAGCCGCGCAGCACCGCGTCCGGGTTGACCGTGTTGACGCGGATGCCGAATTCGGCGCCTTCCAGCGCGAGGCAGCGGGCCAGGTGGATCTCGGCGGCCTTGGCGGTGCAGTAGGCCGAGGCGCCCGGCGAGGCGGCCAGCCCGTTCTTGGAGGCGACGAAGACGATGGCGCCGCCGCGCTTCTGCGCCTTCATCAGCCGGAAGGTCTCGCGGGCGACGAGGAAATAGCCGGTGGCGAGGATGTCGATGTTGCGGTTCCACATCGACAGTTCGGTCTCGTCGATCGGCGCCGATGACGAGATGCCGGCGTTGGAGATCAGGATGTCGATGCCGCCGAACTCGCGCGCGGCGTCGGAGAAGGCGGCGATCACCTGATCTTCCGACGTGACGTCGAGCGGCAGGCTGCGGATGACGTCCGCGCCGTGGCGGCCGGCGAGATCGTCGGTGGCCGCCTCCAGCGCGCCCGCGTCGATGTCGGCGATCACCACGCAGGCTCCGTCCCTCAGGAACCGTTCGGCAATCGCGCGGCCGATGCCGCCGGCCCCGCCGGTGACCAGCGCCACCCGGCCGGCGAGCGGCCGGGGCTTCGGCATCCGCTGCAGCTTGGCCTCTTCCAGAAGCCAGTATTCGATGTCGAAGGCCTCCTGTTCGGGCAGGCCGACATAGGTGGAGACCGTCGACGCGCCGCGCATCACGTTGATCGCGTTGACGTAGAACTCGCCGGAAATCCGGGCGGTCGCCTTGTCCTTCGCAAAGGTGATCATGCCGACGCCGGGCACGAGATAGACCACGGCGTTGGGGTCGCGCATCGCCGGGCTGTCGCCATGGCGGCAGCGGGCGTAATATGCGGCATAGTCGGCGCGGTAGGCGTCGAGGGCCGCCGGCAGGCCCGCGATCGTCGCCTCCAGATCCGGTGCGGCGGGATCGAAATCCACCACCAGCGGCCGGATCTTGGTGCGCAGGAAATGGTCGGGGCAGGAGGTGCCGAGCGCCGCAAGCGGTTCGAGATTCTGCGACCCGACGAAGTCGAGCACCGCGTCCTGGTCGTCGAAATGGCCGACCTTGCGCTCCTCGGCCGAGACGAGGCCGCGGATCGCCGGCATCAGCCGGGCCGCGATCACCCGGCGCTCGGCCGGCGGCAGGGTCGGTGTCTTCACGCCGCCGAACACCGGCCTGTCCTTCGTCTCCGCCTCGAACCAGCCGATCGCCCGGTTGATGATCTCCAGCGTCGTCTCGTAGGAGTCCTTCGCCGTGTCGCCCCAGGTGAACAGGCCGTGGCTTTCGAGAATGCAGCCGCGGGCGTCCGGGTTGTCGAGGCAGAACTGTTCCAGCCACAGGCCAAGCTCGAAGCCCGGCCGCTTCCAGGGCAGCCAGCCGATCTCGCCGCCGAAGATCTGCTCGGTCAACGCTTTCGAGTTGGCCGAGGCGGCAATCGCGATGATCGCGTCCGGGTGCATGTGGTCGACATGGGGCTTCGGCACGAAGGCGTGCAGCGGCGTGTCGATCGAGGCGGCGCGCGGGTTGAGGTTGAAGGTGCAGTGCGGCAGGTAGCCGACCATCTCGTCCTCGAAGGCGACGCCGCGGTAGATCGTCTTCAGCCGGCGCAGCTTGTCCATGTAGAGGGTGGAGAAGCCGTCGAGCTTCATGGTGCCGACGTCGCCGCCGGAGCCCTTGACCCACAGCACCTCGGTGGCCTCGCCGGTGAGCGGATCGGTCTCGGTCACCTTGCGGAGGTGTTGCCGCCGCCGAAATTGGTGATGCGCTTGTCGGAGCCGAGCAGGTTGGAGCGATAGAGCAGCCGCCCGGACTCGGACATGCCGGCCGCCACCTCGTCGTTCCAAAGGTTCTGAAGCCGCGACGCGGCGCTCGTGTCGAGCATGGCCTTGCCCCTCCCTCGTGATCTCGGTCGGACCCGCCGCAGAGCCGCAGTCCCCGCGCGGGTGCCGGCGTGCACCGCCCCCGATTTGACCGGAAGGTTCCATGAGGCACCGGGGAGTGTCAATCAATTTCGATCATGAACGATCAGACTGCGCTGCAATATGTACAAATTTGACCGAAACTGATTGACAGTGATCGGTAACGGTGAAAGCCTGACGACAAGGGAGCACCGCGATGCATGAGAAGGAACGCCATCGGCTGATCCTCTCGGCCGTGCAGGAAAAGCCGGTCGTGACGGTTCAGGAACTGGTCGAGCTGACGGAATCGTCCGAGGCGACGATCCGGCGCGATATTGCCGCGCTGCATGTCCAGAAGCGGCTGCGCCGGGTGCGCGGCGGCGCCGAAGGCCTTGCCCCGCCGCAGTTTCCCGGCCTCGCCGGCCGGCCCTTCTCGGTCAACGAGACGATGAACGCCGGGGCCAAGCGCGCCGTCGCCCGCAAGGCGGTGGAACTGTGCACCGACGGCGACCCGATCATCATCAACGGCGGCACCACGACCTTCCAGATGGTGCATTTCCTCGCCAACCGCCGGCTGCAGGTGTTCACCAACTCGTTCCCGATCGCCGAGCACCTGCTCAAGCATTCCAAGAACACGGTGATGCTGTCGGGCGGCACGATCTACCGCGAGCAGAACATCATCCTGTCGCCCTTCGACAATGACGTGACGCGCAACTTCTACGCGCGCAAGATGTTCATGGGCGCGCAGGGCCTCGGGCCCCTCGGGCTGATGGAAACCGACCCGCTGCTGATCCAGGCCGAGCAGAAGCTGATCGACCAGGCGGACGAGCTGATCGTGCTGGTGGACTCCTCCAAATTCCGCCGCCGGTCGAGCCTCATCCTCTGCGGCCTGTCGCGGATCGCCACGGTGATCACCGACGACGGTCTGGAAGACCGCGACGCGGCGATGCTGGAGGCGGCGGGCGTCGGCCTCGTTGTCGCCGAACGCGGACAGGACCGGGCGGAGGCGCGCGAGGCCTGAGCCACCGCGCGGCACGCGTGCGAAACCCTTTTCGTCACGGGCGAGACAACGCCCGGACGGGGCGGCCGGAACACCCGGATCGCCGTACCGAGACGACCCGATCCGGCCGGACGGACGGGCGCAGCGATCAAGACGGCGGATCAACCGCCGGTCCGGACACGTCACCCAGGGAGGGAAAACCGATGCGCATCGTGACAACGCTTCTTGCCACCGCGGCCTTGACCGCAACCATGCTGACCGGCGCGGCGCAGGCCGCCGACATGAAGATCGCCCTCGTCGTCAAGGCGCTGGGCATCGGCTTCTTCGAGGCCGCCAACAAGGGCGCCCAGGAGGCCGCCAAGGAGATTGGCGGCGTCGAGGTGATCTACACCGGGCCGACCGACACCACCGCCGAGGGCCAGATCGAGGTGATCAACGCCCTGATCGCCCAACGGGTCGACGCCATCGCCGTCTCGGCCAACGACACCGACGCGCTGGTTCCGGCGCTGAAAAAGGCCATGGACCGGGGCATCACCGTGATTTCGTGGGATTCGGGCGTCGCGCCGGAAGGCCGGCTGATGCACCTCAACCCCTCGTCGAGTTCGCTGATCGGCAACATGTGCGTGAAGATGGCGGCTGACAGTCTGCCGGACGGCAAGGGCGATGTCGCCATCCTGTCGGCCACCGCCACCTCGACCAACCAGAATGTCTGGATCGAGGAGATGAAGAAGGTCCTGCCGAACTATCCGGGCGTCAACGTCGTCGCCACGGTCTACGGCGACGATCTGGCCGACAAGTCCTACCGGGAGACCCAGGGCCTGATCAAATCCTACCCGGACCTGAAAGCGATCATCGCCCCGACCTCGGTCGGCATCGTCGCCGCGGCGCAGGCCGTGTCCGACGCCGGGCTCGCCGGCAAGATCAACGTCACCGGCCTCGGCCTGCCGTCCGAAATGGCCGGCCACGTCAAGTCCGGCGCCTCGCAGGCGTTTGCGATCTGGAACCCGATCGACCTCGGCTATGCGGCGACCATGCTGGCCTACAACCTCGCGTCCGGCAAGGCCAAGGCCGAGGCCGGCGGCGAGATCCCGATGGGCCGGATGGGCGCGGTCAAGCTCGACGACAAGCTCGAGGGCGCGATGGCCGATCCCTTCGTCTACGACGCCTCGAACGTGGACGAGTTCGCGAAGATCTTCTGAGACATCGGGCTCGGACGGACGAACTGCCCACCCTCGCCCTGTGCCGGTCGGCGTCGCAAATGCCGGCCACTGATGCAGGGCGAGAACGCTGCGGCGATTTCCATCCCTCCCCCTCGTGGGGAGGATGGCGAGCGCAGCGAGCCGGGAGGGGGCCGGCGGTGCCTCGATCGCATGCGCCGCCGTAGACCCTCCCGACCCGGCTTGCAGCCGGGCCACCCTCCCCACGAGGGGGAGGGATGGTGCCGCCCTCAATCGGACATCGCCATGCTGCAACGCCCCCTCGCATCGGCAGAGCCATCGGCAGAGCCATCGGCACCGGCCCCGGCGGGCGACCGCATGCCCGTGCTGTCGCTGTCCGGCATCGATCGCAGCTTTCCCGGCGTCAAGGCGCTGGACGGCGTCGCGCTCGAGCTCTTTGCCGGCGAAGTGACGGCCCTCGTCGGCGAGAACGGCGCCGGCAAGTCGACGCTGGTCAAGATTCTCACCGGCATCCATCAGCCGGACGCGGGCGAGATCCGGCTGGGCGGCGAGGTCGTGACCCTGCCGACGGCCCACGCCGCCGCCCGGCTCGGCATCACCGCGATCCATCAGGAAACCGTGCTGTTCGACGAACTCACGGTCGCCGAGAACATCTTCCTCGGCCACGCGCCGCGCGGCCGTTTCGGCCTCGTCGACTGGCGGGCGATGCGCCGGCAGGCGGCCGCGATCCTCGAGCGGATCGGCGCGGCGATCGACCCGGATGTCCGGCTCAAGGATCTGGCCATCGCCTCGCGCCATCTGGTCGCCATCGCCCGGGCGCTGTCGGTGGACGCGCGCGTGGTGATCATGGACGAGCCCTCCGCCGCGCTCTCCCACAAGGAGATCGAGGAGCTCTACGGCCTTGTCGAGAAGCTGAAGGCCGAGGGCAAGGCGATCCTGTTCATCAGCCACAAGTTCGACGAGATCTTCCGCATCGCCGACCGCTACACTGTGTTCCGCGACGGCCAGAAGGTGGGGGCGGGGCGGATCGCCGACGTGGTCCAGGACGATCTGGTGAAGATGATGGTCGGCCGCTCGGTCGACCGGATCTATCCCAAGGTCGCGGCGCGGATCGGCGAGCCGGTGCTGACCGTCGCCGCTACCGCCACCCGACCGAGTTCGCCGACATCGGCTTCACGCTGCGCCGCGGCGAGATCCTCGGCTTCTACGGCCTCGTCGGCGCGGGGCGCTCGGAATTCATGCAGGCCCTCGTCGGGCTCACGAAGCCGTCCGCCGGCGCGCTCAGGATCGACGGCGAGATCGCGGTGATCCGCACGCCGGCCGAGGCGATCGCCCGCGGCATCGTCTACGTGCCGGAGGACCGCGGCAGCCAGGGCGCGGTCAAGGGCCTGCCGATCTACCAGAATGTCAGCCTGCCCTCGCTGGCCCGGACCTCGCGCCGCGGCTTCCTCAGGCTGGCCGAGGAATTCCGTCTCGCCCGCGACTACACCTCCCGGCTCGACCTGCGCGCCGCATCGCTCGACCAGGACATCGCCAGTCTGTCGGGCGGCAACCAGCAGAAGGTGGTGATCGCGAAATGGCTGGCGACCCGGCCGAAGGTGATCATCGTCGACGAGCCGACCAAGGGCATCGACATCGGCTCCAAGGCCGCCGTCCACGCCTTCGTCTCGGAACTGGCGGCGGACGGCCTGTCGATCCTCATGGTCTCCTCGGAAATTCCCGAGATCATGGGCATGGCCGACCGGGCGATCGTGATGCGCGAGGGGCGGATCGTCGCCGAATTCTCGCGCGGCGAGATGACGGCGGAGAAGCTGGTGCGCGCGGCGGCCGGCATCGGCGGGGAGGGGCGGGCATGAGGGATGGTTTTTCCTGGAGTACGGGTCGGCGCCGAGCGGCCCCCTCATCCGGCGCTGCGCGCCACCTTCTCCCCGGGGGGGAGAAGGGTAATCCGGAGCACGCGCTTTGCTCGATGAACGTTCGATCCGTGTACGGAACAAGCCACTTGTTACCCTTCTCCCCATCGGGGAGAAGGTGGCCCGAAGGGCCGGATGAGGGGCGC
>NZ_MCRJ01000048.1 GCF_001720135.1 Methylobrevis pamukkalensis
CGAATTGCGGTGGCATAGGGTCGGGCTCCTCGCGCTGCCTCTCCGAGGCAGAGTTTTGCCCTCGGCCAAGAGATCGTGAGCCTTGTCCCTTTGGGATGCCGCGATATCGGGAAGAAATGGAGCGGGTGAAGGGAATCGAACCCTCGTATGCAGCTTGGGAAGCTGCCGTTCTACCATTGAACTACACCCGCACCGCACGGGAGCCGAGGCCGCCGGCAGGCGACGGGAGGCGGGTGAAACCGCGCTCCTGTCACCAATCCTTCTATCCGATCCGGTGGCGCGCCGGCAAGGCCGATGCGCGAGGTCCGAAGCGTCAGTCCGCCGCTTCGGCCTCGGCAGGCACCGCATCCGGGATCGCTTCCGGGATCACCGGGCCGATCAGCGGCTTCCAGTGGGCGATGCCGACGCCCATCGACGACACGAGGTGATGGTCGAATTCCTCCGGCACCAGGTCCGGCTTGACCCGGCCTTCGGGCGACTCGGCGATCGCGTCGTTGATGTCGTAGTAGAAGATGCCGCGGGCCTCGCAGGCCTTCCGGAGCAACTCGTTGAAACGGCGATGCCGCCAGTCGATCACGGTAAAGTCCGGGAAGATCTCGACCAGCTTCTGCTTGTAGGCGCGCTTGTGCTCCGGGGAGGCCACGTCCTGATTGAGGATGCGGACGGTGTAGCGCACCGCCTTGCTGCGGTTCCAGGTGAGGACCGAGAGGTTGATGCCCTTGACGACCACCGTCTTGCCGGTGTCCTTCCGCATCCCCTCGACGAAATCCATGTAGGTGTCGACCAGGCCCGCGGCGAATTCGTCGAAGTCGAGGACCATCTCCTTGACGATCTCGCGGTAGAAATAGCCGAGTTCGATGTCCACCTGCCCGAAGGCGAGCAGCACCGCGTCGTCATCGGCGCGCACATTCGCAAGGATGCGCTCGCGCACGTTGAGCGTCGATTTCTTCTTGCCGAATCCCGTAATGGTTGAGCCGGTGAACTGCTTCTGCTTCACATCGACCGATTTCAGCTGTGGTAGATAGTCGGCAACCTGGGGAGTGATCTCGAAATATCTGCTGTGACTGTCACCGAAAGTAGAAATCTTGAACAAGTCCGGAACTCCCAGAAGAGGAATACCCGGATTGTATCGGCTGCGTTGCACACTGGCAACCGCGCCCCGAGGACCGGCAGGCGGGGCCCGCCGCCGCCTCAGCCGCGAAAATGCTTCGACAGTTTCAGGCCCTGCGCCTGGTAGTTGGAGCCGATGCCCATGCCGTAGAGCGTGTCGGGGCGGGCCTGCATCTTCTCGTAGACGAGGCGGCCGATGGTCTGGCCGTGGTCGAGGATGAAGGGCACCTCGCGCGAGCGCACCTCCAGCACGGCGCGCGCGCCGGTGCCGCCGGCGGCGGCATGGCCGAAGCCGGGGTCGAAGAAGCCGGCGTAGTGGACGCGGAATTCGCCCACCAGCGGGTCGATGGCGACCATCTCGCGGCGGTGTCGGGCGGCACGTGCACGGCCTCGCGGCTGGCGAGGATGTAGAATTCGCCGGGGTCGAGGATCAGGCTCGGCGCGCCGCGGGCGTGGATCGGCTCCCAGAAGTCGAGCACCTCGAAAGCAGCCTTCCTGTCCACGTCGATCACGCCGGTGTGGCGCTTGGCGCGGTAGCCGAGCAGGGCACCCGTCCCCTCGCGCATCAGGTCGATCGACAGCGTCAGCCCGTCCTCGAAGCGCGCCGGATCGGTGTCGACCAGCGGCGTCACCGCATGAAGATCGGCAAGCTCGGTGTCGTCCAGCCGGGCCGAGCCGGCGCGGAACCGCACCTGCGACAGGCGCGAGCCGGTGCGCACCAGCACCGGGAAGGTGCGCGGCGACACCTCCACATAGAGCGGGCCGTGATAGCCGACGGGAATGGTGTCGAAGGAATGGCCACCGTCGGTGATGACGCGGGTGAACACGTCCAGCCGGCCGGTGGAGCTCTTCGGATTGGCCGAGGCCGACACGCCGGCGGGCAGGGCGAAGGTTTCCAGCACGGGCACCAGATAGACGCAGCCGGTCTCCAGCACCGCGCCCTCGCGCAGGTCGATGGTGTGCAGCCGCAGCCGCTCCAGCTTGTCGGTCACGCTCACATGCGGGCCGGGCAGGAAGCTGGCGCGCAGGCGGTGGGCGACGGTGCCGAGCCGGAGGTCGATGCTCGCCGGCTGGATCTGGTCGCATCGAAGGGCGCATCGGCAAGGATGCCGCCGGCCTCGGCCATCGCCCGGATGCCCTGGGAGGGCAGGATGCCGGTGGGGTGAGCGGTCATGGATGTCGGGTCCGTTCGGATGAGGCTGGCGGCTGCGTGTCTGGCCAAGAGCAATAGGGGGAAAGCCGCGCAAAAGGAAGCCGGAGACAGGCGGGTGCAGGGATAGTCGCGCCCGCACGGCGCTCCGGATGGGGCGTCATGCTCCCTTGCCGCCGATCGCCTCCAGATAGGCCCGCACCGCGGTCTGCACATGGCGGAACCGGTCGCCGCCGAGATGCTTGCCGCCATACCAGCGGGTGACCACCACGATGTGGTCGGCCAGCCCGGCCCGCTCCAGCATGCGCAGGATCACCATCCCGGCGCCGCTCTCCCCGTCGTCATTCTTCATCGGCCCCTCGGCTGACGAGATCAGCCCCCAGCTGTTGTGGGTCGCCTTGGCAAACTTCTTCGTGCGCCGCAGCTCGTCGACAAACGCCCGCGCCTCCGCCGTGCTGCGGCAGGGCCCGCCGGACACGGCATATCTCGAGCCACGGTCGGTGAGGATGTCGTCGAGGATCAGCATGGGGGAGGGTTTACGGAAACGCGCAGGGAAGTGCCAGTGGAGCCGGCGAAGATCGCGGCAAGGACTGCCGTTCCGCCCTTCTTCCCGTTGACACCCCCTCCCGCCTCCCGCTATCGTTTCCCCACCGTGGTCATTTGAGCCGGCCGGCTTGCCGCCACGTAAAACAACGGGCTAAAATGGTCGGGTGGATGCGGGAGCTTCCCGTGTCGTGTTGCAACCCGGTCCGGCTGATGCCTGCCGGGTTTTTTGTTGCCGCGGCGCCTTCGTCGCCGGGCCGTTCTGGACGCCGAGATCATGACCGACCGCACATTCCATCCCGAAACGCTGCTCGTTCACGGCGGCACGCTGCGCTCCCAGTTCGGCGAGACCTCCGAGGCGCTGTTCCTCACCCAGGGCTATGTCTACGACAGCGCCGAGCAGGCCGAGGCGCGCTTCACCGGCGAGAGCCCGGGCTACCAGTATTCGCGCTTTTCCAACCCGACCGTGACCATGTTCGAGGAGCGCATGGCGTTGCTGGAAGGCGCGGAGGTGGCGCGGGCCACGGCGACGGGCATGGCGGCGGTGACGGCGGCGATGCTGTGCCAGGTCAAGGCCGGCGACCATGTGGTGGCGGCGAAAGCCCTGTTCGGCTCGTGTCGCTACATCGTCGAGGACCTGCTGCCGCGCCTTGGCGTCGCCTCGACGCTGATCGACGGCGCCGACCTTCAGGCGTGGAAGGACGCGGCGCGGCCGGAGACGGTCGCCTTCTTCCTCGAAAGCCCGACCAACCCGACGCTGGAACTGGTCGACATCGAGGCCGTGGCGGCGATCGCGCATGCCGCCGGCGCCCGCCTCGTGGTCGACAACGTGTTCGCGACGCCCATGTGGCAGAAGCCGATGGCGCTCGGCGCCGACGTCGTCGTCTATTCGGCGACCAAGCATATCGACGGCCAGGGCCGCTGCCTCGGCGGCGTGGTGCTCTGCTCGCAGGAGTTCCTCGACAAGCACCTCCAGACCTTCATCCGCCAGACCGGGCCGTCGATGAGCCCGTTCACGCCTGGGTGCTGCTGAAGGGCCTCGAGACGCTGCCGATCCGCATCGAGCGCCAGACGCGCAGCGCGGCGGTCGTCGCCGACGCGCTGGCGGCGCACCCCGTCGTGACGCGGGTGTTCTACCCCGGCCGCGCCGACCATCCGCAGGCGGAACTGGCCAAACGCCAGATGTCGGGTGGCTCCACCATGGTCGCCTTCGAGGTGGCGGGCGGCAAGGCGGGGGCGTTCGCGGTCGCCAATGCACTGCGTCTGATCAAGATCTCCAACAACCTCGGCGACGCCAAGAGCCTGATCACCCATCCGGCGACGACGACGCACCAGCGCCTGTCGGACGAGGCCCGCGCCGAACTCGGCATCGGGCCGGGCCTGCTGCGCCTGTCGGTCGGGCTGGAGCACGCCGGCGACCTCGTCGCCGACCTGACGGCGGCGCTCGATGCGGCGAGCGGCGTGCGCGCGGCGGCGGAGTAATCCGCCTCAGCGAAGCGCCGTTGCGCCGGCCACGATCCGCGCCGCCGCCGACAGGGCGGTGAGCGCGGCGAAGGCACAGGCGAGCGCGGCAAACCAGCCGGGCAGGGCGGTCATCACCAGGAACACGGCGACGGTCTCGGCCCCTTCGGCAAGGCCGGCGACGTAGAACAGCGACTTCTTGCCCTGTGCCTCGCTCGTCAGTCCGCGCTTTTGCGCCATGATCGCGAAGGCGAGGAAGGCCGCGCCGTTGATGTAGAAGGCGGTGAGCAGGGCGCCCGCCGCCAGCGCGTTGGCGGGGGGGTCATGGACCGCGAAGGCAAGCGGCACGAGGCCGTAGAAGGCGAAATCCAGCACGATGTCGAGATAGCCGCCGCGGTCCGTCGCCCCGACGCACCTGGCCAGCGCGCCGTCGAGCCCGTCGGCCAGCCGGTTCGCGGCGATCAGGGCGAAGGCGATCAGGAACTGGCCGAAGACGATGGCGAGCGCGGCGCCAGCGCCGAGCGCAAAGCCCGCCACCGTTACCGCGTCGGCGGAAATGCCGGCCCTGTGCAGCCGTCCGGCGATCCGGTCGAGCGGCGGGTCGATCAGCGGGCGCAGGCGGGCATCGAACATTTCTGGGCCTCGGGATGCGGGTGTCGGTGCGCTCGGGAGTTGACGATGCGGGGCAACGGTTCATATTCCGGCTTTTCGGAGGGAGAACCACATGTTCCGTGCGATCACCGGCGACATCGAGGTGCGGGTCACGCCGGTCTACCGTCCGGAAGAGTCCCGGCCCGACGAGCGTCGCTGGTTCTGGGCCTATACGGTGGAGATCCACAACGGCGGGCCGCGGTCCGTGCAGCTTCTGTCGCGCCGCTGGCTGATCACCGACGCGCTCGGCACCGTGCGCGAGGTCTCGGGCGCCGGCGTCGTCGGCCAGCAGCCGATGATCGGCCCGGACGAGTGGTTCCGCTACACCAGCGGCTGCCCGCTGCCCACGTCCTCCGGCTTCATGCAGGGCGAATACCGGATGGTCGACGACGCGGGCGTCGCCTTCGAGGTCGCGATCCCCACCTTCGCCCTCGACCTGCCGGACGTGGTGCGCATCCTCAACTGAGGATTTCTGGGCTCGTGTCAGGCGGGGCGGCGGCGGAAGCGGATGCGGGCCGAACGCTCGATGGCGGCAACCACCAGCTTGTCGATCAGGAAGCGGTCTTCCATCATCTGCAGGAACACGAGTTCCTCCTGCGGCACCTCCACGTCGGCGGCAGCGATGTCGACGGCGAGCGCATAGGCGGTCTCCTTCAGCGCGGCCGGCAGGCTGAGATCGATCGCCTCGAGGATGGTGTCGAGGCCGTGGTCGCGGTCGAGCGTCTCGATGCAGGCATTGGCCACCGTCATCGTGTCGCCCGCAAAGCCGGAAAACACCGGCAGCAGGTCGACGAGCGCCCGGAGCTTGGCAAATTCCGCCGGCTTCATCCTGTGGTCGGCCGCCGAGGTCGTGACCATGGCGTAGATCAGGGCTTCGTGCACGGTAAGCGGCGTCTTCATCTGGGTCCTCGCTGGAGCCGGTCGGGAGGCAAGCGGTAGCGACGATCCGGGGCGCTGGCAAGGCACGGGGCCGCCCAAGGCGGATTTCCCGGTCGCAGCCGGGGTTTTGCGCCGATTGACGTAGGTGCCTCCCCTCCCTACTGTCCGCCGTCCCGCGCAGATCGCGGGGCCGCGCCGCTCCAACGAGGACATTATGGGCACCCAGACCGCCACTCCGACTGCCGCTTTCGATCCCGCCCTCGTCGAGGCCGCCGGCCGTTCCAAGGCCTGGCCCTTCGAAGAGGCGAAGAAGATCATCGCGCGCATCGAGAAACGCGGGGTTCCGGAGGGCGGCGTCCTGTTCGAGACCGGCTACGGGCCCTCGGGCCTGCCGCATATCGGCACCTTCGGCGAGGTGTCGCGCACGACGATGGTGCGCCATGCCTTCCACGTGCTCACCGGCGGCAGCGTGCCGACCCGGCTGCTGTGCTTTTCCGACGACATGGACGGCATGCGCAAGGTGCCGGACAACGTGCCGAACCAGGAGCTGCTGCGGAGCCATCTCGGCCAGCCGCTGACCAAGGTGCCGGACCCGTTCGGCTCCCACGACAGCTTCGGCCACCACAACAACGCGCGCCTGCGCGCCTTCCTTGATCACTTCGGCTTCGACTACGAATTCGCCTCGGCCACCGACTATTACGCCCGCGGCCTGCTCGACGAGAAGCTGCTGGTGATGCTCGAGCGCTATGACGACGTGATGGCGATCATGCTGCCGACCCTGCGCGAGGAGCGGCGCAAGACCTACTCGCCGTTCCTGCCCGTGCATCCGGGCACCGGCGTCGTCATGCAGGTGCCGGTGGAGGAGCGCAACGTCGCCAGCGGCACCATCGTCTGGACCGATCCGGACACCGGCGCCCGCTTCGAGACGCCCGTCACCGGCGGCCATGCCAAGGCGCAGTGGAAGCCCGACTGGGCGCTGCGCTGGGCGGCGCTCGGCGTTGCCTACGAGATGAGCGGCAAGGACCACATCGACAACGTCAAGACCTCGGGCAAGATCTGCAAGGTGCTCGGCGGCGAGCCGCCGGAGGGCTTCAACTACGAGCTCTTCCTCGACGAGGAGGGCGAGAAGATCTCCAAGTCGCGCGGCAACGGCCTGACCATCGACGAGTGGCTGGCCTATGCCAGCCCCGAAAGCCTGTCGCTGTTCATGTATGCCAAGCCGAAGACCGCCAAGCGCCTGTTCTTCGACGTGATCCCGAAGAATGTCGACGAGTATTTCACCTATCTCTCGGCCTACGGCCGGCAGGACCTCGACGCGCAGATCGCCAATCCGGTCTGGCACATCCACTCCGGCACGCCGCCGGCGGTGGACCTGCCGGTGCCCTTCGCCATGCTGCTGAACCTCGTCTCGGCCAGCCACGCCCACGACCGCGCCACGCTCTGGGGCTTCATCTCCCGCTATGCGCCCGGCGTGACCGCAGAGACCCATCCGAAACTCGACGAACTCGCCGGCTACGCGATCCGCTACTACGAGGACCGGGTCCGGCCCTACAAGGTGTTCAAGACGCCGGACGAGACCGAACTGGCCGCGCTCGCCGCCCTGCGCGACAAGCTCGCCGGCCTGCCGAAGGACGCCGATTCCGAGGCGATCCAGAACGCGGTGCTGGATGTTGCCCGCTCCATCCCGCGCTATCAGGACACGAAGAAGCTCGGTCCCGACGGCGGTCCCGGCGTGTCGGTGGAATGGTTCTCCGCGCTCTACCAGCTCCTGCTCGGCCAGGAACGCGGTCCGCGCTTCGGCTCCTTCGTGGCGCTCTACGGCCTGGACGAGACCGTGGCGATGATCGACGCCGCCCTCGCCGGCCGCCTTGGGAGAGGGTAGGGCCCGGCGCCATCACGAAGACGGGATCGGCTTTTTGCGTGAGACTGGAACAGGTTCTTGAGGGACGACGTTTCCTGTGCAGACCGACAAGAAGTCGGCAGTGACAGGAAAGGACATTCTCATGACTTCCAGCACCAGCGACAAGGCCAGCGGCATGGCCAACGAGGCCACCGGCAACGTCAAGCAGGGCATCGCCAAGGTGACCGGCTCCAGGGAACTCGAAGCCGAGGGCCGCGCGCAGGAACTGAAGGGCGAAGCCCAGCAGGCTCTTGGCGACGCCAAGGACAAGACCAAGGATGCCGTCGACCGCATCTGATCGGGTCGGTCGCGTTGCACGGTGACCCACAGGGCGCCCGAGAGCAACCGGCCAGACGGATCGAGACATCAAAAAGGCCGGCGCGGCGAGATCCGCGCCGGCCTTTTGCGTCGTGGGTTCGACCTGGCCTTGAACGGGCAGGCGGCTATTCGCCGGCCTCCGCAAGTTCGCCGTCGGCCAGCGTATGCGCGCGCAGGGCGCTCATCCGGAACAGAAGGTCCGGATCGGCGCTGCCGGCAACGAGGCCGGCGATCAGCCGCGACAGGATGGCGTCGAGCGCCGACGCGTCGGCTGCCGACAGATGGCCGAGGAAGCTGCCGGTCACGGCGAGCCGCTTTTCCTGCAGCTGACCGGCGCGGCGACGCCCGCGCGAGGTCAGTTCCACCATCACCTCGCGCCCCGCTCGCCGCTGCCGGCGCACCAGCCAGTCCTTTTCCAGCCGGTCCACGAGCCGCACCGCGGCCGAATGGGTGAGGCCCGTCAGCTGGGCGACGGTGCCGATGGAGAGAATGCCGCGCGCCTTCAGCGAGATGAGCGCGGCGACGGCCGAAGGCGACAGGCCATCCGTATCGCCCTCGATCGCGTCGATCACGGCCTGGGCGACAATCGCCAGCTTGTCGGCGACCGCCGTGGAGTCGTCCATGGGCCAAGTCCCTTTTTGCTGTGAGCCGGCCGCGACCCTGACCCCGGTCATGGCGGTCTCAGCCAACCTGGCGCTGCATCAGCACCAGATCCAGATAGCGGCCGAACTTCTGTCCGACCTCCGGCATCCGCCCGGATTCCACGAAGCCAAGGCTCTCGTGGAGGCGGATCGACACCGTGTTGCCCGCCTCGATGCCGGCGACGAGGACATGGAGACCGCGCTCCCCTGCCTCGACGATCAGCGTTTGCAGCAGCTGCCTGCCTATTCCGTGGCCCCGCGACCGCGACGAGACGTAGAGCGAAAGTTCTCCGGTTGCCCGGAATCCCTCGAAAGCGCGGAACGGACCGTAGCTGGCATAGCCCAGCACATGCTCCTCGCGCACCGCCACGAGGATGGGCTGACCTGAAGATATGCGAGACTCATACCAACTCTGCCGGTTGGCGAGATCGACCGGCGTTTCGTTCCAGATCGCCGTCGTCTTCAGCACCGCGTCGTTGTAGATGTCGAGGATGCCGGGAAGATCCTGCGGCTGGGCATGGCGTATCAGGGGCATGGATGCTCCGTGGGCGGGCTGTCGAGCCACTTGTAGAAGAAGGTCGTCGGCGCGAGGACGCCGTGCGGACGGAAGCTGTGGCCGGGTACCACGCCGAAGGCCGTCCAGCCGGCGCCGCGGTAGAGCGCCTCGCCGGCGCTGCCGGTCTCGGTGTCGAGCATCAGCAGCGTGCGGCCGGCGGCCAGGGCGGCCTCTTCCGCTGTGGCGAGAAGCCGGCGGCCGAGCCCCCGCCGCCGCATCGACGAATGCACCAGCATCTTGCCGATGTCGGCCCGATGCGGCGCATTCGGCTGCGGGGCGAGACTGAGCACCACGGTGCCGACCACGCGTCCACCGACGAGGGCGACGAACAGGCGGCGGCTGCCGTCGTCGATCCGCGGAAACTGGCCCTGCCAGAAGGCGGCGGCCCGCTCGGCATCGAGGCCGGCCATGAAGTTGACCGACGCGCCGCCGGCGACCGCATCGGCAAGGACGGCGGCAAGGTCGGCGAGGCGCTCGCGGGCCTCAGCGCCGCGAAGTTCGGTCACGACGATCGGATCCATGGCGTCTTCTGTCATGGCACACATGCGTTTCATGCCTTGCCGATATCGGGGAAATCGATGCTAGCATAGCCTCCACAAGCGATTTTGACATTTGGAATCGGGAACTTCCATGGATCTCGACCAACTGCGCACCTTCGACCGCATCGTTCGCGACGGCAGTTTCACCAAGGCCGCCGCCCGTCTCAACGTGACCCAGGCCACGGTTTCGATGCGGATGCGGGCGCTCGAGGAGATCGTCGGCCGGCCGCTTCTGGAGCGGGGCCGGCAGATCGGGCTGACCGAGGCCGGGGTGGCCTTCCTGCCGTTTGCCCGGCGCATCCTCGCCACCATGATCGAGGGCCAGCATGCGCTGCGCGCCTCCGAGCGCGGCCAGGTCTCGCTCGCCTGCCTGCGCAGTCTCGGCCGGGTGCTGACGGCGGCCCCGATCGCGGAATTTGCCGCCGCCCACCGCGGCGTGGAACTGACGGTGGAGGAGGGGCGCCACCGCGACATCGCCGAATTCGTCCACGACCGCCGCGTCGATCTTGCCGTGATGGGCTGGCCGAACCTCGATCCGCTGCTCGACCAGATCGTGCCGGTGGCCGTGTTCCGCGAGCGGGTGGTGTTCTGCGCCTGCCCGGTGCTGGCGGAGGAAATCGGCCCGGAGCCGACGCTCGACCGCATCTTCGAGATCGCGCCGCAATTCGTGCGCCTGTTCTGGTGGCAGCTGCTGCCGGACGCGATCGCCAATCTCGCCTTCCGGGCAAGGACCACCTCGGCCGTGCCCTATGCGGCGGCGCGGGCGATGATCGAGCGCGGCCTCGCGGTCGGCCACCTGCTGGAGCCGCTGGTGCGCGAGGCGCTCGACGCCGGGCGGCTCGTCGATCTCGCGCCGATCGACATGCCGGTCGTCACCCGGGATTCGGCGCTGGTGGTCGGCAAGCCCGGGGCGCTGGAGCGGCCGCTCGTCGCCGAGCTCGCCGAGCGGCTGATCGCCTCGGCCCGTGCGATCGGCATGCAGGTGACCGACGGCCGCCAGGACTGAACCGGGGGCGCGGACCTGCGGAAAATCCGGGAAATCCGCTTTGCGGCGCACCGTGGCGGTGCTATCTAGCCGGCCATGACGACAGAGCCCATTTCCAACATCCGCAACTTCGCGATCATCGCCCACATCGACCACGGCAAGTCGACGCTGGCCGACCGGCTGATCCAGTCGACGGGCACCTTGTCCGAGCGGGAGATGACCAATCAGGTGCTCGATTCGATGGACATCGAGCGCGAGCGCGGCATCACCATCAAGGCCCAGACCGTTCGCCTCGTCTACAAGGCCAACGACGGCGAGGAATACATCCTCAACCTGATGGACACGCCCGGCCACGTCGACTTCGCCTACGAGGTGTCGCGCTCGCTCGCGGCCTGCGAGGGCTCGCTGCTGGTGGTCGACGCCTCCCAGGGCGTCGAGGCGCAGACGCTCGCCAACGTCTATCAGGCGCTCGACAACAACCACGAGATCGTCACGATCCTCAACAAGGTCGACCTGCCCGCTGCGGAGCCGGAGCGCATCCGCCAGCAGATCGAGGACGTGATCGGCCTCGACACCGCCCATGCGGTGGAAATCTCCGCCAAGACCGGCCTCAACATCGAGGGCGTGCTGGAGGCGATCGTCACCCAGTTGCCGCCGCCGAAGGGCGACCGCACGGCACCGCTCAAGGCGATGCTGGTCGACAGCTGGTACGATGCCTATCTCGGCGTCATGGTGCTCGTGCGCATCATCGACGGCGAGCTGAAGAAGGGCCAGCGCATCAAGATGATGCGCACGGGCGCCGTCTACGAGGTCGAGCGCGTCGGCGTGATGAGCCCCAAGCTGCTCGTCACCGACCGGCTCGGCACCGGCGAGGTCGGCGTCTTCACCGGCTCGATCAAGGAGGTGGCCGACACCGCCGTCGGCGACACGATCACCGACGACAAGCGCCCGACCGCCGAGCCGCTGCCCGGCTTCCGCCCGGCCCAGCCCGTGGTGTTCTGCGGCCTGTTCCCGGTCGATGCCGCCGACTTCGACGACCTGCGCGCCGCCATGGGCAAGCTCCGGCTCAACGACGCCAGCTTCTCCTACGAGATGGAATCCTCCGCCGCCCTCGGCTTCGGCTTCCGCTGCGGCTTCCTCGGCCTGCTGCATCTGGAGATCATCCAGGAGCGGCTGGAGCGCGAGTTCAACCTCGACCTGATCGCGACCGCGCCGTCGGTCGTCTACAAGATGCTGCTGAACAGCGGCGAGGAGATCGAGCTGCACAATCCGGCCGACATGCCGGACGTGGTCAGGATCGACACGATCGCCGAGCCGTGGATCCGGGCGCAGATCATGACGCCGGACGACTATCTCGGCCCGATCCTGAAGCTGTGCCAGGACCGCCGCGGCATCCAGGCCGACCTCAACTATGTCGGCAGCCGCGCCATGGTCTCCTACGACCTGCCGCTGAACGAGGTGGTGTTCGACTTCTACGACCGCCTGAAGTCGATCTCGAAGGGCTATGCCTCCTTCGACTACCACCTGACCGACTACCGCGAGGGTGACCTCGTCAAGATGTCGATCCTCGTCAACGCCGAGCCGGTGGACGCGCTGTCGATGCTGGTCCATCGCAGCCAGGCGGAACGACGCGGCCGGGCGATGTGCGAGAAGCTCAAGGACCTGATCCCGCAGCACCTGTTCCAGATCCCGATCCAGGCGGCGATCGGCGGCAAGATCATCGCCCGCGAGACGGTGCGGGCGCTGCGCAAGGACGTGACCGCCAAGTGCTACGGCGGCGACATCACCCGCAAGCGCAAGCTGCTGGACAAGCAGAAGGAAGGCAAGAAGCGCATGCGGCAGTTCGGCAAGGTGGAGATCCCGCAGGAGGCCTTCATCGCCGCGCTGAAGATGGAGGACTGAGAATGCCGCCGGAGTGCGGGACCCTGTTGCTGAACGGGCTCTCCCTTCGACGTGGACGTCTGCGCCGCCCCGCCGGAGCATGCAGATGAGCCGCGCCTTCACCAAGGAGGGGGGCGGCAGCGATGCGGTCGACAGGATGCCGGACCGGCCGATCTCGCCGCACCGCAATCTGGTCACCGCCGAAGGGCTGGCCGCGCTCGAGACGGAGATTGCCCGGCTCGACGCGGCGCTTGCCACGGCCCGCGACGCCGGCGACACGGACACCGCCGCGGCGGCCGCCCGTGACCTGCGCTATGTCACCGCCCGGCGCGCGAGCGCCGAACTCGTCGTTTACGAGGAGCCGGCCACGGAGGTCCGCTTCGGGGCCACGGTGACGCTGGAGCGCGGCGACGGGCGCCGCCAGACCTTCCGAATCGTCGGCGAGGACGAGGCCGATCCCGCCCATGGCACGCTGTCCCACGTGTCGCCGCTCGCCCGCGCCCTGCAGGGCCGCGAGGCCGGCGAGGTCGTCGCCTTTCAGGACGGCGAGATCGAGATCATCGATGTGACATGAGGACAAGCCGGCTAAGCTTCGCCCGGTTTATCCTTCCCCCGTAAAACGGAAAGTCGTGCAATCGTCACCGAACTGTCGGACAATCGTGCTCTGTTCGTTGCGAATGAAAGCACGCAAGCCGGCTTTCCACCGGCATCGGGAGACGTGGGCATGGACCTCAGGCACGGGCCGGCGCGGGCACTGGTTTCGAAGATGGCGCCGCTGATGCGCGAGGGGCTGCGGTTTCCGCAGCGCAAGACCGTCCTCCCCGCCGTGCCGCTCTCGCTCGGCCGCATCGGCTCGCTGGAAGCGCGGCTGGCGCGAACCCCGGCCGAGGTGAAGATCGCCCAGCGCCTGCGCTACGAGGTGTTCTACGAGGAGATGGCCGCCGTTGCCGACGCCGGCATGCGCGCCAGCCGCCGCGACGTCGACGACTTCGACCCGATCTGCGACCACCTGCTGGTGATCGACCATGATGCCGAGGGCGAGGACCGCCCGTTCCGCCGTCGCAAGCCGCGGGTGGTCGGCACCTACCGGCTGCTGCGCCAGACGGTGGCCGACATCAACGACGGCTTCTATTCCGCCGGCGAATTCGACATCCAGCCGCTGGTCGACCGCCACCGCGATCTCAATTTTTTGGAGCTCGGCCGCTCCTGCGTGCTGCCGCCCTACCGCAACAAGCGCACCGTGGAATTGCTGTGGGCCGGCATCTGGTCCTACGTCCGCGCCCTGCGCATCGACGTGATGTTCGGCTGCGCCTCGATCGAGGGCACAGATCCGGAGCGGCTGGCGCTGCCGCTGTCCTTCCTCCACCACAACGCGCTGGCGCCCGCCGACTGGCGCGTCTCGGCGCTGCCGGGCCGGCATGTGCCGATGAACATGATGGCCCGCGAGGCGATCGACACCAAGGCGGCGCTCGGCCAGCTGCCGCCGCTGATCAAGGGCTACCTGCGGGTCGGGGCCTATGTGGGCGACGGCGCGGTGATCGACCGCCAGTTCGGCACCACCGACGTTGCCATCGTCCTGCCGGTCTCGGCGATCAACCCGCGCTACATCACCTATTACGGCCCGGACGGCGAACGCCGCGCGGCGTGAGCGCGTGGTCGCGAGCGCGCGGTCGCGAGCGGAAGGCGTCAGCCCTTCGGCCGGAACACGAAGCGCGAATAGCGAGATAGCTCACCACCATGGCAACGCCCGACCCGAAGGCGACGGCGAGCCCCAGCGGCACGTCTGGCAGGGCGAGCAACAGCAACGCATAGGCGAGATAGTTGACGAGGCAGCTGGCCAGCGCCACGAGCCCGTAGCGGCTGCCCTCGGCGGCGAGCGCGTCGTTGCGACGGTCGGCGAAGGTGAAGCGGCGGTTGAGCGCCCAGGTGACGAGGATGGCGACGCCGATCCCCCCGACCCGGGCGAGAAACGGCGACAGCCCGCTTGCTGCCAGCGCCAGCGTCACGCCCGCATCCACCAGGAAGCCGGTGCCGCCGACGGCCGCAAAGCGCAGGAGGCGGATGACGGTGGCGCGGGGCAGGCGCATGGTCGGCCCGGTTCCCTGCGGCGCGTTCACTGCACCGGCAGGCCGGGCACGCCGAGATAGAGGATTCGCTTCTGTTCCACCCGCGAGCGGCTGAGGCTGTCGAGGATCATGCCGACGGCGGCGAGCAGCATGGCGACGATCATCAGCCCGGTGGAGAGCAGGGCGGTCGGCAGGCGCGGCACGAGGCCGGTCTCGAAGAAGGTGACGAGCACGGGCAGCGAGATCGACAGGGCGACCAGCGCGAAGGTGGCGGCCAGCGCCCCGAAGAACAGCGTCGGCCGGGTTTCCTTCAGAAGCTGCAGGAACATGCCGAGGATACGGAAGCCGTCGCGGAAGGTCCGCAGCTTGCTCGCCGATCCCTCGACGCGCCGGCCGTAGCGCAACGGGATCTCCACGGTCGGGATCATCAGCTGGCTGGCGTGGACGCTCATCTCCGTCTCGATCTCGAAACCGGTGGAGAGCGCCGGGAAGCTCTTCACGAAGCGGCGCGTGAAGGCGCGGTAGCCCGAGAAGATGTCCGAGAAATCGGCGCCGAACAGGCGGCGGTAGAGCAGGTTGAAGCCCTTGTTGCCGAGGGCGTGGCCGGCCCGGCCGGCGTCCTCCTCGACGCCCATCCGGGTGCCCACCGCCATGTCGACGCGCTCGGCGATCAGCGCGGCGACCAGCGTCTCCGCGTCGGCCGGGTCATAGGTGCCGTCGCCGTCGGCCATCACGTAGATGTCGGCGTCGATGTCGGCAAACATCCGCCGCACCACGTTGCCCTTGCCCTGCCGCGGCTCGCGCACCACGACGGCGCCGGCCCTTGCGGCTTCCCCGGCGGTCTCGTCCCTGGAATTGTTGTCGTAGACGAAGATGCGGCTGCCCGGCAGCGTGCGCCGGAAGCCCGCGACCACGTCGGCGATAGTGGCCGCCTCGTTGTAGCAGGGGATGATCACCGCGATGTCGAGGCCCGCGAAGCGATCCAGCTGAGACATGAGGACGGTTCTCTCCCTGCGGCCTCGCCCCGGAAATCTGCAGCCCTGCAGGGTCGAGACCGGGCAGGGGCGGTGCGGGCGGAAACCATGTTGTCGGGCTTTACCCTTTCTCCATCGTGTTAAGGCCACACTAAGATCGTTCTCCCGCCGGTTCTGTGCGGCCGTCCGTCTTGCGTAGTGGTCAACAAATGGAAAACGGCTCGATGGGGATCGCCCACGGCGCGGCGCGCCGGTGGAGCGTTCCCGTTCCTCTCATCGCCGCCCTCGTGGCGCTCGTGCTCGTCGCCGTCTTCGGCTGGCGATTCTGGGATCCGGCGGTGTTCGCCGGCGGCCTCGATCCCGATTCGACGATGCGCCTCGTCGAGGTGCGCGATCTCCTCGCCGGCCAGCCCTGGTATGACCTCACCCAGTATCGTCTTGCCCCGCCCGCCGGCGTGGTCATGCACTGGTCGCGGCTGGTCGATGCGCCGATCGCCGGCCTGATCCTGCTGGCCTCGCTTGTCACCGACCGGGCCTCCGCCGAGATCCTCGCGGCCAACCTCTGGCCGCTGCTGCTTGCCACCTGCTTCCTGCTCGCGCTTGCCGCCGCCGCTGCACGGCTCGGCGGGGCGAAGGCGGAGCTGGTCGTCCTGCCGCTGGCCTGTTTCAGCCCGGCGGTGGTGCTGATCTTCACCCCCGGCAGCATCGATCATCACAACGTCCAGGCCGTGCTGATGATGACGATGATCGCCGCGCTCTGCGGCGTTCACGCCAGCCTGCGCGCTGGTGTCGTGGCCGGCCTTGCCGCGGCCGCCAGCCTTGCGGTCGGCATGGAGATGCTGGTCGTAGTGATTGCCGGCGCCGCCGTGCTCGGCCTCGAATGGATGCGCGAGGGCGAGCGGATCCGCCGCGGCGTCACCGGCTACGGTCTCGGCTTCGGCCTCGGCACGCTCGGCTTCTTTCTCGCCACCGTCGCGCCCGGCCGGTGGGGTGTCCCGGTCTGCGACGCGATCTCGCCGCTCTATGTGGGCCTGGCGCTGGCCGGCGGCGGCGGCTTTGCGGCGCTCGCCCGCGTGCTCGGCGGCAGCCGCGACGACGGACCGACCGGCTTCCTCCTGCGCGGCGCCGGCCTTGCCTGCCTCGGCTGCCTGCTCGTCTCCGCCCTCGCGCTCACCGTGCCGCTCTGCCTTGCCGGCCCCTATGCCGCGCTCGACCCGCGGCTCGGGCCGATCTGGCTCGACGACGTGACCGAGGCGATGAACATCGCCGCCGTCGCGGCCCGCAGCCCCAGCCTCGCGGTGATCTATTTTGCTCCGCCGCTGGTCACCCTCCTGCTGCTTGCCGCCTGCTGGCGGGTGATCCCGGCCGGCGAGCGCTTCGCCTGGCGGATGCTGGCGGCAATGCTGGGCCTGATGCTGCTGGTCTCGGCCTGGCAGATCCGCGGCATCGTCACGGTGCAGGCGCTGGCCCTGCCGCTGGTCGCAGCCCTCGCCGTGCGCCTTGCCGACCGGCCGGACGTGCGGACCAGCGCCTCTGCTGCCGGCATCCTCGCCCTGCTCGGCACCGTGCCGCTGGTCTGGTATCTCGGCTTCGCCGCCGCCGGCAGCGTCGGCCGTCTCGACGGCGGCAAGGGTTACGACATCGCGGCCTGCGAGAGGGACGTGGCCGCCGCGCTCGGCTCGGTTCCCGCCGGTCTGGTCGCCGCGCCCTGGACGCTCGGCGCACCGATCCTGAGCCTGACCGGCAGCAGCGTGCTCTCCGCCCCCTATCACCGCAACACCGCCGGCATCCTCGACGCCGACCTTGCGCTGACCCTGCCGCGGCCGGTGCCGAGGCGGTCGTCCTCCGCCGCGATGTCGCCTATGTCGCCTTCTGCGCCGGCGAGGCGACCGCCCGCAAGCTGGCAACGCGCGCGCCGGACGGGCTGCTGGCCGGGCTGTCGGCCGGCAGCGTGCCCGCCTGGCTGGAGCCGGTGGCGGCGACGGGCGACGCGCGGGTGTTCCGCCGGGTCGGCGCCGCGCCGCACGGCACGGTCGTTCCGGACCCGGACGTGACCGGGTCGATCCGTCCGGACGGCCGCTTCGACCTGCGGCCGACCCTGCGGTAGCGCGGCGCGCCTTTCGCCGCGCCGACGATTCCCAGGAACGGGAAAGCCGGCTAGACTCCGGCGCGGGGCAGCGAACGGGACGAACAGAGCCATGGTGCCAAGACCCATCCTCCTCCTCGGCGCGCTCCTGATGCTGGTGAGCCTCGGCCTGCCGGGCACGGCGGCGGCGGCCGAAACGCCGGCCAAGGAACTCTTCGGCGCAAAGGACACCCCTGCTCCGCTGGCGGCGCGGGCGATCGGCTCCTACGCGCGCGGCTGTCTGGCCGGCGCGGTCGCGCTGCCGGTGAACGGGCCGGGCTGGCAGGTGATGCGCCTGTCGCGCAACCGCTTCTGGGGTCATCCCAACCTCATCGCCACGCTGGAACGGCTGGCTGCGAAAGCCCCCGATCTCGGCTGGCGCGGCCTGATGGTCGGCGACATGGCCCAGCCGCGCGGCGGGCCGATGCTCACCGGCCATTCCAGCCACCAGATCGGCCTCGACGCCGACATCTGGCTGCAGCCGACGCCCGATCACCTGATGACCAACCGCGAGCGCGAGAATGTCTCCGCCGTGTCGATGCTGGACCGGAACGGCAAGACGGTCGATCCGCGCAAGTTCACACCCGTTCATGCGGCGCTGATCCGCGCCTCGGCGAAGGACCGCGCGGTGGCGCGGATCTTCGTCAATCCGGCGATCAAGAAGGCGCTGTGCGAGGGCGCCGGCCGCGACCGGGCGTGGCTCTCCAAGGTGCGCCCCTGGTATGGCCACGACTATCACTTCCACATCCGGATCGACTGTCCGCGCGGCTCGTCCGGCTGCAAGGATCAGGCGGCGCCGCCGCCCGGCGACGGCTGCGGCAAGGAGCTTGCGTGGTGGCTGTCGGACGCCCCCTACGCCAAGCCGGACAAGCCGAAGAAGCCGGCTCCGCCGCCCCGTCCCGTCACCCTGAAGGACCTGCCGCCGGCCTGCAGCGAGGTGCTGGTGGCGCGGTGAGTCTGTTGCAGGAGCGGCTGTCAGCGTCAGGCGAGGTCGGTCTTCGAGAAATCCTCGCCCTTGTAGAGGAGGGCGCCGCCCTCGGCCTTCGCGCAGGCATAGGCGAAGCAGTCGCCGAAGTTGAGATCGGCCGCATGGCCGACCGCCTTGCCGAAACGGGCGGCGGCGTCGAGGGCGAGGCTGCCGATCTCCGGGGTGATCGGGATCTGCGTGGCGCCGAGCCCGTCGAGCAGAAGATCCACCGCCTCCTGCGCGCCAAGCAGCAATTCCGGCGTCGGCCGACGCCCCGACCCCGCATCGCGCGATTTCACGCCGGCAAGCGCGACGGTGGCCTCATATCGCACCAGCGGCGACACGGTCAGGTCCGGCGCTGCTGTCAGCCGGTCAAGCCAATGCGGGCCGTCGGCCTCGCGCGCAAGGATCGCCACCAGAACCGACGCATCGACGAACATCAGACGTTCCCCCACATCTCGTCGGTGAAGGTCTTCATGTCGAACGACGGGTCTGAGGCGCCGAGCGCGTCGGCCCGCGCGAGCGCCGTCGCGACCTTGTCGGCAAGCGGCGGCGCCTGCTTCACGAGCGCAATCTCCTTCTCGAGCGCGCGGCGGACGGCTTCGGTCTTGGTCTTCGCCCGGGTGAGGCGCTGCAACTCGGTTGCCAGATCGTCGACCGTCTGGTCGCGGATGTAGAGAGCCATCGGAGATCTCCTCTGCATATACAGATAGCCTCGGAGGGATATCCCGTCGAGAGCGGCGCGGCGGCGGCCATGAAAAAGGCCGGCGCACCTTGCGGTGGCCGGCCTGTTCGATCGTCTCAAGGTCGCGAGGATCAGCCGCGCAGGGCCGCACCCGTCGCCTTGGTCACCGCCGCGATCACGTCCTTGCCGATCTTCTCGATCTCCTCGTCGGTGAAGGTCTTGCCCTGGGGCAGCAGCGTCACCTCGATCGCGACCGATTTCCGGCCCTCGCCCACATGCTCGCCGCGGAAGATGTCGAACACGCCGACGTCGCCGATCACCTGCTTGGCCGCGCCCTGGGCCGCGCGGATGATCTTCGCCGCTTCCACGGTCTCGTCGACCACGAAGGCAAAGTCGCGCTTCACCGGCATCAGGTCGGAGGCCGCAAGCGGCGGCTTCGCCCTGGTGGGCTTCGCCTTCGGCAGCGGGATGGCGTCGAGGATCACCTCGAAGGCGGCGATCGGGCCGGCGACATCCATCTTCTCCAGCACGGCGGGGTGGATCTCGCCGAAATGGCCGAGGATCACCTTCGGCCCGAGCTGGATCGTGCCCGAGCGACCCGGATGCAGCCAGGACGGACCACCGGCGACGACCTGAACCTTCGAGGCATCCATCCCCGCCGATTCCAGCACCGCCAGCGCGTCGGCCTTGGCGTCGTAGACGCCGGCGGCAGCCGCATTGCCCGACCAGTGCCGGCCGTCGCCGGCAAGCCCCGCCGTGCCCTTGCGGATGCCCGAGGCGGCGATGAACTGGTCTTCGGGGCGGTCGCCGCGGAACACCTGGCCGACCTCGAACAGCGCCACGTCGGCAAAGCCGCGGTCGGCGTTGCGGCCGGCGGCGGCCACGAGGCCGGGCACGAGGCTCGGCCGCATGTCGCTCATCTCGGTGGAGATCGGGTTGGCAAGGGCAAGCTCCGGCGCGCCGCCGCCGAACAGCTCGGCCTGCGCCTTCGACAGGAACGACCAGGTCACGGCCTCGACCATGCCGCGCGCGGCAAGCCCGCGCTTGGCGCGCCGGGTGCGGATCTGGATCGGGGTCAGCACCTTGAGGCCCACGGTCTCGCCGCGGGGCAGCGGGGTCGCCTTCACCCGGTCGATGCCGGCGATGCGCACCACCTCTTCCACGAGGTCGGCCTTGCCATGGACGTCGGGACGCCAGGTCGGCACCGCCACCTTCACGGTGTCGCCCATGCCGGAGATCCAGAAGCCGAGCATCTTCAGGATCACCGTGATCTCGGCCAGCGGCACGTCGAGGCCGGACAGGCGCCGGATCTCCGACAGCGGCAGGTCGATCGTCCGGTCGACGATCGGCTGGGCGCCGGCCACCGTCGCCCGCGAGGGCGTGCCGCCGCAGATCTCGGTGACATAGCGGGTGGCGAGCTCCAGCCCGTCGACGACGAAGGCCGGGTCGACGCCGCGCTCGAAGCGGTAGCGGGCGTCCGAGTTGATGCCGGTGCGCCGGCCGGTGCGGGCGGTGCGGTTGGGCTCGAAGAAGGCGCTTTCGATCAGCACGTCGACGGTGGCTTCGGTCACGCCCGAAGCCTCGCCGCCCATGATGCCGCCAAGGCCGAGCACACCGGCCTCGTCGGCGATCACCGTCATCTCCTCGTCGACCTGGTAGGTCTTGCCGTCGAGCGCGGCGAAGCTCTCGCCTGTCCGGCCCATGCGGGCATGCACCGTGCCGGTGAGCTTTGCGACGTCATAGACGTGCAGCGGCCGGCCGTGGTCGAAGGAGATGTAGTTGGTGATGTCGACCAGCGCGGAGATCGGCCGCAGGCCGACGGCGCGCAGGCGCTTCTGCATCCACTCGGGGGAGGGGCCGTTGGTCACGCCCTTCACCACCCGGCCGGCAAACACCGGACAGGCGTCCTGCCGCTCGGCGGGCAGGCGCAGTTCGACCCGCACCGGGCTCTCGAAGTCGCTGTGGAAGGGACGGATGGTCTCTTCCTTCAGCCGGCCGAGGCCGCGGGCGGCAAGATCGCGGGCAATGCCGCGCACGCCGAGACAGTCCGGCCGGTTCGGGGTGATGGCGATCTCGATCACCGGATCGGACAGTCCGACCCAGTCGGCATAGCGCGTGCCCACCGGCGCGTCGGCCGGCAGGTCGAGAATGCCGTCGTGATCCTCGGAAATCTTCAACTCGCGGCCCGAGCACATCATGCCGCGGCTCTCGACGCCGCGGATCGTGCCGACCGAGAGCGTGGTGTCGATGCCGGGCACGTAGGTGCCGGGCGCCGCGAACACGCCGATCAGCCCCGCGCGGGCATTGGGCGCGCCGCAGACCACCTGCACCGGCTCGCCGGCCCCGGTCGCGACCCGCAGCACCTGCAGCTTGTCGGCATTCGGATGCTTCTCGGCCGAGAGCACCTTCGCGATCGTGAAGGCGCCGAGCGCCTTGCCCGGATCCTCGATGCCCTCCACCTCGAGCCCGACCATGGTCAGGGCATTGACCACGTCGTCGAGCGTGGCGTCGGTGTCGAGGTGGTCTTTCAGCCAGGAGAGGGTGAACTTCATGGGTCTCGATCCGCTGTCAGGTCGGCCGTGTGCAGGTCACATGCGGCCATGTCAATCCGTGTGGCTTCCCCCTCTCCCTGTCCCTCCCCCTCCAGGGGGGAGGGGACGAAGGACGGAAGGCCCGTCGCCATCACGGCGTTGCGCCGAGGCGAGGGGGTTGTCAGGAGAACGAGCGCCGCGTCTGTCGTCCCCTCCCCCCTGGAGGGGGAGGGACAGGGAGAGGGGGATCACGGCCCCTCCTCACCCTCCTGAAGTGCTGCGTAGATACGCTCCAGCACGACTTCGAACGTCGTCATCACCTCGAAATTCCAGATACGCAGAACACGATAACCGGCTGCTTCCAGCCATCGTGTCCTGATCTCGTCGCGCTCCGCCTGTTCCGGCCACCCGTGCTGTTCGCCATCGATCTCGATCACCAGCTTTCGCTTCTGGCAGACGAAATCCACGATGTAGGAACCGATCGGAACCTGCCGGCGAATGCCGAATCCGGAGAAACGCTTGCCTCGCACCGCATGCCATACCCGCCGCTCCGGGTCCGTCATCTCCTTGCGGAGAGTTCGGGCAAGCTGCCGGCGGTCAGGTGGCAGCGGGCGGGCGTTCATGGTCCTACCCGCTCAGCCCCCCGAACAGCGTCGGCAGGTCGAGCGGGCGGAAGCCGTAGTGTTTCAGCCAGCGCACATCGGCGTCGAAGAAGGCCCGCAGGTCCGGCATGCCGTATTTCAGCATGGCGATGCGGTCGATGCCCATGCCCCAGGCAAAGCCCTGGTATTCGTCGGGATCGATGCCGCCCGCCCGCAGCACGTTGGGATGGATCATGCCGCAGCCGAGGATCTCGAGCCAGTCGTCGCCCTCGCCGATCCGCACTTCCGAGCCGGTGCGGGTGCACTGGACGTCCACCTCCATCGACGGCTCGGTGAAGGGGAAGAACGAGGGGCGGAAGCGCATCTTGACGTTCTCGACCTCGAAGAAGGCCTTGCAGAACTCTTCCAGGATCCAGCGCAGATGGCCGAAGTGGCTGTGCCGGTCGACGACCAGCCCCTCCACCTGGTGGAACATCGGCGTGTGGGTCGCATCCGAATCGCAGCGGTAGGTGCGGCCCGGGCAGATCACCCGAATCGGCGGCTGCGACGACAGCATGGTCCGGATCTGCACCGGCGAGGTGTGGGTGCGCAGCAGCAGGCGCTCGCCGTCCTCCTTCGGGTTGAAGAAGAAGGTGTCGTGCATCTCCCGGGCGGGATGGTCGTCCGGGAAGTTCAGCGCCGTGAAGTTGAAGAAGTCGGTCTCGATGTCCGGGCCTTCGGCAACCGAGAAGCCCATGTCGGCGAAGATCGCGGTGATCTCGTCGATCACCTGGGTGATCGGATGGATCCGGCCCGTGTCGGCCGCACCCGGCCGCACCGGCAGGGTCACGTCGAGGCTTTCGCGCGCCAGCCGCGCCTCCAGCGCCACCGCCTTCAGCGCCTCGCGCCGGGCCATGATCGCGTCGCCGACGAGGGTCTTGAGGCCGTTGATCGCCGGACCCGCGGTCCTGCGCTCCTCGGGGCTCATCGCGCCGAGGCCCTTCAGAAGCTCCGAGACCGAGCCCTTCTTGCCGAGCGCGGCGACCCGCACCGTCTCGAGGCCCGCCTCGTCTTCCGCGCCGGCAACGGCGCCGAGAATGTCGCTTTCGAGTTGCTTGATGTCGGTCATCGTGCCGTGTCTCGTTCCTGCCGTGTCTCGTCGCGGATCATCGCCGCGCGACTTCTATCCCCATTGGCGGGGAAATTCCACCGGCGGGATCGCGCCTTGGCGGCGGAATCGGTGCTCTGAACGCAGACAGGCGGCGCACCGATCGGCGCGCCGCCTGTCATGAGGATGCGGCCGATCGGGGATCGGCCCGTCGCGTCCGGCCGTGTCAGGCCAGCGCGCTCTGGGCCTTCTCGACGAGGGCCTTGAACGCCGCCGGCTCATGGATGGCGAGATCGGATAGAACCTTGCGGTCCACTTCGACGCCGGCCTTGTTGAGGCCGTCGATGAAGCGGGCGTAGGTCATGCTCTCCGACACTTCGCGGACGCCGGCGTGATGCGCTGGATCCACAGGGCGCGGAAGGTGCGCTTCTTGGCGCGACGGTCGCGCGTCGCATACTGCATCGAGCGATCGACAGCCGCCTTGGCGGTGCGGATCGTGTTCTTGCGACGGCCGTAGAAGCCCTTTGCGGCCTTCAGGACCTTCTTGTGCTTGGCATGGGCGGTAACGCCCCGTTTCACGCGTGCCATGTTGGCAGTACTCCGGTCAGATCAGGAAAATCGGCAAGAAGCTTCTCAGGCGTAGGGCAGGAAGTTCTTCTTGATGATGATGGCATCCTGATCCGAGAGGGTCGTGGTGCCGCGGGCGTTGCGCACGAACTTGGCGCTGCGCTTGATCATGCCGTGACGCTTGCCGGCCTGGGCCGACAGCACCTTGCCGGTGCCGGTCACCTTGAAGCGCTTCTTGGCGCCGGATTTGGTCTTCAACTTGGGCATTTCGCTCGTCTTTCGGTCAAGCGGGCGGACAGGTCCGCGAGGAATCTGCCGCCGGTTCGTGTCATCGGTCCGAAACGGAACGATCGGCGGATGGCTCCGCCGTGTCGTCCCGCGTCTACGGTCCGGGTGAGCATTCGAGGTCGCCACGGCATGCCCGTGAGCGCGCGCAGAAACGGCGCCCGAGCCGGGCGACCCGAAGTGGCGGCCTTATAGGCGGAAAAGCGGGAGATTGCAAGCCGGCGGCGTCCGGCCGGTTGGCAAGCCGGACCCCGCTCAGGCGGCGGGAAGAAGCGTCAGCGTCGCGTCGTCGGGCTCGCCGCCGAAGAACACGTCCAGCGCCCGCGACGACAGCGAGTCGGGACCGGCCGCGCGCGCAAACAGCGTCATCGACGAATGGAACTTCACGGCATCGACGGGCCCGAGAATGCGGTTGAGCGGCCGGTCGGCGGCGGCGATCACCAGCGAGGTGCACTCGTCGAGCCGTGCGCCGAGCACCGGATCGGCGAGATAGGCCCGCGCCTCGTCGATCGAGCCGATCGCATAGCGCCGCGACATCTCGCTGAAGCCGAGGCCGTCGATCTGCGGAAACACGAACCACATCCAGTGGCTTGCCTTGCGTCCGTCGGAGAGTTCCGCGCGGACGCGGCCGTAGACCGGATCCTGGGCCTCGATGAAACGGGCGAGATCGAAGGGGTCCGGGTGACGGCTGCGTTCGAGGGCGGTCATGGTTATCTCCAGCGTCGGTGCGCGAGGGAGGAACGCGCCCCGCGCACCCTTGTTCGCCGGTCACATCGGCAGGCGTTCCTCGAGGAAGGTCTCGAAGGCCGACCACGACTTCTTGTCCGCCACCTCGCGGTAGCGGTCGCTGCCGAACACGGTGAAGGCATGGGGCGCGCCGGAGTAGACCTCGATCTCGTAGGGAACGCCGGCGGCTTCCAGCTCGGTCGAGAGGGTGGCAACCTCGGTCATGGGCACGGAGGTGTCGGCACCCCCATGGGCGATCAGCAGTGCCGGGGTCTCCTTCGAGAAGGACTGGCCCTCGGGCGTGGCAAGGCCGCCATGGAAGCTGGCGTAGCCGACGACGTCGCTGGCTTCACCGGAGCGGGCAAGCTCCAGCGACGCGGCGCCGCCGAAACAGTAGCCCATGACGACCGTCTTGGAGGCGGCGCCCTTCTCGCGCATCTCGGCGATGCCCGCGAGCAGGCGCTCGCGCATCAGCGCGCGGTCGGCGTAGAGCTTGCCGGTCTCGGTGCGGCGGCCGTCGACCGTGTCCGGGCGCACGCCCTTGCCGAAGAGGTCGACCGCGAAGGCGTCGTAGCCGAGGCCGGCGAGCATGTCGGCCCGCTTCGTCTCGTAGCTGTCGAGCCCGTCCCAGTCGTGGATCACCAGCACCGCGCCCTTGGAGGTGCCGTTGGCGGCGGGGGCGAAGTAGCCCTCCATCTCCATGTCGCCGGCGGTGTAGGTGACGGTCTCGCCGGCCTGGGCGGCAAGCGTGGTGCAGGCGACGACGGCCGCTGCGGCGGCGGCGGAAACGAGACGCATGAAATCCCCTCCTCTGGATCAATCGGTGGGGAGGAGATGGCGCCGGGTTGCAATCCGGCAAGTCCGGGGCGGAGGGGGCGGCCGAAGCGGCCGCTGCGGCGCGCTCACGAATGCGTGAACAGGCGCGCGATCGGGCGTGGCAGGGGGCAAGACGGCAACGCCCGCACGGACCTGCGGCCGTCAGCGGGGGTCACGAATGCGAAGCGGCGGGGAAATCCCGCCGCTGTCGTCAGTCCCGTGGTCGTCGTCCCGGATGTGGCCGTGGGTCAGCCGCGCGGCGAAAGCAGCATCACCATCTGCCGGCCTTCGAGGCGGGGTTCGGCTTCGACCTTGGCGATCTCGCCGGTCTCTTCCTTCACCTTCATCAGCAGCTTGTAGCCGAGATCCTGGTGCGCCATCTCGCGGCCGCGGAAGCGAAGCGTGACCTTCACCTTGTCGCCTTCCTCGAAGAAGCGCTCCATGGCCTTCATCTTCACCTCGTAGTCGTGGGTGTCGATGTTCGGCCGCATCTTGATCTCTTTGATCTCGACGATCTTCTGCTTCTTGCGGGCCTCGGCGGCCTTCTTCTGCGACGCGAACTTGTAGCGTCCGTAGTCGAGGATCTTGCAGACGGGCGGCTGGGAATTCGGGGAGATCTCCACGAGATCCAGGCCGGCCTCGGCCGCCTGGGCCAGCGCGTCCTGAATGGCGATCACACCGACGTTCTCGCCGTCCTCGCCGATCAGCTGGACTTCCGGAACGCGAATTTCGCGGTTGATGCGCGGCCCTTCCTTGGTGGTGGGCGGAGCTCTGAACGGGCGACGAATGTTGTCTTCTCCTCTTGAGGGGACATCCGCGCCGTCCGCATCGCGGCGGGCGCTGTGCCCTGCCGGTCGGCCCGGGCACGATGTCCATGATCATTCTGGACGAACGTTCCGCGAAACCGTCGGTTCCGCGGCACAATCTCTCCCGATGGCGCCGCGTCCGGGCGGAGCTGTCGGTTGCAGGCGAAAGGGCGCCGCCTTCCGGCGGCCGGTCCCTTCGAAGCATGTCCGTTCGGGGGGCACGACCTGCAGCCGGAGATCCGGCCTGCCAGTCCCGTCTCCGGCGCGAAGGCCGCACAGCGACCGAACCGGTGAAAAACGAAGAAGACCTCACACGCCCGTAAGCGAGGAGGCGAAGCCTTGACCCGTGCCCTGACCCGTGGACAACGCCCTGCAGTTCACGAGGCTGAAAATGGGGCAGAACAGGGCCGAAAGTCAAGGGTTGCGCGGCCGGGCGCGGGTCGATCATGTTGCGCGACGCAACAATCGCGGGCAAGGGGTGCCTGCAGGACAGGGTCCCGGCGGCGGCGGCCGGCGGTGCGAGGGAGGGATGATGAGCGTCACGGCGGATGTGGAACACCGGCTGACGGCCGGCAAGGGGCTTGATGCCTGCGCGATCGCGGCGATCGAGACGCCAGGTTTCGGGCCGACGCTGGTCTGGCTCGGCGGCTTCCGCTCGGACATGACCGGCTCCAAGGCCGAGGCCCTCGCCGCCCATGGCCGCGCCACCGGCCGCCGCGTCGTCCGCTTCGACTATTCCGGCCACGGCGCTTCCGGCGGCGCCTTCGAGGACGGCACGATCGGCCGTTGGGCCGCCGAGGCGCGGGCCGTGGTCGAGGCGCTCGTGCCGGGGCCGATGGTGCTGGTCGGCTCGTCCATGGGCGGCTGGATCTCGCTGCTGCTGGCCCGCGACCTGACCCGGGCGGGCGAGGGCGCCCGTCTTGCCGGCCTCGTCCTCATCGCCCCGGCGCCCGATTTCACGGAGGACCTGATGTGGGCCTCCTTCACGCCTGAGATGCGCGAGACGCTCATGCGCGACGGGCTGCTGCGGCGCCCGAGCGACTACGGCGAGGACACCGTGATCACGAGGGCGCTGATCGAGGACGGCCGCGCCCAGCGGCTCCTTGGCGCGCCGATCGACATCACCTGTCCGGTGCACATCCTGCAGGGTGTCGAGGATCCGGACGTGCCCTGGCGCCATGCGCTGCGGCTGGTCGAATCGATCCCCCACGGCGACGTGGTGCTGACGCTGGTGAAGGACGGCGACCACCGGCTGTCGCGCCCCGAGGACATCGCCCGCATCCTGGCGGCGGTGGACGGCATGGTCGAAGGGACTGCCGCATAAGGCGTCTCGACGCTTTCGTGCCGCCTGCGCGCCTGCTATCAGGAACAGGGACATCACCTGCGATCCTGCGTCGCAACAGGGACCGGAGAGGCAAGATGGCGGACATGAAGCTGGTCGTGGTCGGCGCCGCGGGCCGCATGGGGCGGTCGCTGATCGGCGCCGTGACGGCCGCCGCCGGCTGCACGATCTCGGCCGCCGTCGAGCGCCCCGGCTCGCCGGCCGTCGGCACGGACGCCGGCCTGCTCGCCGGCATCGGCGAACTCGGCGTCACGGTCACCGACGATGCGCTGCAGGCCTTCGTCGACGCCGACGGCGTGCTCGACTTCACGACGCCCGCCTCCACCGTGCAGTTTGCCGAATACGCGGCCCAGGCGCGGATCGTCCACGTGATCGGCACCACCGGCTGCACGGCCGAGGACGAGGCGAAGATCGACGCCGCCGCCCGCCATGCGGTGGTGGTGAAGTCGGGCAACATGAGCCTCGGCGTGAACCTTCTCGCCGGTCTTGCCCGCAAGGCCGCCGCCGCCCTCGACGAGGACTTCGACATCGAGGTGCTGGAAATGCACCACCGCCACAAGGTCGACGCGCCGTCCGGCACGGCCCTCCTGCTCGGCGAGGCGCTCGCCGCCGGGCGCGGCGTCGATCTGGCCGCCGCGTCGGTGCGGGTGCGCGACGGCCACACCGGCCCGCGCCTGCCGGGCAGCATCGGCTTTGCCACCCTGCGCGGCGGCTCGGTCGTCGGCGAGCACACGGTAATTTTCGCCGGCGAAGGCGAGCGCATCGCCCTGTCGCATTCGGCCGAGGACCGCTCGATCTTCGCCCGCGGCGGCGTCAAGGCCGCCCTCTGGGCCCGGGGCCGCAAGCCCGGCCGCTACACCATGGCCGACGTGCTCGGCCTGTCCGACTGATCCCCTCTGCGCTGGAGCCCCGCCCCATGAACCGCATGCTCGTTCTCGTCCGCCACGGCCAGTCGGAATGGAACCTCAAGAACCTGTTCACCGGCTGGAAGGACCCGGACCTGACGGAGAAGGGCGTCGAGGAGGCGAAGGCGGCGGGCGCGAAGCTGCATGACATGCGCATCCGCTTCGACGTCGCATACACCTCCGAACTCGTCCGCGCCCAGCACACCTGCCGGCTGATTCTGGAGGGCATCGGCCAGGCCGATCTGGAGACGATCCGCGACAAGGCGCTGAACGAGCGCGACTACGGCGACCTCACCGGCCTCAACAAGGACGACGCCCGCGAGAAGTTCGGCGAGGAGCAGGTCCACATCTGGCGCCGCTCCTTCGACGTCCCCCCGCCCGGCGGCGAAAGCCTCAAGACCACCGCCGACCGGGTGCTGCCCTATTTCGAGGCCGAGATCCTGCCGCGGGTGCTGAAGGGCGAGAACGTGCTGGTTGCCGCCCATGGCAACTCGCTGCGTGCGCTGATCATGGAACTGGAAGGCCTGAGCGGCGAGGAAATCCTGGCCCGCGAGCTCGAGACCGGCATCCCGATCGTCTACCGCCTCGACGAGGAAGGCGCGATCGTCGACAAGGACGTGCTGATGGACTGAGGATCGCCCCGGAAGGATCGCCTGAAACGACGAGGGGCGCGGCCGGCGGCCACGCCCCTCGATGCATTGAAACTGGTCCGGCGAGGCTCTCAGTATTTCGCGATCACCCAGATCGCATGGACGATGCCCGGAATGTAGCCGAACAGGGTCAGCAGCAGGTTGATCCAGAAATGCTTGCCAAGGCCCACCTGCAGGAACACGCCGAGCGGCGGCAGCAGGACGGCGATGATGATGCGAACGAGATCCATGAAGCTCCGCGAGGGTCGATTGATCGGTGGTCGTGGCCGATCAACGGACGAAGCGGGGATGGGTTCCCGTGAGGGTGACAATTGGGGACGGGGAGATGATGCGCGGCGGGTGAGACTTCCGGCGCCGAAGACGCGGATGCGCCTCCCCCCCTCTCCCTGTCCCTCCCCCTCCAGGGGGGAGGGGACGCTGGGCGAAAGGATCTTAGTCCCGCCGACGTCACGCCCTGACGAGAGTCCGCTTG
>NZ_MCRJ01000049.1 GCF_001720135.1 Methylobrevis pamukkalensis
AGGAGGGCGTCGATCATCGTGCGGTCGCCGGGGCGGCGCCGCCGACCTGCTGGATGCGGTCGAGGCCCGCGTTCAGCGCGCCGACCGCGTCGGCGCCGCTGGCCGAGGCATCGCCGGCGGCGGCAAAGAAGATCGCCAGCAGCACGCCCGACGAGCCGCCCATGGTCTGGCTGAGCTCCAGCCCCACGGCGCGGTAGAGCTGGGTGAGGTCGGCGAGCGGCAGGCGGTCGAGGGCGTCGGTCAGGGCGCGCGCGGCGCTCGCCAGCGTCGAGCCGGTGTCGCCGTCGCCGGACTTCGCGTCGAGCGCGTTGAGGTCGGCCTCGGCGGCGATCAGGATCTCGCAGCAGCGGCGGATGAAGGCCGCCGTGCGCGGGTTCTGCGAGGGCATCGGCTGGATCGGCATCAGGCCGTCCGGCAGCGGCTGCACCGTGACCGGCGCGACGTCGCGGCAGCCCGGCCAGGCGATCGGCGCCACGTCGGCCTTCAGCGCCGCCTCGTCGGCCTCGGTGAGCGGCAGCAGCGACACGGAAAAGCCCTGCATGTCCAGCGAGGTCATCAGCGGCGCCGGGCCGATCAGGCAGCGGATGCGCGCGCCGAGCGGCGAGGACAGGAGTTCCTCCGCCAGCACCGCCATCTCCAGCGGCATCGCCCCGCCGAGATTGTTCAGCAGGGCCACCAGCGGCCCCTCCCCCGCATGGGGCCCGAGCCGCTCGGTCACCATCGCCATGGCGTCGCGCGCGCCGGAGAAGGCCACCTGCTCGACGCCCGATTCGCCGTGGATGCCGAGGCCGAGTTCGGCCATGCCCGGATCGATCCGCTGTTCCTTGGGCGAGCCCGGCACCGTGCAGGTGTCGAGCGACATGCCGATCGAGACCGCGCCGTCGATCACCCGCCGCGCCGCCGCCGTCACCGCGTCGAGGTCGGCGCCGTCTTCGGCGAGCGCGCCGGCGATCTTGTGGACGAACAGCGTGCCGGCGACGCCGCGCGCCTGCGGCAGCTCCGGCAGGGCGATGTCGTCGTCGACGATCACCATCGACACCTTGAGCCCGAAGGCGCGCGCCCGTTCGGCGGCGAGACCGAAGTTCAGCCGGTCGCCGGTGTAGTTCTTGACGATCAGCAGGCAGCCGGCCTTGCCGGTGACGGCGAGGATGCCGGCGAGCACGGCGTCGACCGAGGGCGAGGCGAAGACGTCGCCGCAGACGGCGGCCGTCAGCATGCCGCGGCCGACGAAGCCGGCGTGGGAGGCTCGTGACCGGAGCCGCCGCCCGACACCAGCGCCACCTTCGACCGGTCCCAGTCGGTGCGCACCACGACCTTGATGTGCGGGTAGCCGTCGAGCCGGGCGAGCAGGCCGCCGGCCGTGCGCAGCGTGCCGTCGATCGCCTCGGTGACCAGCGCCTCACGCGCGTTGATGAACTGCTTCATGGCTGGGTCTTCCTTGTTGCGGTCATCCCGCGATGCGGTATCCGTCGCCGTCGAACCACAGCGGCGCGCGCGGTTCAACCGCGACGGTGTCGCCCGGCTTCAATGTGGTGTGAACGTCCGTGAGCGTGACGAGGTCGTGGCCGTCGAGCCTCAGGTGCAGGCGCGACTGGTCGCCGAGATGTTCCACCCGCGCCACCGTGGTCGGCCGCCCGCTGCCCTGGACGATATGCTCGGGCCGCAGGCCGATGGTGCGGGCGCGGCCCGGGGCGCCGGGAAACAGGCTCGCCGGCAGGGTGTTGATCCGCGGCAGGCCGAGCCGGCCGGCAACATAGAGGCTGACCGGATTCTCGTAGATCTCGCGCGGGCTGCCGAACTGCACCAGCCGGCCGCTGTCGAGCACGCCGACATGGGTCGCCATGGTCATCGCCTCGATCTGGTCGTGGGTGACGTAGAGCAGCGTGGCGCCGAGCTTCGACTGGATCCGCTTCAGCTCCACCCGCAGGTCGGCGCGCAGCTTGGCGTCGAGCGAGGACAGCGGCTCGTCCATCAGGTAGATGCTCGGGTCGCGCACCAGCGCCCGGCCGATCGAGACGCGCTGCATCTCGCCGCCCGACAGCGCGGTCGCCCGGTTGTCGAGCTTGTGGGAGATGTGCAGCACCTCCGCCACCTCCGCCACCTTGCGGGCGATCTCCGCCTCCGGCGTGCGCAGGATCGGCGAGCGCAGCGGGAAGGCGAGATTGTCGCGCACGCTCAGGTGCGGATAGAGCGAATACTGCTGGAACACCATCGCCACGTTGCGCTGGGCCGGGGTGTCGGACACTACGGAGCGACCGTGGATGCGGATGTCGCCGCCGTCCGGCGCGTCGAGCCCGGCAATCAGCCGCAGCGTCGTCGTCTTGCCCGCCCCCGTCGGCCCGAGCAGCACGACGAAGGCGCCGTCGGGGATGTGCAGCGACACGGCGTCGAGCGCCTGGTGCGGCCGAAGGACTTGGAGACGTCGGTGAGCGAGACTTCAGCCATGACCGGCCACCTCCGCGTTGAGATCGGACCGCAGGGCCCGCCCGCCGGCGGCCTCGAACAGCGTGAGCGTGCTGGCGGTGAAGGCAAGGCCGACGCGCTCGCCGACCCGGACCGGCTGGTCGGAGGGGATGCGCGCCTTCACGTCGCCGTTGGGGGTCGCGAGCGTGACGATCTGGGTGGTACCGAGATATTCGGCGGCCAGCACCTCGCCTCGGAACTTGGCGCGGTCGTCGAACAGGATGTGCTCCGGTCGGACGCCGAGCACCAGCTCGCCGCCGGCGGTCTCGTGCTGGCGCGGCACGCGGATCGCCTCGCCCGACAGGGACACGGCCTCCGAGCCGGCCGCGAACTGGCCGGAGAAGCGCAGGAAGTTCATCGAGGGCGAGCCGATGAAATTGGCGACGAACATGGTCGCCGGCTTGTCGTAGATGTCGCGCGGCGTGCCGAACTGCTCGACGACGCCGTGGTTCATCACCACGATCTTGTCGCCCATCTGCATGGCTTCCAGCTGGTCGTGGGTGACGTAGACGGTGGTCGCGCCCATCCGGTCGTGCAGGGCGCGCAGTTCCTCGGCCATGTGCTCGCGGAACTCGGCATCGAGCGCGCCGAGCGGCTCGTCCATCATGAACGCCTTGGGGTTGCGCACGATCGCCCGGCCGAGCGCCACGCGCTGGCGGTCGCCGCCCGAAGCCCGCCGACCGGCCGGTCGAGGATGTCGGCGATGCCGAGGATGCGCGCGACCTCGGCCACCCGGCTGCGCACCTCGCTCTTCGCCATGCCCTGGCTGACCAGGGGATAGCTGATGTTGCCGCGCACGTTCATGTGCGGATAGAGCGCGAACATCTGGAAGACGAAGGCGATGTCGCGCTGCGAGGCCGGCTTCTGGCTCACCTCCTCGCCGTCGATCAGGATGTCGCCCGAGGTCGCAGCTCGAGGCCGGCGATCATCCGCAGCGTCGTCGTCTTGCCGCAGCCGGAGGGCCCGAGCAGCATGAAGAACTCGCCGTCGCGGATGGTGAAGGAGGAGCCCTTCACCGCGGTGAAGGCGCCGAATTCCTTGCGCAGATTGCGGATCACGATCTCGGCCATGGGCTCACTCCGGAAAATGGCTGACGACGATGAACATCACCGTGCCGGCGAGCGTCGTGAGGAAGGACCAGGTGAAGGCCCAGAGCGCGAAGGGCTGCATCAGCATCAGCACGCCGAGCCCGATCAGCAGGGAGGCGAGCATCTCCCACGGCCCGCGCCGCAGACGCAGGAAGTCTCTGACGAAGTCGCTCATTTGCGCACCGCTCCGAAGGTGATGCCGCGCAGGAGGTGCTTGCGCAGGAGAATGGTGAAGATCATCACCGGCAGCAGGAACAGCGAGGCGCCCGCCGCGACCGCCGGCCAGTCCTGGCCGCCGACGCCGATGATGGTGGGAATGAAGGGCGGCGCGGTCTGGGCCGTGCCGGAGGTGAGCAGCACCGCGAAGGCATATTCGTTCCACGCGAAGATCAGGCAGAAGATCGCGGTGGAGGCGATGCCCGTCGCCGCCTGCGGCAGCACCACCTTGCGGAAGGCCTGGAAGCGCGTGTAGCCGTCGATCAGCGCCGCTTCCTCGTATTCGCGCGGGATCTCGTCGATGAAGCCCTTCAGCAGCCAGACCGCGAGCGAGATGTTCACGGCGGTGTAGAGCAGGATCATGCCGAGATGCGTGTCCGACAGCCCGAGGCTGCGGTACATCAGGAAGATCGGGATCGCGACGGCGATCGGCGGCATCATCCGCGTGGAGAGGATGAAGAACAGGAGGTCGTCCTTCAGCGGCACCTTGAAGCGCGAGAAGGCATAGGCCGCCAGCGTGCCGAGGAAGATCGACAGGAAGGTCGAGCCGAAGCCGATGATCACCGAATTGAGGAACCGCTCGCCGTAGCGCGAGGGACCGGCGATCACCATGTCCTTGCTGCGCACCAGTTCGTCATACCAGGTCTCGGCCGGCGGCAGGCTGGCGAGATACTCCGGCGTCTGCCGGGTGCGGGTGGTGAAGAGGTTGACGTAGCCCTCCAGCGAGGGCTCGAACAGCACCTTCGGCGGGTAGGAGATCGAGTCCGCCGAGGACTTGAACCCGGTCATCAGGATCCACGCCAGGGGCAGAAGGGTGATGACCGCGTAGAGGATGACGAGGGTTCCCGCGATCCACTTCTGCCGGGCCGAGGGCTCGGTGATCGAATAGCCGCTCATCTTTCCTTCACCTTGTTCAGCGCCTTCACGTAGATCGAGGCGAGACCGAAGACCGTGACGAAGAGGATGATCGCGTAGGCCGAGGCATAGCCCGTGCGCCACTTCTCGAAGGCCTCGCGCTTGAGGTTGATCGACGTCACCTCGGTGACCGACCCGGGTCCGCCGCCGGTGAGTTCCACCACGAGGTCGAACATCTTGAAGTTCTCGATGCCGCGGAACAGCACAGCGAGCATCAGGAACGGCAGCACCATCGGCACCGTGATCGTCCAGAACTGCCGCCACTTGGACGCCCGGTCGATCTCGGCCGCCTCGTAGATGTAGTCGGGGATCGAGCGCAGGCCGGCCAGACAGATCAGCATCACGAAGGGCGACCACATCCACGTGTCGACGATCACGATCGACCACGGCGCCAGGCGGACGTCGCCGATCATCTGGAAGGACGAGGCGGGAATCCCGCTGAAGAACTCGACGACGTAGTTGAACAGGCCGATCTGCGGCTGGTACAGGAACGTCCAGAAATTGCCCACCACCGCCGGCGACAGCATCATCGGCAGCACGATCAGCGTGGTCCACAGATCGTTGCCGCGGAACTTGCGGTTGATCAGCCAGGCGAGCGTGAAGCCGATCAGCACCTGCAGCGCGATCGTCCAGAACAGGAAGTGCGCCGTCGCCTGCATCGTCAGCCAGATGTCGCCGTCGGTCAGGATGCGCCGGTAGTTCTCGAGGCCGATGTATTCGACCTCCCGGTTCGGCCGGTTGGCGCGGAAATCGGTGAAGCTGAGATTGATCGTCCAGATCAGCGGGAAGATGTTGATCGCCAGCAGCAGGAAGATCGTCGGCGCGACGAAGATCCAGGCAATCGTGCGATCGGAGAATCCGCGGATGCGACGGGCAACGGGGATCGGGGTCGCTCGCGCGACGCGGTCGATCGGCGTGTCGGACATGGGGTGGCGTTCCTTGGGGTCTTTCGGGCGGTGACTGGCGCCGGATCGGTCCGGCCCCCTCATCGGCGCTCCGCATCATCGGCGGTCCGCATCATCGGCGGTCCGCATCATCGGCGGTCCGCATCATCGGCGGTCGTGAGACCGAGGGAGACGAGGCCTCCCTCCTCCGGCCCGTCGGGCCACCTTCTCCCCCGGAACGAAGCCGGAGGGGGAGAAGGAATTCGCTGTCCGCGCCAGGGACGCCGCCCTGGCGAGGAAGATGAGGACGCTCAATCGGGCGAAGGAGACCCTCGCTCCGTTCCCTCCCCCCGTCGGGGGAGAGGGTGTCCATGAGACCGGGCGAAGGCGGTCACCCGCCCCCCGAACCGGCGGATCAGATCTTGCCTTCGTCCTCGAAGGTCTCGGTCCAGTCCTTCATCAGAAGGTCGAGCGCCTCCTGGGCGGTGCCGACGTCGGCGACCACGTAGTCATGAAGGCGCTTCTGCATGGCGAGCAGCAGTTCGGCATAGGCCGGCTCCTGCCAGAAGTCCTGCACGCTGCCCATGGCTTCGAGGAAGTCGGGGGCGAAGGGCTGGCTGTCCTTGAAGCCCGGATCGTTCAGCACGGCCACATGGCAGGAGTAGCCGCCGAGCGACCACCACTTCGCCTGCACGTCCGGCTGGGCGAACCACTTGATGTATTCGAGCGCCGCGTCCTTCTTTTCCGAATAGGAGACGACCGAGATGCCCTGACCGCCGAGGGTGGACGCCGCGACCTTTTCCGCCGGATTGACGAAGAAGCCGATCTTGTCGCCGCCGATGTTCGGATCCTTGTGGAGGCCGGGGAAGAAGGCGAACCAGTTCATCGCCATGGCGACCTGGCCCGACTTGAAGGCGTCGAGGCTCTGTTCCATGTAGCTGTCGGTGTAGCCGGGCGGCGTCGCGGTCTTGTAGAGTTCCTTGTAGAACTCGAGGCCGGCGACCGCGTCGGGCGAGTTGACCGCGCCCTCCATGTCGTATTTGCCGGGCGTGTTGGTATACTTGAAGCCGAAGGTGTAGAGCGCGCCGGTGGCGCCCATGGTGATGCCCTCGGAGCCGCGCTCGGTGAAGATCGCCGCGCCGTAGCGGTTCTTGCCGTCGATCTCGCGATTCTGGAAGAACTGGGCGATCTGGAGAAGCTCCTTCTGGCTCTGCGGCTCGCGCAGGTCCTGCCCGGTCTTTTCCTTGTAGGCGGCCTTGATGTCGTCGCGCTCGAACCAGTCCTTGCGGTAGAACCAGCCGTTGGCGTCGCCCATCGCCGGCAGGGCGTAGTAGTTCGGCTCGCCCTTCGGCCAGGTGGAATAGGCATAGACGGTCGCCGGGGCGAAATCGTCCATGCTGATGCCTTCCTTGTCGAAGAAGTCGTTCAGCTTGACGTAGTGGCCGTTCTCGGCGCCGCCGCCGATCCACTGGCTGTCGCCGATCAGCAGATCGCACAGCTTGCCGCCGGAGTTGAGCTCGTTGAGCATCCGGTCGGCGAAATTCGGCCACGGCACGAATTCGAACTTCATCGTGTGGCCGGACTTGGCCTCGAAATCCTTGCTGAGTTCGACGAGGGCGTTGGCCGGGTCCCAGGCCGCCCAGCAGAGCGTCAGGTCCTCGGCGCGCGCGCCGCTGGTCATTGCGGCGGAGGCGACGACGGACGTCATCGCGAAGCCAGCCGCCAGCCATCTGGTGGATGTCATGAGTTCCCCTCCCTTGAGTGCCCTGACGGCCGCCTGATCTTCGCGGTCTCTTTCAGGGTTGCAGTGACCTTAGTTGAGTTACGCACCTCAAGGCAAGCGGTTTTTGAGGTACGATCATCATTTTGAAGCATGAACCGCCAAGGCGTCATCATCGTCGCATTAATCGAACGATATCAGAGATTTGCGAGAATCGCCGTCGCGCCGCCACTGTCCTCCGGCCGCGGCCGGAGGACAGGTGGCTCCGCTCAAAGCGCGAGTTCCACCCACGCGCCGTTCCGCTTCGACGAGCGGACGCAGGCATCGACGAAGGCGACCCCGAGCAATCCGTCGCGCACGTCCGGGAACGTCACCTCGGGCGCGGGCGCCTCGCCGGCCTGCCGGGCGCGGATCGCGCGCGCGGCCTCGGCGTAGATGTTGGCAAAGCCCTCCAGATAGCCCTCGGGATGGCCGGCGGGGATGCGGCTCATCCGCCCTGCCTCCGGCCCGGCGCCGTTGCCGGCCCGGGTCAGCCGCCGGCGCGGCTCGCCGAAGGGCGCGTGCCAGAGGTAGTTCGGGTCCTCCTGGCTCCACTCCAGCCCGCCCTCGCTGCCGTAGACGCGCAGGCGCAGGCCGTTCTCGTGGCCGGGCGCCACCTGGCTGCACCAGAGCATGCCCTTGGCGCCGCCGGCAAAGCGGAGCATCACATGGGCGTTGTCGTCGACCCGGCGCCCGTCGACGAAGGTGGAGAGATCTGCGCTAAGGCTCTCCAGCGTCAGGCCGCTGACGAAGCTGGCCAGGTTGAAGGCGTGGGTGCCGATGTCCCCGGTCGCCCCGCCCGCGCCCGAGCGGGCCGGATCGGTGCGCCACTCAGCCTGCTTGTGGCCGGTCGCTTCCGTCGCAACCGTCAGCCAGTCCTGCGGATACTCGACCTGCACCACCCGCACCGTGCCGATCGCCCCGGCGGCGACCATCGCCCGGGCCTGCCGCACCATCGGGTAGCCGGTGTAGTTGTGGGTCAGCACGAACAGCGCCTTCGACCGTTCCGCGACGTTGACGAGCCGGCGCGCGTCGGTGAGCGTCGAGGTCAGCGGCTTGTCGCAGATCACGTGGATGCCGCGGCGCAGGAAGGCTTTCGCCACCGGCGCATGCATGTGGTTGGGCGTGACGATCGCCACCGCCTCGATGCCCTCCTTGCGCCGGCCCTCGCGCCTGGCCATCTCGTCATAGTCGCCGTAGATCCGCTCGTCCGGGAGCCCGAGATCGCGGCCGGACGCCAGCGACTTCTCGGCCGTGGAGCTGAAGCAGCCGGCGACCAGCTCGTAGAGCCCGTCGATCCGGCTGGCCATGCGGTGGACGCCGCCGATGAAGGCATCGCGTCCGCCGCCGACCATGCCGAGGCGGATCGGGCGGCCGGCCGCCCCGGTCTTTCCTTCGATGGTCATGGGTCAGCCTCCGATGCCGAGCATGCGGGCGTTGGCCGCGTGGTCCGTGCCGCTGCCGGCAAAGTCGTCGAAGGCCTTCTCGGTGACGCGGATGATGTGCGCGCGCACGAACTCCGCGCCCTCGCGGGCGCCGTCCTCGGGGTGTTTCAGCGCGCATTCCCACTCGACCACGGCCCAGCCGTCGAATCCGTACTGGGTGAGCTTGGAGAAGATCGCGCCGAAATCCACCTGCCCGTCGCCAGGCGAGCGGAAGCGGCCGGCACGGTTCGCCCACGACTGGTAGCCGCCGTAGACCCCCTGCCGCCCGGTCGGGTTCAGCTCCGCGTCCTTGACGTGGAACATGCGGATGCGGTCGCGGTAGATGTCGATGTTGTCGAGATAGTCGAGCGCCTGCAGCACATAGTGCGAGGGGTCGTAGAGCATGTTGGCGCGGGCGTGGTTGCCGACCCGATCGAGGAACATCTCGAAGGTGACGCCGTCGTGGAGATCCTCGCCGGGGTGGATCTCGTAGCAGACGTCGATGCCCTGATCCTCCGCATGGTCGAGGATCGGCCGCCAGCGCTTGGCGAGTTCGTCGAAGGCGGCCTCGACCAGACCGGCCGGCCGCTGCGGCCAGGGATAGAGATAGGGCCAGGCGAGCGCGCCGGAGAAGGTCGCATGCGCGGAAAGGCCGAGGTTGCGGCTGGCGGTGAGCGCCATCTTCACCTGCTCCACCGCCCAGGCCTGCCGCGCCTGCGGATTGCCGCGCACGGCGGAAGCCGCAAAGCCGTCGAAGGCGGTGTCATACGCCGGATGCACGGCGACGAGCTGGCCCTGCAGGTGGGTGGACAGTTCGGTGATGGCAAGCCCCGCCTCGGCGGCAACGCCGGCGAACTCGTCGCAATAGTCCTTCGAGCTGGCCGCCTTTTCGAGGTCGAACAGCCGGGCGTCCCAGCTTGGCACCTGGACACCGACATAGCCGCAGTCGGCGGCCCAGCGGGTGATCGCGCCCCAGGAATTGAACGGCGGCGCATCGCCCGCGAATTGCGCCAGAAACAGCGCAGGCCCCTTGATCGTCTTCATGTCTTCCCTCCCTTGGCCGGTCCGGACTTGTGGTCGCCGGATCCGGCATGCCGATCAGCCTCTCATGGCAGGTTCTCCCTGAGGAGGACCTCGATGCGGATACGCTCCTGCGACTGGATGATGCTGAGCCCGTCGCACTTGGCCCGCAGCAGCCGCACGGCGCTGCGCACCAGATGCCCCACGTCCTGGGTGATCACCGCCGCGATCTCGCCGGTCTCCAGCGCCGCGCGGGTGTGCGGCGTGAGTTCGTGGGCGATCACCACCAGACCGGCCGGGCGGCCGATGCGCCGCAGCGCTTCCAGCAGCGCCTTGTTGCCGGAGCCGACCGAATAGATGCCGACGATGTCCGGATGGGCGACGAGGGCGGCCGAGACGATCGCCGCCATCCGCCCCGGCTCGTCGCGCGCCTCGAGCGTCGGCAGCACGTCCACCTCCGGAAACTCGTAGGCCATCACCGCGTCGAAGCCGAAGCGGCGCTCCAGGCTGTCGCGGGCCAGCAGCGAACTCGTCACCACCAGCACCTTGCCGGTCGCAGGCGCGAGGAAGCGGCCCATCAGCAGCGCGGCAGTGCGGCCGGCGGCGATGTTGTTGATGCCGACGAAATGGTCGCGGTCGGAGTCCGGCAGGTCGGAGACCAGCGTGACGACGGCCAGCCCCGCCGCCGCCAGCCGGTCGATCGCGTCGCGGACCTGCGGCGTCTCCTGCGCCATGATGGCGATGCCGTCGACCTCGCCCGGATCGATGGTGCCGAGCGCCCGCACCACCTGATGCGGATCATGGGGCGGCACCGCGAGGATGCGCACGTCGATGCGGTCGGCGCGCTGCACCTCCATCGCCTCGCGCAGCGCCGAATGCAGCGAGGCGACGAACTGGCCCGGCCCTTCGGGCAGCACGAAGACGAAGCGGTACTGCCGCTGGCGGGCGAGATTGGCGGCGGACAGGTCGCGCACGTAGCCAAGGCTCAGGATCGCCGACTGGACGCGATCCTGGGTCTTCTGGCGCACGCCCGGCCGGCCGTTGAGCACGCGATCCACGGTCGCAAGGCTCACGCCGGCTTCGAGGGCGATGTCGTGGACGGTGGGCTTTCCCATGAGGTCTCCCGGACTGCCGGCAGACTAGGCAAGGCTTTGAGGTACGTCAATCAGATCGTGGGATTTCGCTGTTTGGGGAGGGTGCAGGAGGACGGCCGCCGCAGCCACCCTGTGGCGGGGAAAATGGCCGGCCGACATCCCCGGCAAAAGGCGATTGAAATTGCCGCCGATTCCGGAATGCTTTGCAGAGCATGTGGCCGCCGGCCGCGCAAGACGGGATTGTCTGATGACCTCAACGCCGACCGACACGCCCCAGCCGACGCCGATCGATCCGCGGACCCATGGCCCGTCCGGCCGCCCCCGGGCACGCGGGCTCCGCCTGCCGGTGCCGGGCACGCCGGGCCCGTGGAACGCGATCACCGACGTTCCCGGCGTCACGGTCGGAATGACGACCCTGATCGAGGGCGAGGCGGTGCGCACCGGCGTCACCGCGATCCTGCCGCGCGCGCCGTCCGACATGCTCCACCCGGTCTGGGCGGGCACCTTCTCGATGAACGGCAACGGCGAGATGACCGGCGTCCACTGGATTCGGGAAGTCGGATGGTTCACCGGGCCGATCACCATCACCAACACGCTGTCGATCGGCCTTGCCCACCACGCCACCGCACGCTGGATGGCGGACCGCTTCCCCGCGGCGGTCGGCGAGGACGCCTGGGTGCTGCCGGTGGCTGCCGAGACCTATGACGGCCACCTCAACGACATCGCCGGCTTCCATGTCACCGAGGACCACGTGCGCGCCGCGATCGACGGGGCCGCCACGGGGCCGTTCGCCGAGGGCGCGGTCGGCGGCGGCACCGGCATGATCGCCTATGAATTCAAGGCCGGCACCGGCACCGCCTCGCGGCGGGTCGAGATCGCGGGCACGACGTTTACCGTCGGCGTCCTCGTCCAGGCCAACCACGGGCTGCGCCCCTGGCTCACGGTCTGCGGCGTGCCGGTCGGCGACGATCTGCCCGGCGCGCGGCTGTGGAGCGTCGAGCGCGGCTCGATCATCGTGATCGTCGCGACCGACGCCCCGCTGCTGCCGACCCAGCTCGACCGGCTTGCCCGCCGCGCCTCGATCGGCATCGGCCGGGGCGGCACGCGTCCGGCAACAGCTCCGGCGACATCTTCCTCGCCTTCTCCACCGCCAACGACCCGGGCGCCCTGCCCGAGCCGCCGAAGCTGCGGCTCGAGGCGCTGTCCAACGACCTGCTCGATCCGGTGTTCATGGCCGTCGTCGAGGGCGTCGACGAGGCCGTGCTCAACGCGATGCTGGCCGCCGAGACGATGATCGGGCGCAACGGCCGGCGCGTCGAGGCGATCGACCACGCCCGCCTCCTCGATCTGGTTGCGGCCAGCCGGAGACTCACGCCCCTGAGTTGATCTTCGTCCAGAGCCGGGTGCGCGGCTTCAGCCCCCTGCCCTCCACCGAGCGGTCGGCGAGGAGCTCGCGAACCGGTCTCGCTGGCGATGCGCCATCTCGCCAAGCCGGCGGGCTGACGGCGTCCCGGCGGCCGTTCAGGTCACGTCAGATCAGGCCGCGCCGCGCCGCTTCCAGCGCGGCCTCGGCGCGGGAGGAGATCCGCAGCTTCCGGTAGATGGTCTTCACGTAGGTCGCGACGGTCTGCTCCGACAGGCCGAGGCGATAGGCGACCTCGGGCACCCGCGCGCCCTTGCCGATCTGGCTCAGCACCTCCGCCTCCCGCGGCGTCAGGGCGGCGGCATCGGCCAGCTCCGGCCCCGCGGTCTCGGGAACCGCGACGCCGACCTCTTCCTGCCCGGCTGGGGAAGCCGCGGGCCGGCTGCGGAAATGGGTCATGATCCGCCGCGCGACCGCCGGCGACAGGGGAGGATCGCCGGCATCGATCCGGCGGAGATATCCGACCAGGTGCTCGGCATCCCGGTCCTTCAGCAGATATCCCTGCGCGCCGGCGCCGATCGCGTCGAAGATATGGGTGTCGTCGTCGAAGATCGTCGTCACCACCGGCAGCACGCCCGGCCGGTTTCTGGCAAGCTCGGCGATGAGATCGAGCCCGGAGCCATCGGGCAGGCCGATATCGACCAGTGCGAGATCGAACGGCAGGGCGCCGTGCGCGTCCGGACCGCCGAGCACCGCGCGGGCGGTCGCAAGGTCGCCGGCCTCGCTGACCGCGATGCCCGGAAAGGCGAGTTGCAGCGCACGCCGCAGCAGGACCCGGGTCTCCGGCATGTCCTCCACGACGAGCGCGCGCCTTGGTGCGACAGTGGAGGGGACATCCGAAATCGAAGAGGGCACGGCGACATTCCTGCTCGGGACCGGCGACCGTTGCGGTCCGCTCGTGTAAGCATAGCATTTCTTCTCGGACCGACGTCGGGCAGGAGTGTCCGGAATGCTGCCGCTTCGCTTTTCTCCGGCCGCCGTGCTGATGGCGGTCGCGCTGCTTGCCGCCGTCTCGCTGTCGGCGGCCCTGCATCTGGCCACCGTGACCCCGCGTCTCGGCCTCGTGCTGGCGCCCTCGCCCGAGACGGGAGTGCCGACGATCGTGGCGGTCGATCCGGACGGACCGGCCGCAGCGCTCGCGGCACCGGAGAGACCCCTGCAAGTCGCCGCCATCGGCGGCGTCGCCCTTGCCGCGGGCGACCTTGTGGAGGATCCCGACCAGTTCGAGACCTATGCCGCGATCGACGGTTTTCTCGCCCGGCAGTCCGACCTCGCGGCCGCCCTTCACCAGGAGACGATCGCCCTCGACCTGCGTCGCGATGGCGCGCCGCTGCGGATCGAGGTCCGCCCGGTGCGCGCCCGCCTCGCCGATCTTCCCGGCCGGTTCTGGATGCAGGTCTTCGCCGCCGTCGGCAGCCTCGCTGTCGGCGGCTGGGTACTGGCCCTGCGCCGCTCGGACCGCGCTGCCCGAATCTTCGCCCTCTCCAGCTTCGGCCTCTTCACCGCGATCATGGCAGCGGCGGTCTACAGCAGCCGGGAGATCGCTCTCGACGGCAGCGTGTTCCGGATCCTCTCGGCGCTCAACCACCTCGGCGCGATCTGTTCCAACGCCGCGCTGGTGGCCCTCTTCCTCAGCTATCCGCGCCGCATCGTCGGCCTGCGCACCCTGGGGGCCGGCGCCTTCGTGGCCCTGTGCTGGCTCGCGATCGACGTTGCACACGCCATGCCGAGCCCGGTCTTCGGCATGCACGTCTTCCTGATGGCGATGCTGGTGCTGATGATCGTCTCGCTCGCCGTGCAATGGCGCGCCACGCGCCGCGATCCGGCGGAACGTGCGGCCGCGCGCTGGATCGGCACCTGCGTCCTGTTCGGCGCCGGCGCCTATTCGGCCCTGATCTCGGTGCCCCTGCTCCATGGCGCCGAGCCCTTCATGAGCCAGGCCCACACCTTCCTGTTCCTGATGATGATCTATGCCGGCATCGCCGTCGGCATCGGCCGCTACCGCCTGTTCGAACTGGGCGAATGGTGCTTTCGCATCGGCTTCTATTCCGGTGCCGTTGCCCTGCTGGTCGCCCTCGACGCCATCCTCGTCTTCGCGCTGCAGTTCGATCCGGCGCCCTCGCTCGGCATCGCCCTGCTCGCGGTCGGCTTCGCCTATCTGCCGGCGCGCGACCTGCTCTGGCGCCGGCTGATCGTGCGGCGGACGCTGGCCGACGACGAACTGTTCCGCCGCATCGTCGAGGCCGCGCTGGCACCGAGCCCGAGCGACCGCTCGGCACGCTGGCGCGATCTGCTGCGCGCCCTGTTCGATCCGCTGCACATGGAGGACGTTGCGGGCGGCAGTCGCGACCCCGAGATCCGGGCCGACGGCCTCGAACTGCTTGTGCCCGGCACGACCCATGCCCCGAGCCTGCTGCTGAAATTTCCCTGGGGCGGGCGCGGCCTGTTCGGCCCGAGCCACATCCGTCTCGTGCGCCAGGTGACGACGCTTGCCCAGACGGTGGAGGACGGACGCGCGGCCTACGAACGCGGCGTGGAGGAGGAGCGTCGCCGCATCGCCCAGGATCTTCACGACGATGTCGGCGCACGGCTCCTGTCCGGCCTCAACAAGCCCGACCTCGACCAGACCCGCCAGACGCTGCGCGCCGCCCTCGCCGACCTCAAGACCGCGATTCGCGGCCTTGCCGGCGAGGAGCGCCCGCTCGGCGATGTCCTTGCCGACCTGCGTCACGAAACGGCCGAACGGCTGGCCGGCGCCGGCGTCGATCTCGACTGGCCGCCCTTCGAGGACGAGCGCGCCGAAGCCGCGATGCTGCCCTACCGCCTCTACGGCAACCTGATCTCGGCCGTGCGCGAGGCGATCTCCAACACCCTGCGTCATGCCGCAGCCAGCCGCGTCACGGTCGATGTCCGCCGCAGCGGTGCCGATCTGGTCGTCACCATCGCCGACGACGGCGTCGGCCTTCGCGCAAGCGCCCGAGGCACGTCCACCGGCCTCGGTCTCGGCACGCTTACCCGGCGCCTCGCCGCCGCCGGCGGGCGGTTTTCCATGCCTGAAACCGAACGCGGCACCCTGCTCCGGTTCGACCTGCCCCTGCCCGGCCCCCTGCCCGGAAACGCCGACAGCGACCCGGCGCCCCGGATTGAACATTCGCTTCGTTCGCTTTTTCCGAATGCAGCTTTCGAAAGAAACTCCCCCGAACCTCCCTGAACAGGGAGGTGCCGCCATCCCGACGATCGACTAGCTAGAGGCCGCCTCCGGGCGGACCGGTCTGCGGATGAAGTCCGGCAGGCGGCAGTCATTGCGAACGACGGCGATACTTCAGGGAATTCTTGAGATGGCAACGAAATACGGAACGGGCGGCACCGACACGATCTTCGGTACCGACGACATCGATTACCTCTACGGATTCGGCGGCAAGGACCGGATCGAAGGCGGCTTTTCCGGCGACACGATCGACGGCGGCGCCGACGGCGACACGCTGCGCGGCGACTTCCAGAACGACACGCTCTACGGCGGCGAGGGCAGCGACTCGCTCCACGGCGGATCGGGCGACGACTACCTGCTGGGCGGGGCCGGCGTCGATGTGATCGACGGCGGCCTCGGCGAGGACGCCGTGCTTCTCACCGCGATTGCGGAGGCAAACGGCGACCAGGTCGACGGCGGCGTCGGCATCGACGCACTCAGCGTCGACTTCAGCGCCCGCAGCAGCGGTCTGACCTTCGTGGCCGTCGATCCGGCCGCCCAGTCGACGATGTTCGGCATGGAGGTCACCGGCATCGAGCGCTTCTCGATCAACGGCACGGCCCAGGCGGACCGCATGACCGGCGGCCGCTGGAACGACTGGTTCGACGGCGGCGGCGGCGACGACATCCTTCGCGGCGGCGACGGCCGCGACGGGCTCGTTGGCGAAGGCGGCAACGACACGCTTCATGGCGAGAACGGCGACGACTCGATCAGCGGCGGCGACGGCAAGGACACGATCACCGGCGGCAACGGCCGCGACTACATCGCCGGCGAAGCCGGCGACGACGCCATCGACGGTGGCAACGACGCCGACTCGATCGACGGCGGCGACGGCAACGACTCGATCCTTGGCGGCGCCGGCGACGACACCGCCTCGGCGGACAGGGCAACGACACGCTTGCCGGCGGCGACGGCGACGACCGCCTCGACGGCGACGCGGCGATGACAGCATTGCCGGTGGCGAGGGCAACGACATCGTCACCCGCTGGCTCGGCGACGGCAAGGACACGATCGACGGCGGCGCCGGCGTCGACAGGCTCGTGCTCAACTGGGCGCCGGCCAATTTCACGGCGAAGGCGGCCACCGCCGTCACGACGCTTTCCGACGGCACGACCGTGACCGGTGTCGAGGCGTGGACGCTCGCGGGTGGTGACGAGCGCAATGTCTGGACCGGCCACAACGGCGACGACGTGATGTCCGCCTACGGCGGCAACGACGTCCTGAAGGGCGCAAGCGGCAACGACCAGCTCGATGGCGGCGAAGGCAATGACCTGCTCGACGGCGGCAACGGCGACGACGTCCTGATCAGCGGTCGGGGCGTCGACACGCTGAGCGGCGGCACGGGCTTCGACCAGGCCGTGGTCGACCGTGGGTTCAGCTTCGACACCGACTTCCGGATGACGGTCTCGGGGACGACGATCACGCTGACCGACGGCACGAAGATCTCGGATGTCGAGTTCCTCGACCTCACCACCAGCCATGGCGACGACATCCTGGCGGCCGCCGCCGGCCAGCAGGTCAGCTTCAAGGCGGGACATGGCAACGACAGCCTGACAGGCGGCGGCGCGGACGATGTGCTCGACGCCGGCTATGGCGACGACATCGTCACGGGCGGGGCCGGCAACGACCGCATCCTCGACGCGGCCGGCAACAACGTGATCAACGCGGGCGACGGCCATGACACCGTCCAGGTGGAGGTCGACTTCTTCCACGAGACCGGCGATGTGAACAAGATCTCGCTCGGCTCCGGCGATGACGCCGCCTATCTCAACACCGCCGGCGGCAGCATCCACGGCAGCTACACCGTCGACGGTGGCAGCGGCACCGATCTCGTCTGGATCAACCGGTCCGGCGCCAGCGCGAACCTTACCTTCGTGCTCTCGGCCAATGCGGTGCTGGTCAACGGCGATGCGACGCTGAAGAACTTCGAGCGCGTCAACATCCGCTCCGGCTCCGGCAACGACCGGCTGACCGCGGGTGCGCTCGACGATGATCTCAACGGCGGCAGCGGCGACGACGTCCTGAACGGACTTGGCGGCCATGACGAGCTGATCGGCTGGTACGGCAAGGACACGCTGTCGGGCGGCGAGGGCAACGACATCCTCTGGGCCACCGGCGGGATTTCCGACAGCGACCGCGATGTGCTCGACGGCGGCGAGGGCAACGACGAACTTCACATCAACCGCGGCGACAGCGCCACCGGCGGCGCGGGCAGCGACAAGCTGTTCCTCGATCTTTCCGACGTCACGACCGACATCGCCTTTGTCGTCTCGACCGGAACGACCACCGTCGACACGGCCGGCACCAGCTTCTCCGGCATGGAAATGCTCGACTACCGGGGCGGCTGGGGCCGTGACACGGTCAAGGGCGGGACGGGCGCGGACGCGCTGGACGGACGGGCAGGCAACGACGTGCTCGACGGCGGCAAGGGCAACGACACGCTCTCCGACGGCAGCGGCGACGACCGGCTCTCCGGCGGCGACGGCAACGACAGCTTCGTGCGGACCGACGGCACGGGAACGGACGTCTTCGGCGGCGGCAACGGCGTCGACACGCTGGGCTTCAACTTCGTGTCGAACATGTCGGTCAAGATCGACCTCGCCGATGGCCGGCTGAACGGCGGCATGGCGAAGGGCCTGACGCTGTCCTCGATCGAGCAGATCATCGGCAGCGACCGGGACGACGACATCCGCGGCAGCGCCGCCAACGAAGGCTTCTTCGGCGGTGCGGGCGGCGATCTTCTGGACGGGCGCGGCGGCAACGACGTGCTGCGCGGCGGGGCCGGCGCCGATCTCCTGACCGGTGGCGACGGAGAGGATGCCTTCGTGTTCGGCTGGGACAGCGTGAACAGCGCCGACGTGATCACCGACTTCACGCGCGGCGAGGATCTGCTGCAGATCGAACGCGAAGGTTTCGGTCTGGCCGACGACTATGTCCTGAAACTTGCCCTCGTCACCAATCCGACCGCAACGGCAACCGGTCCGCAGTTCCTGTTCGAGACCGACACCGGCCGGCTGTGGTTCGACGCCGACGGCAAGGGGAGCGGCTTCTCGGCGGAACTGGTGGCGACACTGGACGGGCTTTCGAGCCTTGGCGCCAACGACTTCCTGCTTGTCTGAGAGGCCAAGCAGCTTCGTTCAGGCGCGGCACGGGGCACGGACGGTCACCCCGAAACACAACAGGCCGGCGCATCGCGCCGGCCTGTCAGTTGCCGTATCCGGTGAAAAGGCGGTCTCGCGACCTCAATGCTCGCGGGCCTTTTCCTCGGCCATCGCCGCATCGTGATACCAGGCGCCGCCGAAGGCCGCGTCACAGGTCACCGGCATGTCGGCCTGGGCGGCCGGCTTGTCCTGAAGGTTGCGGGCCGCGAAGGCGGCGCGGCCGCCAGCGGGAAATTCGTAGATCTTGGCAGATCCTCTGTAGACACTCGTAGCCATCTTTTCTCAGTCCTGTTTTCGATCGCCGCCTCGGAGGGAGTGCGGCCTATCGTTGACTCAACTTTGCACGATCTTTGCGCAGATTGCCTAGTAAAATATCACTCATGCTCACAATATCCGCATGGGCGACGCTGCCCAATTGTCATGCGCAACATGATTGACGATTAAATAGCAACATGCCATTTTTTTGATCTTCACTTTGTAAACGTGCGAGTGCACAGCCCGGTTCCGGCATTTTTCGTCAAAATGGCGGATTTTCGCGGCCGCGCGCCCATTCCATCGCCGCCCCCGCGCGCCGCGCGTGCTCGTCGGGAAGGACCCAGGCGCGGCGACATGTCTTCTGGCATGCAACGTGCTTGCAATTTGCTCGGCCGCTGGCGATCGCCTGACCGGGCAGCGTCGCCGCGTTAGGCTCTGTGCAACTCGCGCCATCAGTTCATGTGAGGTTCGCAATGACGAAATACAAGCTCGAGTATATATGGCTCGACGGGTACAAGCCCGTTCCCAATCTTCGCGGCAAGACGCAGATCAAGGAATTCGAGGCCTTCCCGACGCTCGAGCAACTGCCCCTCTGGGGCTTCGACGGCAGCTCCACGATGCAGGCCGAAGGCCGCAGCTCCGATTGCGTGCTGAAGCCGGTTGCCCTCTACCCGGATCCGGCGCGCACCAACGGCGTGCTCGTCATGTGCGAAGTCATGATGCCCGATGGCGTCACGCCGCACCCGACGAATGCCCGCGCCACGATCCTCGACGATGAGGGCACCTGGTTCGGCTTCGAGCAGGAATACTTCTTCTACAAGGACGGCCGTCCGCTCGGCTTCCCGGAGCACGGTTACCCGGCGCCGCAGGGCCCCTACTACACCGGCGTCGGCTATTCGAACGTCGGCGACATCGCCCGCGAGATCGTCGAGGAGCACCTCGACCTCTGCCTCGAGGCCGGCATCAACCATGAAGGCATCAACGCCGAAGTGGCGAAGGGTCAGTGGGAATTCCAGATCTTCGGCAAGGGCTCCAAGAAGGCCGCCGACGAGATCTGGATGGCCCGCTACCTGCTGCAGCGCCTGACCGAGAAATACGGCATCGACATCGAGTATCATTGCAAGCCGCTCGGCGACACCGACTGGAACGGTTCGGGCATGCACTGCAACTTCTCGACCAAGTACATGCGCGAAGTCGGCGGCAAGGAGTATTTCGAGGCGCTCATGGCCGCCTTCGAGAAGAACCTCAACGAGCACATCGCCGTCTATGGCCCGGACAACCACATGCGCCTGACCGGCAAGCATGAAACGGCGCCGTGGAACAAGTTCAGCTACGGCGTGGCCGACCGCGGCGCGTCGATCCGCGTGCCCCATTCGTTCATCAAGAACGACTACAAGGGCTACCTCGAGGATCGCCGCCCGAATTCCCAGGGCGACCCCTACCAGATCGCTTCGCAGGTGCTGAAGACCGTCTCGGAAGTCCCGACCGGTGCCGAGGCTTCGGCCGCGGCCTGATCGGACGGCGGGCCGTTCTCCGGCCTCAGCGACATTGGAAAGGGCGCCTCCGGGCGCCCTTTCTCGTTTCAGGGACGCCTGATCCGCACCGGTCCCTGACGCCGGATCACCGGCGGCCATCACCGGCGAACCGCGCCGGTCTCGTTCTGCGCGCTGCGCGTCCAGGTGTTGGTGCGCTTGAGAAAGTCGTGAAGCGTCTTGCCGCGCTCGGGCCGGAACCGCTCCTCGGTGACCGAGAAATCCCGCATCCGGTCGAGCCGGAAGGTGCGGAAATCCTCGCGCAGCTCGCACCAGGCCGCCAGAACCCACACCGGGCCGAAATAGGCGAGCGACAGCGGACGCACCGCGCGCATCGTCGGCTGGCCCTGCACGTCGGTGTAGGAAAAGCGGATCCGCAGCAGGTTGCGCAGCGCGCGCCGCAGGTCGCCGACGTCGAAGGACAGCGGCTCCATGTGATGGGTGGCGGGCGCGAGCAGTGCCGTCTCGGCCATGAAGCCGCGCAGCCGCTCCGGCACCACCGCCTCGATCTTGGCCAACGCATCGGAGGCGGCGGCGGCAAGTTCGCTGTCGGCCCAGGATTCGACGATCCGCGCCCCGAGCACCAGCGCCTCGATCTCCGATTCCTTGAACATCAGCGGCGGCAGGTCGAACCCCGCCTTCATCACGTAGCCGACGCCGGCCTCGCCCTCGATCGGCACGCCGCTGGCGGCGAGATCCTGGATGTCGCGATAGATCGTCCGCTCCGACACCTCGAGGATCTCCGCCAGATCGCGCGCGCGCACGGTGCCCTTGCGCCGCATCAGCTGGATGATCTCGAACAGGCGGTCGGCACGGCGCACGGTGAACTCCCATCGGCATCGGACATCGCATGTCCGAGGAGGCCGCAACCTAGATCACCGCTCCTGACAGCACGGTGTCAGGAGCCTCCGACCCTCCTGACGCAAGGCTGTCAGCAGCCCCGCGCGATGATGTCTCCAGCCGCCGGTGACGGCAAGTCGAACCCACCCGGCCACCAGCGAAGACACGACAGGAGACCCACATGACCCGCGCTTCCCTCACCGCCCGCAGCACCGCGCCCTGCCCGCTCGTTTCGCGCGCCGACGCTCGTCGGCCCGCCCGCAGCCCGCTGCGTGCCGTTCCCGCCCGTCTCCACGCCGCATGGCAGGTGTGGTGCCGCTATCGCAGCATGCGGCGCACCGCCGTGGCGCTGGAAGGGCTCAGCGACGAGTCGCTGAAGGACATCGGCCTGTCGCGCAGCCAGATCGAGTTTGCCGCCCGGACACACGACATCGGGTCCTTCGACGACCACACCCGGCGTCCGTACTGAAAGCCCGATCGCCTCAGGCGCCGGCCATGAGGCCGGCGATCTCCTCGGCCGACGGACAGGACGCCAGCGTGCCGGGGCGCGTGACCGCCAGCGAGGCGGCGGCAACGGCCAGTTCCAGCGCGGCGCGCGGTGGATGTCCCCGGTCGATCAGCCCGGCGAGCACTCCGCAGAGAACGTCCCCGGCACCACTGGTGTCGGCCACCACCACCGGCGGGGCCGGAACACGGGCAATCCCGAGGCGTCGGCGAAGATCGCCCCTTCGGCGCCCTCCGTGACGATGACGCCGCGTGCGCCCGCGTCGCGCAGCGCCCGCACCGCCATGGCCGCATTCGGAATGCCCGCCAGCGTCGCTGCCTCCGGCGTGTTGACGACGAGCAGGTCCACCAGCGTCAGCGGCACCCGGATCGCCTCCGTCATCGGGCTTGGATTGAACACGGTGAGTGCGCCGGCCGCCCGGCCTTGCGCGAGACAGGCGATGGTGGCTTCGGCCGTGAGGTTGCCCTGGAGCACCAGCAGGTCGCCGCTCGCGAGGCTTGCGGCAAACGCCGCTGTCGCGGCCGGCAAGAAGATCCGGGCGCAATTGGTGATGCTGACGATGCGATTCTCGCCGTCCCGGTCGACCATCACCACCGATCGATCGGTCGGCTGGTCGACCTCGACCAGGTCCCCGTCATCCATCGTTTCGGCGCGCAGTCCCTCGCGGATCCGCATCGCGGCCGCGTCACGGCCGACGGCGGCGTGGAAGCGGACGTGGGCGCCGGTGCGCCGGGCCGCGACGGCCTGGTTGAGCCCCTTGCCGCCCAGCCCCTCGTCCGAGGAGAGCGCGTCCAGCGTCTCGCCGGGCGCCGGAAAATGCGCCACGCGAAACGTGGTGTCGATGCAGGCATTGCCGACGACATGAACGGTCATCGTGCGCGGTCTCCGGCGGCGGGCGCGGTTGTCCGCGTCGTCTTCTTCAGGGTCGCGGCGAGAATACCCTGGCCGGGTTCACCCCGAGCATGCGGTCGATCGCCGCCTGCTCCACGCCATGGCGCTTCAGCCGCGGCACGAAATGCCGCTGGATGTAAGAATAGCCGAAACCGCCGTAGCGGGTGAGCATGATCTTGAGGAAGACGTCCTGCGAGAGCAGCAGGCTGTCGAGATAGCCGGCCTCGATCAGCGCCGCGATCGCCCGGGCATTCTCCTCGTCCGAGGGCGACTGGGCGTCCTGATCGGCATAGTAGTAGTCCATGCCGATCATGTCGTATTCGAGAAAGGCGCCGCGGTCGGCAAGGCTCTTCTGGTAGGGCAGGTCCGCGTGGCTGGGATTCATGTGGCAGAGCACGGTGTTGGCAAGGCTCGCGCCCTCCGCCTCCACCACGTCGAGCACCTCATGCGCCAGCCGCTCCCAGCCCGGCAGGTGGATCGACAGCGGCACGCCGGTGATCTTTGACGCCCGCGCCGAGGCGCGCAGCGATTTCCGCTCCTCGGCCGTGAAGTCGCGGCTGACGCCGACCTCGCCGATGATGCCGGCGGCGATCTTCGGCGGGCTCGCGCCGCCGCCCACGTCGTTGACGAGGAACTCCGTCACCGCGTCCACGTCCATCGCCTTCAGCCACTCCGGATGGCTGAATTCCAGATAGAAGCCGGAGCCCATGACGATGTTGAGGCCGCTCATCTTCGAGATGCGCAGCAGCGCCTCCGGATCGCGGCCGATGCCGATGTTGGTGGGATCGACCACCGTGTTGCCGCCGAGTTTCGCAAAGCGCCGGATCTCGCCGAGGGCAAGATCGACATCGGCCAGCATCACGTTGTCCCGGTTCATGTAGGGGTTCATGCGCAGTTCGCCGATGATCTCGATCGAGACCGGCTGCTCGGCGATCGCCCGCTCCTCCGGATGGCACGGACATTTCCAGGACTTGGCGCCGTCGAGCATCAGGTGCTCGTGCATCAGCGTCACGCCCATCTCGCCGACCGGAATCGGCCCGCGCACGGTCATCACATGGCCGCTGGCGACACCGATGAGAGGATTCTCCGTCGCCATTGCCTCACCTCGAACGCAGGCTGCCGCGGAACAGCCGGAAGTTCAGCCAGATCGCGACGAGGATGATGAAGCCGGTGACGATCGGCGTCAGGAACGGCGACATGTGGGCAAGGATCAGCCCGTTGGCGAGCACCGCCACGGTGAGGGCGCCGAGGATCGTGCCGACGATGGTGCCCCGGCCGCCGAACAGGCTGGTGCCGCCGAGCACCACGGCGGCGATCACCTCCAGTTCGAAGCCCTGCCCCGCATTGGACGAGCCCGAGCCGAGCCGGCCGGCGAGGATGATGCCGGCAAGCGCCGCCGCCATGCCGGAGATCACGTAGACGGCGAGCGTGGTGATGCGCACGTCGACGCCGGCGCGGCGCACGGCCTCGCGGTTGGCACCGATGCCGGTGACATAGCGCCCGAAGCGCGTCTCGTTGAAGACGACGAAGGCGATGACGAGCATGGTGACGGCGATCAGCGCCGGCAGCGGCACGCCGAACACCCAGGCCCGGCCGATCACCACGAACGGGCTGCCGGAATCGATCGGGATCGAATAGCCGCCGGTGACCAGCAACGCCGTGCCGCGCACGATCGACAGGCCCGCCAGCGTGACGATGAAGGCGGGAATGCCCTCGTAGGCGATGAAATAGCCCTGGATCGCGCCGATCAGCCCGCCGCAGGCCAGCATCAACAGGATGACCAGCGGCCAGGGCACGCCGAATTGCAGGAGCGCCGCCGACAGGGCGCTGACAAGGGCAAGCACCGAGCCGATCGACAGGTCGATGCCGCCGGTGGTGATGACGAAGGTCATCGCCGCCGCCGCGATCAGCAGCGGTGCCGACTGCCGCAGCACGTTGAGAAGGTTGGGCCGGGTGAGGAAGGCGTCGGTGCCGACCGAGAACAGCAGGCAGACGACGAGAAAGAACACCGCGATCGACACCACCGAGCCATTGGCGATCAGCCGGTCGGCCACCGTCGCCTGCCGGTGGCGCGGCGGAGCGGCGGCGTGAAGCCGCGCAGGCGCTGCTTGCGGGGAAGACGGCGTCTCGCCGGTCATGAGGTCTGCTCCCGGCTGTGCCCGGCCGAGCGGGCCTCGAACTTGTGGCCGACGATCAGGTCGACGATCTCGGCGATGCTGGTGTCCTCGATCCGGCGTTCGGCGACGTTGCGGCCCTCGTACATCACCTGGATCCGGTCGCAGACGAGGAAGAGATCCTGCAGGCGATGGGTGATCAGAATGACGCCGACGCCGGCCGCGCTGACCCGGCGGATGAGATCGAGCACCGCCTCCACCTCGGCGACCGCGAGCGCCGCCGTCGGCTCGTCCATGATCAGCACGAGCGGATCGAAGGAGGCGGCACGGCCGATGGCGATGCTCTGGCGCTGGCCGCCGGAGAGCGTCTCCACCTTCTGCCGCGTGTCCGGGATGACGATGCCGAGGCGGTCGAGCATCGCCCGGGCATCACCGTGCATGCGCGGCTTGTCGAGGAGCGGCAGGCCGGCGACGCGGCGGCGCGGCTCGCGGCCGAGGAACAGGTTGCCGGCGACGTCGACCGTGTCGCAGAGCGCGAGGTCCTGGTAGACCATCTCCACCCGCCGCGCCCGGGCATCCGCCGGCGAGGTGAAGGCGACGGTCTCGCCGTCGATCTCGATGGTGCCGGCATCGGGGATGACCGCGCCGGACAGGATCTTGCTGAGGGTGGACTTGCCGGCGCCGTTGTCACCGACGAGGCCGAGCACCTCGCCCGGCGCCAGCGTCAGCGACACGTCGGACAGCGTCGTGATCGGGCCGTAGCGTTTGGAGATCCCGGTCATCCTGACCCGGGGCGGCGGGGTGGTCGTCATCCTCGCTCCGCTCTCGAAAGAGGCCGGTACGGGCCGGGGGTGGCCCGTACCGGCAGGGCGGCGCCGCCTGACAGGGGCAGCTGGAACGGCGCCGCGACGCGAAAGACCTGATTACTGGAACATGCCGCGGAACTGGTCCACGTTGTCCTTGGTCACGATCGTCACCGGGATGTTGATGACCGGCTCGATGCTCTCGCCCTTCTTGAGCTTGACGAGCGCCTCGACGGCGGCCTTGCCCTCGCCAGCCGGATCCTGCTGGACGACGGCGGTGACCCAGCCCTCGTCGATGCCCTGCACCGCCTGGGCGGTGAGATCCCAGCCGAACACCTTCACGTCGCCGGTGCGGCCCTGGGAGGTCACGGCCGAGACCGCGCCGATCAGCGCCGGCTCGCCGGTGGCATAAAGCGTCGTCATGTCCGGATTGGCGGTCATCAGGTTTTCGGAGGCGCTGAGCGCGATGTCCTGCACGTTCTGGCCATCGACCGTGTCGACGAAGGTGACGTCGACGCCGCTCTCCTCGATCGCCTTCTTGAAGCCGTCGAGGCGCTGGTTCTGGATGAAGGAATTGAGCGCGCCGATCACGCCGATCTTGGCCGTGCCGCCCATCTCTGCCTTGACATAGTCGGCGTAGAACTTGCCGATCTCGGCGCCGGCGGCGGTGTTGTCGACGCCGATGAAGGCGACGTTGTCGCCCTCGGGGATCTGCGCGTCGATGGCGACGACCGGAATGCCGGCCTTCTTGGCCTCGGTGATCGCCGGCTTCACGCCGTTGACGTCGATGGCGACGAGGATGATGCCGTCGACCTTCTGGGTGATGTAGGTCTCGATCGCATCATTCTGCGCCGAGGGCACGTTGTTGGCGTTGAAGATCACCAGGTCGACGCCGGCCGCCTTGGCCGCCTCGGTGGCGCCGTCGTTGATCTGGTTGAAAAACAGCGCCTGCTGGTTGATCGTGACGAGGGCGTAGGTGTCCGCCTTCGCGATGCCGCCCACGGCGGCGCCGAAGCCCGAGGCGAGGGCAAGCACCGCCACCGAACGGGTCAAAGACTTCAAGATCTGCATCCCGATTCCCCTTGTTTCTTGCAGCTGGCCGCGGTGCGGGGCGCGAGGCGCCGGCTCCGGGCGGCGTTCGGACGAGCCCGACGCCCATGTCGCCAGAAAACGCGTCTTCAGGGAAGGCGCGCCGGACCGCCGGCTTTTGAACCGTTTCGATCACATGTGAAGACTACGGGTGAAATGTTTCGAGGTGCAAGGGGATGTTTTGAGCGGCTTGCCTGTTTTTTGACGCTGGACTTGTCATTCGACCGGGGGTGACGGTGGCCTCGAACTGGTTCAAGTCCGCCGCATCCACCACCCCGCAAACCCGTGTTGCCGGCAGCCGTGCCGCGTTGGACCGGCTGGTTTCAGGTCGTGCGATCCCGGCAACCTTTTCCTGTGCTTGCCTGCCGTGTCGGCCCCGGCGTATGGACATCAAGGTCTCGGGACAGGATCCGGACGCGCGAACCCTGCGCCGCGCCCTCCCCGACCGTCGGGAGTGGACACCGCCTTGACCCTCGCCAGCCCAGACGCCGCGCATGTGCCCGCCGCCACCCCTGTGGCTTCGCGCTGGCCGCTCGGCCCGCTGCTCCTTCTCTATGTCGCGTTCTGGACGCTGGTGCCGACGCTGACCTTCCGCACGGTGCCGCTCGATGTGGCCGAAAACATCCTGTGGGGGCGGGAGTGGCCGGCGGGCACCTACAAGCATCCGCCGCTCCAGGCCTGGCTGACCGAGATCGCCCACCTCGCCCTGGGACCGATGGGCATCTACCTGCTCTCGGCCGGCTGCCTCGCGGCAACGGCCCTCATCGTCGCAAGGCTCGGCCGCGAGCTCGTCGGCCGTGACGCCGGCCGCCTCGCCGCCCTGCTGCTGCTGGCCACGTGTACGCGACCGTTCCGGTTCCCGAGTTCAACGCCAACGTCCTGCAGATGCCGATCTGGGCCTTTGCGGCGCTCGCGCTGCACCGGGCCCTGACAGCCGACCGGCTCGGCTGGTGGGCCGCGCTCGGCGTCGCCATCGCCGCCGCCCTGCTGACGAAATACAGCGTCGTCTTTCTCTGCCTCGGCCTTGCCGGTGCCGCCCTCACCCATCCCGCCGGCCTTGCCGCGCTGCGCCGGCCCGGGCCGTGGCTGGCGGTCGCCACCGCGCTGGTGCTCGTCGCGCCGCATCTGGTCTGGCTGGTGGAGAGCGGCTTTCAACCGATCGCCTATGCGGCCGCCCGCTCGCGCGAGCTGGAAGGCATCGATCGGCTGCTGGGCCCGCTGGAATTCCTGCTGACCCAGCTTCTCGACATCTCGCCCGTGCTCCTGCTGCTCGCCCTCGGCGGCGTCCGGCCCGCGGGCCTTCGCCCGCCCGGCTTCCTGCTGTGGATCGCCTGCGGGCCGCTGCTGGCGATGGCGGCCTACGCCCTCGTGTTCGGCGCCGGCCTGCGCGACATGTGGGGCGCGCCGGCGATCGTGTTCCTGCCGCTCGCCGCCGCGGCCTGTCTCACCGCGCCGCGCCATCCGCGGCGGCTGCTGCGGGTCTGGATCGCACTGGCCGTGCTGGTGCCTGTCGGCCTCGGCGCCTATTCCCAGTTCGGCCCGGCGCTCGGCCGCAAGCCGCAGCGGGCCGCCTGGCCGGCCGCGGCGATCGTGGCCGCGCTTGACGCCGAATGGGCGCGGGTCGTCGGCGGAACGCCGCGCATCGTGGCCGGCGAAACCTGGCTCGCCGGCCTCGTCGTTGCAAAGCACGGCCGAGAGACCTCCGGCTTCGTCGACGCCGATTACGCCAGAAACCCCTGGATCACGCCCGGCCGGGTCGACCGCGAGGGCGTGCTGTTCGTCTGGAGCGGCGCCGACGATCCTTATGCCGCCTTCGGCCCCTTCGCCGCGACTGGCGAGGCGGTCGTCCCGGTGCCCCGGGCGGCGAGCCGCGAGATTCGCCTGCGCTGGGCGATCCGGGCGCGCGCGCCGCCGGCAACGCCGGACCAATCCCCACGGAGAGCCCATGACCGATCCCGTTTCGCGTCCCGCCGATCCGCTCGTCTCGCTCGTCGTTCCGGTGTTCAACGAGGCCGAAGCGGTTCCGGTTTTCTTGCGCGCGGTCGACGCGGCGCTGGCGGACCTCCGGCTCGAGATCGTCTTCATCAACGACGGCAGCACCGATGCGACGCTGGCGGTGCTCGGCACCGCGCTTGCCCGCGACCCGCGCTGCGTGGTCGTCAATCTCTCGCGCAACTTCGGCAAGGAATCGGCGCTGACGGCGGGCCTTGCGTCCGCCTCCGGCGACGTGGTCGTGCCGATGGACGTCGACCTGCAGGATCCGCCCGAGGTGATCCTGCGCTTTCTGGACAAGTGGCGCGAGGGCTATGACGTCGCCTACGGCCTGCGCGAGGACCGCAGCTCGGACGGCATGCTGAAGCGGCAGTCGGCCGTGTGGTTCTACCGGGTGTTCAACCGGACGGCGGAAACGCCGATCCCCGAAAACACCGGCGACTTCCGGCTGATGGACCGCCGGGTGGTGGATGCGCTGAACCTTCTGCCCGAGCGGGTGCGCTTCATGAAGGGCCTGTTCGCCTGGGTCGGCTTCCGCGCCGCGCCGGTGCCCTATGTGCGGGCCGTGCGCCAGGCCGGACGCACCAAGTTCACGCCCGCCGCCTCTGGCGGCTCGCGCTCGACGGCGTCACCTGCTTCTCGTCGATGCCGCTGCGGATCTGGAGCTACGTCGGCGCGGCCGTCGCCGGCGCGGCGCTGGTCTATGCGGTGCTGATCGTCGCAAAGACGCTGGTCCACGGCAGCGACGTGCCGGGCTACGCCTCGCTGATGACCGTGATCCTGCTGCTCGGCGGTATCCAGCTCATCACCCTCGGCGTGATCGGCGAGTATCTCAGCCGCCTGTTCGTCGAGGTGAAGGGCCGGCCGGTCTACATCGTCGAGAGCATCCGGCGCGGAGAGGCCACCGACGGCAAGGCGAAAAGCT
>NZ_MCRJ01000050.1 GCF_001720135.1 Methylobrevis pamukkalensis
TTCCACACAATTCCGGTCGTCATGGTTGAAGACGCGGCCCGTCGGGCCGATAGTCGCGGCCATCGTCCGGTCGTTCCGGAATGACCTGCGCCGACTGCCCACCGCGGGCGAGGTTGCCGTCAGGACGTTCGGGAAGGCGCTGGAGCCCCAAGGAGTGAGTGCAACATGGCACGTGTCACGGTCGAGGACTGCATCGACAAGGTCGACAACCGGTTCGAGCTGGTCCTGCTCGCCGCCCATCGCGCGCGGATGATCTCGTCGGGATCGCCGCTCACCGTCGAGCGCGACAACGACAAGTTCCCCGTTGTGGCCCTGCGCGAGATCGCCGAGACGACGGTCTCGCCGCAGGACCTCAAGGAGGATCTGATCCATTCGCTGCAGAAGTATGTCGAGGTCGACGAGCCCGAGCAGGAGCCCGTTGCGCTGCTCGGCACCTCCGAAAGCGGTGACGATGATCCCGAGATCGCCTTCGACCGCATGTCGGAAGAAGAGCTGCTCAAGGGCCTCGAGGGCCTCGTGCCGCCGGAGAAGGTCGAGGAAATCTGACAGACAGTTTGGCCGGCGCCATCTGGCGGCGGCCGACGGCACGTCGTATGAAGGATTTCAGGACATTCCAGCGGCTCGCCTGTCTTGACGGGCGGGCCGCTTTTCATTGCGGATCGCTGTCTCCATGATGCGTCAGTACGAGCTCGTCGAAAGGGTTCACCGCTACAATCCCAATTGCGACGAAGCCCTTCTGAACAAGGCCTACGTCTATGCCATGCGCAAGCACGGCACCCAGAAACGCGCGTCGGGCGATCCCTATTTCTCCCATCCGCTGGAAGTCGCCGCGATCCTGACCGACCAGCGGGTCGACGACGCGACCATCGCCATCGCGCTTCTGCACGACACCATCGAGGACACCGACGCCACCCGCGCGGAGATCGACCAGATCTTCGGCGAGGAGATTGGCCGGCTCGTCGAGGGGCTGACCAAGCTCAAGCGGCTTGACCTCGTCTCCAAGAAGACCGAACAGGCCGAAAACCTGCGCAAGCTGCTGCTGGCGGTTGCGGCCGACGTGCGCGTGCTGCTCGTCAAGCTCGCCGACCGGCTGCACAACATGCGCACGCTGCAGCACATGCCCGAGCACAAGCGCGGCCGCATCGCCGAGGAGACGATGGACATCTATGCCCCGCTCGCCGGGCGCATGGGCATGCAGGACATGCGGCAGGAGCTGGAGCATCTCGCCTTCAAGACGCTCAATCCGGAATCCTACGAGCGGATCGCCGGCAACCTGTCCGACCTCCGGACCAAGAACCAGGGCCTGATTGCCGACATCGAGAAGGAGCTGTCGGAGGCCTTCCTCGCCCGGGGCATCAAGGCGGAAGTGCAGGGGCGCGAGAAGTGGCCCTATTCGATCTTCCGCAAGATGCTGTCGAAGCGCGTCGGCTTCGAGCAGCTGTCCGACATCTACGGCTTCCGGGTGCTCGTCGACGACATCGACAGCTGCTACCGCTGCCTCGGCGTCGTGCACACGATCTGGTCGTCGGTGATGGGGCGGTTCAAGGACTACATCTCGACGCCGAAACAGAACGACTATCGCTCGCTGCACACCACGGTCGTCGGCCCGCACCGCCAGCGCGTGGAATTGCAGATCCGCACCCGCGAGATGCACGAGGTGGCCGAGTTCGGTATCGCCGCCCATTCCTTCTACAAGGACGGGCATTTCGATGCGACCGGCGGCCGGAGCTTCCCAAGATCTCCGAGGAAAGCCAGGCCTATGCCTGGCTGCGGCGGACGATCTCGTCGCTGTCGGAAGGCTCCAATCCGGAAGAATTCCTCGAGAACACCAAGCTCGAGCTGTTCCAGGACCAGGTCTTCTGTTTCACGCCCAAGGGCACGCTGATCACCCTGCCGCGCGGCGCGACGCCGATCGACTTTGCCTATGCGGTGCACACCGACGTCGCAACACCTGCGTCGGCTGCAAGATCAACGGCACGATCATGCCGCTGGTGACGCCGCTGCAGAGCGGCTCCGAGGTGGAGATCATCCGCTCGCCGTCGCAGGTGCCACCGCCGACATGGGAGACGATCGCGATCACCGGCAAGGCGCGGGCCGCCATCCGCCGCGCGACCCGCGACCAGTTGCGCAAGCAGTATGCGACCGTCGGCCGGCAGGTGCTGGAGTCGGCCTTCCAGCGCGCCGGCCGCGAGTTCAGCGACGCGCTTCTGGAGCGGTCGGTCGCACGGCTCGGCCATTCCAGCGCGCTCGAGGTTCTCGCCGCCGTGGGCCGCAGCGAGCTGCCGTCGTCGGACGTGATCAAGGCGATCTATCCCGACTACATGATCCCGCCGCTGGTGGTGCAGACCATGACGCCGGGCGAGGGCTGGTACACGTTTGCCCGCGCCGACACGATGAAATTCCGCCTGCCCAACGGGGATTCGGCGCCGGCCTATCCGATCCGCTCGATCGCCGGCGACATGCCGGTGCGCTTTGCGCCCGACGGCGGCGCCGTGCCGGGCGACCGCATCGTCGGCATTCTCACGCCCGGCGAGGGGATCACGATCTACCCGATCCAGTCGCCGGCGCTGAAGCAGTTCGACGACCAGCCGGAGCGCTGGCTCGACGTGCGCTGGGACATCGACCGCAACAAGCCGGTGCGGTTTCCGGCGCAGGTGGTCGTCTCCTCGCTCAATGCGCCGGGCTCGCTCGCCCGCGTCGCCCAGACCATCAGCGACAACGACGGCAACATCGACAACGTGCGGATGATCTCGCGCACCTCCGACTTCCACGACCTGATCATCGATCTGGAAGTCTACGACCTCAAGCACCTGACGCGGATCATCAGCCAGCTGAAGACGCAGATCAACGTCAGCCATGTCGATCGCGTCAACGGCTGACGCGCGGGCAGGGATACACGGGACAGAAAAGGGAACGGCGATGACGCGTGACGAGGTTCTTCAGGTGTTCCGGGATGCGGGTGCGATCCTGGAGGGGCACTTCATCCTGAGCTCGGGCCGCCGCAGTCCGGTGTTCCTGCAGAAGGCCCGGGTGTTCCAGTCGCCGGCGAAGACCGAGATCGTCTGCCGCGCGCTCGCTGCCAAGATCCGCGACGCCGGCCTCGGCGAGATCGACGCGGTCGTCGCGCCGGCCGTCGGCGGCATCGTGCCGGGCTACGAGACCGCCCGTCACCTCGATCTGCCGGCGCTCTGGGTCGAGCGCGAGGGCGGCGAGTTCCGTCTGCGCCGCTTCGAACTGCCGGAAGGCGCGCGCGTCGTCGTGGTCGAGGACATCGTCACCACCGGCCTGTCCTGCCGCGAGACGATCGCGGCGCTGGAGAAGATCGGCGCGAGGGTGCTGGCGGTCGCCTGCCTGATCGACCGCTCGGGCGGCAAGGCCGACACCGGCGCGCCGCTGATCGCACTCGCGGACTACGAGGTTCCGTCCTATGATGCGGCCGAGTTGCCGCCGGAGCTTGCAGCCATTCCCGCCGTCAAGCCGGGAAGCCGCGGGCTCCAGTGAGGATGAGGATCGGCGGCGTCACATTTTCGCCCCCGATCTGAAGTGGATTCGATGCAGTCGCCGGCCTCGCGACACGCGGACCGGGTCCGGGTTGCCGACGGGCGCCCGTCCGGCCACGGACCGTCGCGAAGGGGAGTTTCCGAGCATGAAGTTCCGTCGCAGGGTACCGCTCAGCCGGCGAGAGCGCCTGCGCAACCTGCTGTGGCCGCGGCGGGGCTGGCGGCGGGCGGCGACCTATGTCAGCCGCCGGATCATGCGCCTCAGGGCCTCGCCGCATGCGGTGGCGGCCGGCGTTGCCGCGGGCGCCTTCTCGTCCTTCACGCCCTTCATCGGCTTTCACATCCTGCTCGGCTTCGCCGTCGCCTTCCTGCTGCGCGGCTCCATGCTGGCCGCCGCGCTCGGCACCGCCATCGGCAATCCGCTGACCTTTCCGCTGATCTGGATCTCGACCTTCGAGGTGGGCCGCTTCATTCTCGCCGGCGGCGTCACGGCCGCGACCGCGGGGCCGGTGTCGCCGAGCGCCGACCTGTTCTCGCACGGCCTGTTCGAGGCCGGCATCACCCAGCTGTGGCCGACGCTGAAGCCGATGATCGTGGGTGCGGTGCCGCTCGGCGCGATCACGGCGATCATCCTCTATTTCCTCTGCTACCAGATGGTGGCCACGCACCAGACCAAGCGGAACAGCCGGAACGCGCAGATGAAGACCTTGCCGCCGACCCAATCCTCCGCCGCCAGACTGGAAGACGCCGCATGATCGTCGGCATCGGCAGCGACCTGATCGACATCCGCCGCGTGGAAAAGACGCTGGCCCGCTTCGGCGACCGCTTCACGCACCGGGTCTTCACCGAGATCGAGCGCGCGCGCTCCGACCGGCGCAAGGAACGGGCGGCGTCCTACGCCAAGCGGTTTGCCGCCAAGGAGGCCTGCTCCAAGGCGCTCGGCAGCGGCATCAGCATGGGCGTGAACTGGCGCGAGCTGGGCGTGGTGAACCTGCGCTCGGGCCAGCCGACGATGGTGCTGACCGGGTCGGCGCTGGCGCGGCTCGAACGCCTGACGCCGCCGGGCCTGATCGCCCGGATCGACCTGACCATCACCGACGATCATCCTCTGGCCCAGGCCTTCGTCGTCATCTCCGCCTGGCCGCCGGACTGGCCGCGCATGGCGGGCTGAACTGCCGGCTGAAAGGCAGGCGAATGGCGCATTTCGGCGCCAGATCCTGCGGCGATCCGTTGCGCTGCACCTGCCGAGCCGATATCTACTCCCGAATCCCGCGCCGTTGCGGCCTGCAAGGCCGCCGCCGGCCGATCCGGATCTTGAAGGACACCATGAGCGTGAGCAGCGAAAAAGAGACATCCGGCGGCCTTGGCGAGACGATCAAGGTCGTCATCCAGGCTCTTCTGCTTGCGCTCGTCGTGCGCACCTTCCTGATCCAGCCGTTCTCGATCCCGTCCGGGTCGATGATGCCGACGCTGCTGGTGGGCGACTACCTGTTCGTCAGCAAGTTCTCCTACGGCTTCAGCCGCCATTCGTTCCCCTACAGCATCGTGCCCTTCGAGGGGCGTTTCTGGGCCGGCGCGCCGCGCCGGGGCGACATCGTCGTGTTCAAGCTGCCGCGGGACAATTCCACGGACTACATCAAGCGCGTGATCGGCCTGCCGGGCGACCGGGTGCAGATGAAGAACGGCGCCCTGTTCCTGAACGGTGAGGAAGTGCCGCGCGAGCGGGCCGACGATTTCGTGCAGACGAGCCCCTTCGGCCAGGAGGTGCGCGTGCCGGCCTGGCGCGAGACGCTGCCGAATGGCGTCACCTACATCACGCTCGATGCCTCGCCGAACTCGCTGGCCGACAACACCCAGGAATTCGTGGTGCCGGACGGCCACTATTTCATGATGGGCGACAACCGCGACAACTCCGCCGACAGCCGGGTTGCCGGCAGCGGCGTCGGTTACGTCCCCTTCGAGAATCTCGTCGGCAAGGCGCAGATGATCTTCTTCTCGATCGACGAGGACACCCGTCCGTGGGAGGTCTGGCGCTGGCCGGAGGATGTCCGCGGCGAGCGCATCTTCGACATGCTGCAGTGACCGGAGCGAAATGACGCCGGCCTTCAAGCGCGCCCTCGACGCCCTCGAGGAGAGGATCGGCTACCGCTTCTCGGACCGGCAGGAACTGGTCCGCGCCGTTTCGCACCGGTCCTCGCTCGGCACGAACCAGGATCCGGCCGACAGCTACCAGCGCCACGAGTTCCTCGGCGACCGGGTGCTGGCGCTGGTGGTCGCCGACCTGCTGTTCCGGCGGTTTCCGGCGTCCGACGAGGGCGACCTTGCGCGGCGCCTCAACGCGCTGGTGCGGCGGGAGACCTGCGCCGACGTCGCCCGCGCGCTCGACATGGGCGAAGCGATCCGGCTTGGACCGGGCGAGCGGCAGGCCGGCGGGCGCCGCAAGGAGGCGATCCTCGGCGACGTTGCCGAGGCGGTGATCGCCGCCATCTATCGCGACGGCGGCTTCGAGGCCGCGCGGCAATTCGTGGAGGCCAACTGGGGTCCGCGCATGGCCGCCGGCAGCGGCCTGCTGCGGGACGCCAAGACCACCTTGCAGGAATGGGCACAGGGCAGGGGCCTGCCCGCCCCGATCTACGTGATGGCCGGCCGAACCGGTCCGGACCATTCGCCCGAATTCACGGTACGGGTCGACATCGAAGGTGTAGTGTCGGCGGACGGAACGGGAAAGAACAAGCGCGAGGCCGAGCAGGCCGCCGCAAGCGCCGTACTTCGGCGCGAAGGAATCTGGACGGACGAGCAATGAGCACAGACGGCGACAACGACATTCCGGCCCCGGAGGCCACGGCCGCTGCTGCGCCGGCCCCGGAGCCCAGGATCGAGGAGACCCCGATCGAGGAAACTTCGGCCGGAGATGCGGCAGTGAAGGAGACTGCGGTCGCGGAGGCTCCCGCCGCCGAAGAGGCGGTGCCCGCCGCCGCAGCCCCTGTCGCCCTTGCGCCGACTCGGGCGGGTTTCGTCGCCCTGATCGGGGCGCCGAATGCCGGCAAGTCGACGCTGCTCAACCAGCTCGTCGGCGCCAAGGTCTCGATCGTCAGCCACAAGGTGCAGACGACGCGGGCGATCATGCGCGGCATCGCCATGCGCGACCGGTCGCAGATCATCTTCGTCGACACGCCCGGCATCTTCGCGCCCAAGCGCCGGCTGGACCGGGCGATGGTCGACACCGCCTGGGGCGGGGCGATGGACGCGGACATCGTGGCGCTGCTGATCGACGCGCGGAAGGGCATCGACGCCGAGATCGGCGAGATCCTGCAGCGGCTGCGCGACATCCGCCGCAAGAAGATCCTGATCCTCAACAAGATCGACACGGTCAAGCGCGACAGCCTGCTGGCGCTGGCCGCCGACGCCAATGCGCGCGTCGCCTTCGACGACACCTACATGGTGTCCGCCCTCAACGGCGACGGTGTCGAGTATCTCACCGACGATCTGGCCCGGAGTGTCCCGGAAGGCCCGTGGCTCTATCCGGAAGACCAGATCTCCGACCTGCCGATGCGGATGCTGGCCGCGGAAATCACCCGCGAGAAGGTGTTCCTGCGCCTCCACGACGAGTTGCCCTATTCGTCCACGGTCGAGACCGACCAGTGGAAGGAGCAGCCGAACGGCGTGCGGATCGAGCAGACGATCTTCGTGGAGCGCGAGAGCCAGCGCAAGATCGTGCTCGGCAAGGGCGGGGCGACGATCAAGGCGATCTCCATGGCCGCGCGCGGCGAGATCTCCGACATCATCGAACAGCCCGTCCACCTGTTCCTGTTCGTCAAGGTGCGCGAGAACTGGGCCGACGACCCCGAGCGCTACCGCGAGATGGGCCTGGAGTTTCCGCGCGGCTGACGCCGCGGATCGGCGGGCGCCATGGAATGGACCGGCGAAGGTTTCGTGCTCGGCACACGGGCGCACGGCGAGACGAGCCTCATCCTCGAGGTGATGCGCCCGAGCGCGGGCGGCATCTCGGTCTCGTGCGCGGCGGTCGGGGGCGGCGCCACCAGGCGATGCTCCAGCCCGGCAACACGCTGCAGCTGACCTGGCGCGCGCGTCTTGAATCCCACCTTGGCATGTTCACCGCCGAACTGGTGACGGCCCGCGCCGCGCGCCTGATCGATTCGCGGTCCGGCGTCCTTGCCCTCCAGACGTTGGCGGCGCATCTGCGCTATCTCGCCGAGCGCGATCCGCATCCCGCGCTCTACGAGACCGGCCGCGTCATCCTCGATCATCTCGACGAGGAAACGTCGGCCGCGCGGCTGATGGTGCGGTTCGAGATGGCGCTGCTCGACGAACTCGGCTTCGGCCTTGATCTCAGCAAATGCGCGTCGACCGGACGGCGCGACGATCTCGTCTACGTCTCGCCGAAGTCCGGGCGGGCCGTGAGCCGGGAGGCCGGCGCGCCGTGGGCCGACCGGATGCTGCCGCTGCCGGCGTTCCTGCTGCAGGGTGGCGAGGCCGGGACCGACGACGTGCTCGCCGGCTTCGACCTGACCGGCCATTTCCTCGTGCGCCATCTCGCCGAGCCGCGTGCGGTACCCCTGTCACCGGCGCGCGACCAGTTCCTCCGCCAGTTCCGCGCCGCGAACGCAAGGTCCGGATGACGTTGGGGAAGAAGGCCGGACCGCTCGCCGTTCAGCGCAGTTCCAGCGGCTGGCCGAGGAAGAAGGCGGGCGCGCAGGCGATGCCGCGCGCCTCCACGGTTCCGCAGGCGTCCGCTGCGGAGGCCGCATTGCGGTAGGGACCGGCCACCAGCAGCAGTTCCATCCGGCCGTCGCGGTCGCGCACCGAGGCAACCGCGTCCAAGCCGGCGAAGACCGTCGGATTCTCCGACTGCAGCGCTCGCCAGCGCGACCGCAAAGCGGTCAGGTCGGGAAAGGTGCCGAGTTCGAGCCCGAAGCGGGTCTCGATCGCCTTGTCGCGGGCCGCGGCGTCGATGTTGCGGCGCGTGTCCTGCTGCGCGGGGGCGGGGGGCGAAGGCGGGGCGAACTGCGAGCGATCGATGCTGCCGGTGATCTCCTCGAAATCGTCCTTTTCCAGCGCGTCGAGGCGCAGCACCAGCGCATCGTTCTGCTCCCGCAGGCTGTCGACCGTGTGGCGCATCGCGACGATCTCCTGGCGGAGGTCGAAGATCTCGTCGCGGAGCATGGCGACCGAGCCGCCAGCCGGATCGCCGCGGGTCTGGACCGACATGGCCGCGACCGTGTCTGCGGCCTCATCCGGCGCGGGGGCAGGGACGTTGGTGTCGTGCACGACGGCCGAGGTGTCCCGGTTGCGCTCGGGCGTGCCGTATTGCAGGGCGACGACGACGATCACGAGCATCACGGCAGCCGCGATCGCCCAGACGAGCACGACGAGACCGCCCGGCTCCGGAGTTGCGTCAGATCCGAACAGATCCTCGTGATGATTGGCGCCGTTACTCACAACCCTCGCGTCCCGCCAGCCGCGACCGGGCAGGCCCTGCGGCCGAATCCCCACCGGTCCGGTGAATCAGGAAACGTCACGCGGCTGGAACGGGCAAGGGATTTCAAGGCTCTCCGCCCGAGCGCCGACGATCATCCCCGATTGAATCAGCCGGAGGGCCGCGTCAGTACATAGGCGGCACAGGCGAGCATCGCGGCGCCGGCGATGAGCGCCACCGGCAGCGAGGGATGGGCGCCCCAGAGGAAGCCGGCAAAGCCGATCGTCATGCCCCCGGTCGCCATTGCCTTGGCTGTCGGCGGGATCGCGTGGTTCTCGCGCCAGCGGCGGATCGACGGGCCGAACAGCCGGTGGTTCAGCAGCCAGGCTTCCAGCCGCGGCGACGATTTCGCAAAGCAGCCGGCGGCGAGAATCACGAAGATCGTGGTTGGCAGCAGGGGCAGCACGGCGCCAATGACGGCGAGGCCGACGAATGCACACCCTGCGATCAGATAGAAGATGCGCTGCAACGGTCGGTTCCGATGGCCGCCGGCCGGCCGGCCAGCAGGAGAATGCGTGGATCGCGGCGTGGGTTCCCGGACGGGCAGGGCGGTCTCCGCACGCTGCCTGTCCCCGGCGCTGCCTGCCCCGGAGACGTCGGCCATGCCGGCCCACGATTGCGGTCGAGAAACCATGTCGGAAACCTTAGCACAGGACTCACCGGGGACAAGACGTTTGACCTTGTCCGTCGTTCGCCGATACGGCGATCACGTTTCTTCGATCGGGGTGTTCTTGGCGGCAGTCGGCTCGAAGGGGATGCTTGATCGAGGCGCCGATTGATCACCACCGGCCCTTCAACTCCGGACCATGGAGGGTGCTCTGGACAAGGACCTCGGAGTGCACGAAAGCTCTGCCATCCGGACGCTGCGGCGCCGGCTGGCAGTGCCGGCGCCGCGACCGCGAACCAGACGCCGGAATGCAGCGGGACAAGGAGATCGACGGTGCCGACACGTTCCTGGCCGCTCTGGCTGCTGACGGACCTGCTGCTCGTCCTCTTTCCGGTCCTGAACTTCATCTACTGGCCGGCGGTGCTTCGATCGGGGACCCTGTCTCCGTCCGAGGACAGCATCGCCATACCGATCTACGGCAGTGTCCTCACGATGGTTCTCGCCGTGCCGGTTGTCATGGCGATCGCCTGGCTCTGCCTGCGCCGCTACAATCCCGACACCCGCGTTGCCGCCTGGAGATGGGATCGGCCCGTTCGGAGCATCGTCGCGACATGTCTGTTCGGTGGGGCCGTTATGGTGATCCTGTACGCGGTCGTGGCGGATCGCGTCGTCGGACTGCCTTGGTACGACTATCTCTGGCCGGGCTACGCGCTGCTCCGGGTGCCATGGCTGTTGGGACTTCGGGCTGCCGTGGTGGATCAGGGGAGTTCCAGCCAACCGTGATCGCGCCGAGGGCTGCCGGGCGGCGATCACGTTTCGTCCCGTGGTCGTTTTCTCCGCTTCGGCCGGCACGAAAGCTGCTCCGGTCCGTTGTCGAGCGCCTATAATGCCGGCCGGATCGGTCGGCGGGGGCGCTTCCGCCGCAGACGTTCGGAGCGAGCATGGTCACGCGACTTCGCAATTATTTCCTCACCGGGCTGATCGTGGCCGGACCCGCCGGCATCACGCTCTATCTCTCCTGGTCGCTGATCAACTGGATCGACGGCTGGGTGAAGCCCTACATTCCGCGCGCCTACAGCCCCGACACCTACCTGCCGTTTCCCATTCCGGGCTTCGGCCTGCTGGTCGCGCTGCTGATGATCACCCTGATCGGCTTTCTCACGGCCAACATCGCCGGCCGGACGCTGGTCAACTGGGGCGAGCGCGTGCTGGGGCGCATGCCGATCGTGCGCAATCTCTACAAGGGGCTGAAGCAGATCTTCGAGACGGTCTTTTCGGAGGGCGGCAACTCGTTCAAGCGGGCCGCGATCATCGAGTATCCGCGCAAGGGGGTCTGGTCGATCGTGTTCGTGGCCGTGCCGGCCGGCGGCGAGGTGGCGGAGCGTCTCCAGGACGACGACATGATCTGCGTCTTCGTGCCGACGACGCCGAACCCGACCTCGGGCTACCTGCTGTTCGTGCCGCAGTCGGAGATGATCATGCTCGACATGTCGGTCGAGGACGCGGCCAAGCTGATCATCTCCGCGGGCCTCGTGACGCCCGAGATGGTGAAGCCGAAGGCGGCGATGCCGGTCCAGCCGACCCCGAGGCTGCACGAGCCGGTGTGATGCCGAGTGCTGACAGGATCCGGCCTCAGCCGCCCGCAGCAGCCGCACGGCCTCGTCGCGACTGAACAGGTAGAGCAGCGCGCGCAGCGCCGCCCCGCGCGCGAGGCGAGCGCCGGATCGCGCGCCAGCACGAGCGCGGCATCGTCGCGGGCGATCTCGATCAGGTCGCCGTGCACCTCCGGACGGGCGATGCGGAAGCCCGGCATGCCGCTCTGGCGGGTGCCGAGCAGTTCGCCGCCGCCGCGCAGCTTCAGGTCTTCCTCGGCGATGCGGAAGCCGTCCTCGGTCTCGCGCATCACCTCGAGCCGCGCCCGCGCCACCTCGCCGAGCGGGCCCTTGAACAGCAGCAGGCAGGTGGACGGCCGGTCGCCGCGCCCGACCCGGCCGCGGAGCTGGTGCAGCTGGGCCAGGCCGAAGCGTTCGGCGTGCTCGATCACCATGATGGTTGCGTCCGGCACGTCGACCCCGACCTCGATCACCGTCGTGGAGACGAGAACGCGGGCCTCGCCGCTCTGGAAGCGGCGCATCGCCTCGTCCTTCTCGGCCGGCTTCATCCGGCCGTGGACGAGGGCGACGTCCTTGCCGAACAGCTCGGCCAGATGCGCGTGGCGCTCGGTCGCCGCCGCAAGGTCGGAGACCTCGCTTTCCTCGACCAGCGGACACACCCAGTAGACCTTCGCGCCCTCGTCACGCACCGCGCTGCGGATGCGCTCCACCACCTCGTCGAGCCGGTCGAGGCTGACGGAGCGGGTGAGGATCGGCTTGCGCCCGGCCGGCTTCTCGTCAAGCCGGGAGACGTCCATGTCACCGAAGCAGGAAAGCATCAGCGTGCGCGGGATCGGCGTGGCGGTCATCACCAGCAGATGGGTTCCGGCGCCCTTGGCCGACAGCGCCAGCCGCTGGTGGACGCCGAAGCGGTGCTGTTCGTCGACGATGGCAAGGCCGAGATCGGCGAACTCCACCTCCGACTGGAAGATCGCATGGGTGCCGACGAGGAAGTCGATCTCGCCGGCGGCCACGGCTGCGAGGATGCGCTCCCGCTCGCGGTTGCGGTCGCGGCCGGTGAGGACCGCCATGCGGATGCCGGCGGCCGCGCACAGGGCCTCCAGCGAGCGGGCATGCTGGCGGGCGAGCAGTTCGGTCGGCGCCATGAAGGCGGCCTGTCCGCCGGCCTCGATCACGGTGGCGGCCGCAAACAGCGCGACCATCGTCTTGCCCGAGCCGACGTCGCCCTGGACGAGGCGGATCATCCGCACCGGACCGGCAAGGTCGGCGGCGACATCGGCGATCGCCCGCTCCTGCGCGCCGGTAAGCGCGAAGGGCAGGGCGGCGCGCAGCTGTTTCGTCAGGCGCCCGCTGCCGGGGCGCGGCCGGCCCGCTGCCTTGCGCAGGGAGGCACGCACCAGGGCGAGCGCCAGCTGGCCGGCCAGAAGCTCGTCATAGGCGAGCCGCCGCCAGGCCGGGCCGGCGGGGTCGACATCTTCCGGTCCTTCCGGCGCATGCAGCGCCTTGAGGGCCTCGGCAAAAGGCGGAAACGACTGGCGGCGCATCAGCTCGCCGTCCTGCCATTCCGGCAGGGCCGGCAGGCGGGACAGGCCGTCGCCGAGGATCCTGTGCAGGAGCTTGAGGCCGATGCCCTCGGTCAGCGGATAGACCGGCTCCACCAGCGGCAGGGCGGCGAAATCCTCCTCGCTGACCACGTGGTCGGGGTGCACCATCTGCGGCGCGCCGTTGAACCACTCGACCGTGCCGCTGATCCAGCGCGTCTCGCCGACCGGCAGCATCCGCTCCAGCCACCCGCCCTCGGCGTGGAAATAGACCAGCGCCAGCTCGCCGCTGTCGTCGTGGACATAGACGCGGTGCGGCGTCCGGCGCCCGCCGGTCCCGCCGCCGGGCTTGTGCCGGTCGACGCGCACGCGCAGCGTCGCGATCACGCCGTGCGGCGAGGCGGCGATGTGGCCGCGGCGGCGGCGGTCGACGATGCCGGACGGCAGGTGGAACAGGAGGTCGGCCACCACCGCCTCCCGGCCCGCCTCGGCGGCGGGGCCGACGAGCCGGGACAGGCGCGGGGCAACCCGCGGACCGACGCCGGAAAGGCTCGTGAGCGGCTGGAACAGCGGATTGAGGATCTCGGGACGCATCGTCCGAAACCTATAGCCGAGTCCGGCGGGGAGGGCGACGGCGCAGGCGCGGCGCCAGGCCGGATATCGGGCCCGGAAATGCAGACGCCCCGGCACGGGGCCGGGGCGTTGCGGTGGCGCGATGTCAGGGCGGCGTTGTCAGCCGACCGGCACCTTCCAGATGTCGCGGGCGTAGCCGCGAATCGTGCGGTCGGACGAGAACCAGCCGACATTCGCGGTGTTGAGGATCGCCCGTTCGGTCCAGCGCGAGGTGTCGCGGAAGTCGTGGTCCGCGTCGCGCTGGCGCTGGAAGTAGGACTGGAAGTCGGCGCTGACGAGGAAATAGTCGCCGTTGTAGAGGATGTTGGTCAGGTCGTGGAACCGGCCCGGCTCATCCGGCGAGAAGTCGCCCTCGGCGATCGAACGCAGCACCTCGGTGAGCACCGGGTCGCCCTCGATCGTCGCGCGTGGGTCGTAGCCGTCGATCCGGATCTGGGCCACATCGTCGGACGTGAGGCCGAAGATGTAGATGTTGTCCGGACCGACCCGTTCGCCGATCTCGACGTTGGCGCCGTCGAGCGTGCCGATCGTCAGCGCGCCGTTGAGGGCGAGCTTCATGTTGCCGGTGCCCGACGCTTCCATGCCCGCCGTCGAGATCTGCTCGGACAGGTCCGCCGCCGGAATGATGACTTCGGCAAGCGAGACGTTGTAGTTCGGCAGGAAGGCGACCTTGAGCTTGTCGCCGATCAGCGGGTCGCTGTTGACGAGCTTGGCGACGTCGTTGGCCAGCTTGATGATCTGCTTGGCGACGTGATAGCCGGGCGCCGCCTTGCCGCCGAAGATCTTCACGCGCGGCGTCCACTCGGCGTCGGGCATGCGGCGGATCGCGTGGTAGAGCGCGATGGTCTCGAGGATGTTCAGCAGCTGGCGCTTGTACTCGTGGATGCGCTTGATCTGCACGTCGAACATCGCCGACGGATCGACCTTGATGCCGGTGCGGCGCAGGATCTCGCCGGCCAGACGCACCTTGTTCTCGCGCTTGGCGGCGGCATAGCGCTCCTTGAACGACGCATCCGTGGCAAGCGGTGCCGCGGCCTCGATCTTTTCCAGATCCGCGATCCAGCCGGTGCCGATCGCGTCGATCAGGAGCTTGCGCAGCGGCGGATTGCACTCGTAGAGCCAGCGCCGCGGCGTGATGCCGTTGGTCTGGTTGACGATCCGGTCCGGATAGATCCGGTGGAAATCCGCGAACACCGTCTGCTTCATCAGCTCGGTGTGCAGCGCCGACACGCCGTTGACCCGCTTGGAGCCGATGAAGGCGAGGTTGCCCATGCGGATTTCCGAGCCGTGGCCGATGATCCGGATGTCTTCCAGCGCGATCGGCAGGTTGCGGGCCTGCACCTCGGCAAGATGGTGGTAGTCGATCCACTCGATGATCTGCATGTGACGCGGCAGCACCTTGCGGAACAGCCCGACATGCCAGCGCTCCAGCGCTTCCGGCAGCAGCGTGTGGTTGGTGTAGGATAGCGTCTTGCGGACGATCTCGAAGGCCTCGACGAAGGGCAGGCGGTGCTCGTCGGCGAGCAGACGCATCAGCTCGGCGACCGCGATCGCCGGATGGGTGTCGTTCATCTGGATCGACACGCATTCGGGCAGGCGCTTCAGGTCGCCGTGCTCCATCATGAAGCGGCGCAGGAGGTCCTGCAGCGAGGCCGAGGTGAAGAAGAACTCCTGCTTGAGCCGGAGTTCCTTGCCCTCGGGCGTCGTGTCGTCCGGATAGAGCACGCGCGAGATCGTCTCGGCGCGGATCAGCTTCTCGGCGGCGTTGAGATAGTCGCCGCTGTTGAAGCGCCGCAGATCGAGGATCTCGGTCGGCTTGGACGACCAGAGCCGCAGCGTGTTGACGTGGGCGCCGGTCCAGCCGGTGATCGGCGTGTCGTAGGCGACGGCGAAGACCGTCTCGTCGGCGTGCCAGTTGGTCTTGCCCTGGCCGTCGAAGGAAATGTGGCCGCCGAACTTGATGGTGTAGCGGACCTCGGGACGCTCGAACTCCCACACATGGCCCGACACCAGCCAGTCCTCGGCTTCCTCGATCTGCCAGCCGTCATGGAAGCGCTGCCGGAACAGGCCGTGCTCGTAGCGGATGCCGTAGCCATAGGCAGGGATCGCCAGCCGCGACATGGAATCGAGGAAGCAGGCGGCGAGGCGGCCGAGACCGCCGTTGCCGAGCGCCGCATCGCTCTCCTGGCCGAGCAGATCCTTGAGGTTGAGGCCGAGCGTCGACAGCGCCTCGACCACCGCAGGCTCGATCTGCAGGTTGGCAATGGCGTCATTGAACAGCCGGCCGATCAGGAATTCCATCGACAGGTAATAGACGCGCTTGTCCTTGCGCGTGTAGCTCTCGCGCGTCGCGCGGAACCAGTGGTCCACGACATGGTCGCGAACGATCAGTCCGAGCGCGGTCGACCAGTCCTGGATCGTCGCATGTTCGGGATCCTTGCCGACCGCATACACCAGCTTCTTGATCATGCCTTCGCGGATGTCATCCGCTGTCGGGGGCGTCCCGATCGTGGCAGGCACCGTCTTCGTGTCCATCGCTGTCCCTCGCTGTTCCCCGGCCCGCAGTCCGCCGTCTTCCCCCTCGAAGCAGCGCCGCAAAGCTCTTTGCCGGTTAGCTAGCGCCCGTCATCGCCTCAAGTCCAGAGCGATGAGCCGCACCTGCGGCAGCGGCGTCATTCCACGCGAAAAATTGTGCCGTATCCGCCACATGATCTGCGCCAGACGCATGAATGCGATCGAATTGACCGCTACTGGCGAATGGCTCGGCGCGGGCAGGGCGCCTGCAGTCACATGGTTTCGATGAGGTCCGACAACGCTTCGGCCTGGGCATCGAGCGTGAAATGGGCGATCACCCGCTGCCGTCCGGCCTCGCCCATCGCGCGGCGCTGCGCCGTCGGAAGATCGACGAGACGGCGGATGGCGGCGGCAAGCTGCTCGATGTCGCCGGGCTCGTACATGAAGCCCGTCTCGTCCGTGACGGTCTCCTTGAGACCCATGAACCGCGAGGCCACCACCGGCAGGCCCATCGCCATCGCTTCCTTGACCACGATCGGCCCCGTGTCGCGGCTGCCGTCGGCGGCGACCTTGAACGGGCCGACGAGGCCGAGATAGTCGGGGCCATGCTGCTTGATCCATTCCATCGGCCGCGATCCGAGGAAGCGGACCATGCCCGGCGCCTTGATGTCCGACAGTTGCTCCAGATAGGGCCGGTACGGGCCGTCGCCGACGACGTCGAGCATCAGCCGCCGCGGCGCGAGCAGTTCGAGCGCGCAGATCAGGTCGTCCAGCCCCTTGTGGACGTTGAGATGGCCGCCGATGAACAGCAGCCGGCCGTTGTCCTCGACGTCGTAGCGCGTGTGGAAATAGGTGGGGTCGGTCGCATAGGGGATGGTCGCGATCAGCGGCAGCGGCGTGACGTTGATGAGGTCGCGGGTCAGGTCGGCGCTGACCGACACCACGAAATCGGCGCTCTCCAGCTTCAGGGCGAGATCCTGGGGCGAGGTGTAGATCTCGCGTCCGTGGCAGACGAAGGAGACCTTGCGGCCCATCCAGCGCGCCGCGACGATCGCGGCGGAGGTCGCGGCGTCGGCGAAATGGGCGTGGACATGGCTGCAGCGGTGCCGGGCGGCAATCGCCGCGATCTTCATCGCGTCGCCGAACAGCTGCCGCCGGTCGAGGCTGGTCTGGGCACGCAGGAAGCCGGCCGCGGCCAGCAGGCGCCGGCGGCCGAACGGAAGCCCGGTCAGCGCTCCGGCGGCCACGAGGTGACCGGGAACCGCGTCGAGATACACGGCCTCGTTCGCGAGCAGCCGGTCGTCGGGCTGGCCGGCCGTTCGCGGCCGGTGCAGCACGATCGGCACGATCCTGTGGCCGCGCTTCGCCATCGCGCGGATCTCGTTGCCGATGAAGGTCTCCGAGAGCACGGGAAATTCGTTGAGGACGTAGGCGACGGTCTTCACGTGTCGGTCAGTCCCGTTCTCGATCAGTCTTCGGCGGGCGTGCCCGCATTCCTCGGACTCCATGCGTAGCACGAACCGATCAAACCGCGCGTGACGCCGGGGCCACACCTTTGGCCTCCTGTAGCAAGCCCGGTGCCATCATCGAGCGCGCCGTGGCAGGTTCAGCGCGTTGTTGAGCAAGAGAGCGGCAGGGAGGGTGGAGAGCCGCCAGTGCGGCAGACCGTGCCGGAGGGCGCTGCCCCACGCACATCCGAGTGGATATCCGATTCGCATAAGAAACATTATGGAACTAAAATGGGCATGAGAGGCGTGGAAAATGAGCCTCCGGGTGCATCAGGAGCGCCCCATATACTCCGCGCGCTGCGTCAGCGGACGATGATTTCGAAGTCTGCCGTGGCGATGTTGCCGCCGCAGAGCACCGTGGCCACGGTCCGGCCGGCAAACCGCTCGCGGTTTTCGAGGATTGCCGCGATGCCGAGCGCGGCGGCCGGTTCGACGATCAGCCCCGAGCAACGATACAGCAGCCGCATGCCGTCGCGAATGCTGTCCTCGCTGACCAGCAACGCATCGTCGGCGACCTCGCGCAGATCGTCCAGCACCTCGGGAAGCACGTAGCGGCCGGCGACGCCGTCGGCGATGGTGCCCGGCGGTCCGACGTCGACCACATGACCGGCCCGGAACGACAGCGTCATCGCCGGTGCAGCCTCCGGCTGGACGGTCAGGACCTCGGTGGCCGGCAGGCGATGCGTCATCGCGGCGCCGATGCCCGTCGCCATCGCGCCGGCGCCGAGCGAGATCAGGACCGCATCCAGCGGCGGACCGAAGGCCGCAAGCTCAAGCCCGATGGTGCCCGCGCCCTCGCAGGTTCCGATGTTCCTGCTGTCCTCGATGAGGACGGCGCCGGTCCGCGCGGAGATGTCGGCCGCCGCCGCCAGAGCCTCCTCGATTGCGCCGTCCACGAGGACGACGGTCGCACCGAGGGCCTTCATCCGCGCGATCTTCGACGGGCTGGCTTTCGACGACGCCGTCACCGTCACGCCGAGACCGCGGCGGCGGCCGCTGTAGGCCAGCGCCTGACCGAGATTGCCGGCACTGGCGCACACCACCGCGGTCGCGTCGCCGGACGACACGATCCCGGCCAGGGCCGTTTCGATGCCGCGCCCCTTGAAGCAGCGGATCGGGTTCATTGTCTCGACCTTCAGCACGATGCGGCACCCGAGGGCGTGGCTGAGGCTCTCGCAGACATACTGCGGCGAATGCAGGAAGACGGGATCGATCATGCCGACGGCGGCTTCGATCCGCGAGATGTCCAGGCGCATGTCGATCCTTCGCACGGCTTCGAACCCCCATGATGCCGCATTGCCTCGGTGTCGTCACGGTCGGCGGGTTAAAGGCGGTGCCGTCCTGCGGGCTGCGTCACACATGCCAGGGTCATGATCATGCGAAACGTCTCATCCGTCCTTCTCGGCGCGATATCCGCCGGCGCGCTTGGCGCCGCCATCCTGTCGTCGCCGGCCCGCGCCGAGAAGCTCGCCATCTGCACGCTGGTCGCCGAGGCCGCAGCGGCGACGTGGTGATCGAGGACGGCGCCTGCGACACGCGGGCGACCCCGGCCTCGACCTTCAAGGTCGCCATCAGCCTGATGGGCTTCGATGCCGGCATCCTGCGTGATGCCCGCACCCCGCGCTGCCGTTCAAGGAAGGCTATGTGGACTGGATGGCGAACTGGCGCGCCACCACCGATCCGACCCTGTGGATGAAGAACTCGGTGGTCTGGTACTCCCAGCTGATCACGGCGGACCTCGGCAACGGTGGGTTTGATCGCTACGTGAAGGCCTTCGACTACGGCAACGAGGACACGTCCGGCGATCCGGGCAAGGACAACGGTCTGACGGAGTCCTGGCTCGGCTCGTCGCTCGAGATCTCGCCGCGCGAGCAGGTCACCTTCCTGCGTCGGCTCGTCGGCCGCGATCTGCCGGTCAAGGCGGCGGCGTTTGACATGACGGAGCAACTGATGGACATCGGCCCGCAGCCCGGCGGCTGGCATGTCTACGGCAAGACGGGTGCGGCGCCCTCCCGCCTCCCGGACGGCACCAACGCGAGGGGCCAGCCGTGGGGCTGGTTCGTGGGCTGGGCCACGAAGGGCGAACGCACCGTCGTCTTCTCACGGTTGACGAAGGACACGACCCGTCCGGAGGTCTCGCCCGGAATCGCGGCCCGCAAGGCGCTGATCGAGGAGCTGTTTTCAGCGGACGGGAAACTCTGAGCAGGGCCTGATCACCGCGGACAGGCCGTCAGCCTTCGTCATCCCCGGACGCGGCCAGCGCCCGGCGGGCGACGGCCAGCGCGAATCCCGCCCGCATCAGAGCGGCGATGTCCTTCGTGGTCGCATCCTCGACCACGCGGGTGCGGAACTGGCCGAGACGGCGGCGCTGGACGAAGCGGCAGGCTGCCGCAAACTCGGGATCTTCCCCCTCCTCCCGGCCGTCGCCCTCGCCCTCCAGCGCGGCGGCGGCCAGTTCGCGGTCGACGCCGTGGCCGGCGAGCAGGCCGGAGATCCGCCGCCGCGACCAGCCGCGCCGGCGTCCCGAGACGACCTTGAGTTCGGCATAGCGGCGGTCGTCGACGAGGCCGGAGCGCAGGCAGAGCGCCACGACGTCGTCGACCGCCTTGCGGTTCGCCTGCGCGATGGCCTCGCGCAGATCGTCGTCGTGGAGGCTGGCCGACGGCGCATGGATGACCGGACCATCCTCCCGGTCCTGCCGCTCCTCCTCGCGGGCGCGGCGGCGCAGGAACCGGTCGATCCGGCGTTCGAGCACGCGGCGGAGATCGCTCTCCGACGCCGCATAACGCTCCAGATGCCGGATTGCGGCGCGCTTGAGGCTTTCGGCCGAAAATGTCGGCCGTACAACGGGATCGGAGGACGTGGACTCGGGCTCGAACATATCAGGAACAAGGTGGGCGAGGCGGCCCGCCCTGTCAAGCTGCCGCCGCTCCCGGAGTTCGCTCAGTCCTCGACCCAGTCGCCGCATTTCGCGGCGGCCGTGTCGCCCCAGGGCATGATCGGCACGCTGGAGGTGGAGTTCTTCGGGCTGCCCTCGATCAGCTTGTCGGAATAGACGAGGTAGACCAGCACGTTGCGCTGCACGTCGCAGCCGCGGACGATCTGCATCCGCTTGAAGATCAGCGACCGGCGCTGGCTGAACATGTCCTCGCCCTGCTCGAACTTCTGCTTGAAGACGATCGGGCCGATCTGGCGGCAGGCCAGGGAGATGTCCGACACCTCCTCGGCCACGCCGAACATGCCGGAAACGCCGCCCTTCTCGGGCACCGTGTAGTGGCATGCGACGCCCTCGACGGCCGGATCGTCGATGCCGTAGACGGCCAGCTTGTGGTCCGGCGTCAGGAACTTCCAGACCGTCGACCGCTTGAAGACGAGATCCGGGCCTTCGGCGAGCGCCGGGGCCGGCAGGGCGAACAGGAGGGCGAGGACGAGAAGGATCGATCTGCGCATCGGTCGAGGATCACCTGGCGTGAGGGCATGTGACGAAAATCATCGGGCCAGCGGCCCGCGTCCACAACATAGGCATCGCGGAGCGGCAATTGCAGATGCCCGCATAAAATGACGCGCTGACGACGGCGGAGGCCGACGAAAGGACGAGATCCGAGCCCTCGTCGCAATCTGCGTCCGTCGCCGACTACAGCACGAGAAGCGGCCGTCCGGGCGTGCCCGGCATCACGGCATCCGTGCCGGCACGACGCTGCAGCGTGCCGTGGCGCGGCTTGACATGGGCAAGGCCAGGCACGATCGCCTTCACCGCCGCGATCCCGATCTCCGGGCGGGTGAGATCGTGGATGTGGACGTCAAAGCCCTCGCGGGCGAGCAGCGTCGCAACGCTTTCGCCGGCCGATACCTCTGCCGCCCGCCGGCCGCCGGTCGGCAGCAGAAACGAAAACCGCTCCGTCGTCACCTCGGCGCACCAGTCTGCGAGCCGCGAATCGCGCGGTGTCGGCGCGCGTCCCGCCGCATGGCGCGCGCCATGCCGAGCAGGGCGAGTTCGCCCTGGACGAGTTCGAGAAACGCCTTGTCGCGTGCCTCGATCTCGCTCGCCGCGCAGCCGGGGCCAACCGCGACCTCGCGCCCGTCGAGACGGGCGGACACCGCGACGACGACGGCACGGCCGAAGCTGCGCCCGAGATCGAGGAACCACGTTCGCCGGCCGGTCTCGGCCTCATGGCGTCCGAGACGGGCAACCATCGGATCCTCGTGGCCAGCGGGCAGGAGGCCGGGAACCGCCCTGCCCTCCGCCCACCAGCGGCCGACGGCATCGCGCTCGACGAGTTCGCCCAGCGCCGCCTCTGTCGCCGCAGCGTAATCCGGGCCGGCCGCGCAGCCGTTGCTGTCGCTGTCGGCCTGCGGGTCGGCGAGCATGGCGGTCCCGAAGCCGCCGAGGCAGAGATGGGCCGGGCACCAGACTGCGGCGCCGTCGCGCGGGCGCCGCAGCATGACACCGTGATCGGGACAGCGCAGCAGTTCGCCGGACGGGATGCCGTCGTGGCCGGCGTAGCGGGCATTGAGCGCGGTGCGGTCGGCAATCTGATCGTCGGAGAAGCCGAGGACCGCGCGCGCATCGAGCCGCGGTCCGCCCGCAGGCGCCGCTGACAGCTGCGGCAGATCCGTCGTCGCCTCGAATCGCCAGCTCAGATATTCCGCCGCCTCGCCGAGACAGCGCCGCAGCGCGTTTTGCGGCGAAAAGCCGAGGCCGGAGAAGGACGCACCCGCGCCATTGGCGGCAGCAAGCCAGACGCCGAACAGCGGCACCAGATCGACGGCAAGATCCTGCGCCATCACGAGGCGCAGCAGGCGGCGGGCGTCCTCGTCGACCGCCGGACCGCCACCATGCGGACCAAGGAGCGACGGGATCGACCCGTCCAGCATCCCGGCCGCATCGGCCGCCGTCAGTCGAAAGTCCGTCTCGGCCACGCGCCACTCCGTCATCTGCAGCGGCTGAAAATCATCGCCGTCAGGGCGGCTCCGCAAGCCTCCTGACGATCGGCTGACGCTTGGTCAGCCAGTCTCTCCCCAACGCAACGCCGCTGACCGTTCCGAGGGGGAGGATCAAACGATGCAGCCGAGGTTCCCGCGTCCCGTCATCGTGACCTGCTTCCCGCAGATCGCCTATCCCCGCCCCGAGATCGACGACAAGCCGCGTGCCGACGAGGCGAAGGCCCAGCGGATCGAGGCGGCGCGTCTTGCCGCCGCCCGTCCGCACCGGCCGGCCCCCTCGAACGGCGAGGAGGCGGAGTATACCGGCTTCTGGCCGTCGAGCTTCACCAAGGGCCTGCAGCATGACGATTTCGGGATCGTCGAGGAACAGGCCTATCCGGTGTTCGTCAACGCGATCAACACGGCGGCGCCCGGCGCCTTCCAGCCGAAGCCGGCGAAGGCGGAGTATGCGACGCGGATCGTGAAGAACGGTGTCGAGGAGATGCCGAAGTGGCGGGCCTGGGACAGCCCCCGCGCCGGTCATGCCTTCGACCTGGAGGGGCCGGACGCCGCCGCCGTGGCCATGCCCCCGGCCCCGCGCCTCGGTTCCGGCGAACTCACCGCAGAGATCGCCGAACTCTATGCCGCCGCACTGCTCCGCGACGTACCCTTCACGACGATCGCCGCCGGCGATGCACGGGAGGTTGCGACCGTCACCGCGGCGCTCCGCGCCCTGGCCTGGTTCGATCCGGACGGCGTGCCCGAGACATCCTTTCCGTCCGCGCCGGGATCGTCCGGCGGCCTGTGTGCCGCCGAGCGCCGCCGGCGCGACGGACGCCTGGGTGGAGCGGCCCTCACCGCCGCCGGCCTGTTCCGGGGCGCCGAGCCGAAGGCGGCCAGCGGCCCCTATGTCTCGCAGTTCCTGCTCGCCGGTACGCCGGACGTGGTGGACGGTAACGGCGCAGAAGGCGGATACGTCACCTACGGCGCCCAGCGGCTCGACCAGCGCGTCGCCGCATCGCGCCCGGCACAGACCATCTCACCGCCTGGCGCCCATGGCTCGACGTCCAGAACGGCGCGGACCTGCGCGAGGCTCCCGCGCCCGCGCCACGCGCCGCTTCATCACCACGCCGCGCGATCTCGCCGTGTTCGTCAACGACGACTTCCTCTACCAGGGCGCACTCGGCGCCTGCCTCGTGCTGCTGGCCCGCGGCGCGCCCTTCGAGGGCGGCCTGCCCTGCGGTCCGGACCATCCCTGGCGCACCAACTGCGCCACCTTCGGCGCGCCGCACGTGCTTGCGCTGCTGGCCGAAGCCTCGAGCCGGGCGCTGCGGATCTGTCGCCGCCAGAAGTTCTGCGTCCATCGCCGGGCCCGTCCCGAGGCACTCGCCGGCATGCTGACGCTGGCGGCCAGCCGGGAATCCTACCGGCTCGGCGGCGCCGAGACGCGGCTGAAGGCGATGGTCGCGGCGCTGGAAGACTGCGGTCTCGCCGATCTCGTCGAGGGGCACAACGCCGCGCAGAATGCCGCTCTCGCGGAGGGCAACAGCGGCACGGGACTGCGCCATCTGGACCTCGATCCGCCGGCCTGGATGGTCCGTAACCTGCTGCTGCCGGTCGCGTTTGCCGACGGCGCGCCGATGCATCCCGCCTACGGTTCGGCTCATGCCACCGTCGCCGGCACCAGCATCACCATCCTCAAGGCGATGTTCGAGATGTACCGGCGCGAAAGCCTGCCGCCGCACGGCACCCATCGCTGGAAGTGCGGGAACTGGCAGCCGATGACGCTTGCCGACATCGGCATGGACGAGGTCTTCGTGCCGACGCCGGACGGCAACGCCCTCGTGGGCGGCAACGGCGATCCGGCCGGCCTGACGCTCGCCGGCGAGCTCGACAAGCTCGCCTCGAACATCGGCTTCGGCTGCGTGATGGCCGGCATCAACCACGCCAGCGACGTGCACGAATCGCTCCGGCTCGGCGAACGCATCGCCGTCGGCATCCTGCAGGAGCAGATGCTGAACTACTCCGAGCCGGTGTCGATGCGATTTCCGGGCTTCGATGGCGACCGGATCGTGATTTCCACCATGGGCAGCGGCGCCGACGTCTCCGTCGAGATCCGCAGCGCCGACGACCAGCCGATCCGCTTCGAGGACTGGTGGCAGCGTCCGCTCGACTAGGCACCCGGGTCTGCGGGGGAACTTGAGGTCGATGCGTGTGTCCTTCTCCCCCGCATCACTGGGCCTCCGCACGGGGGTACGGAGCGGCCCTTTTTTCTTCTGCAAGGCGGCCGCCTTCCGTCTGGCTGCGCGCCGGTTCGGACGCGCTGACGCTCCGCTGACGGTCGGCCCGCTATGTGTCGTGTCAGGACGGGCCGATCGACACCGCCCTGCGGCGCGGTTCGACGCGGCGCCGCCTCCATCGTCCCGCGATGTTTCCTGGGGCCAGAAATTGGAAGACGAGGACCTGAGCAAGAGCCTGATGGAACTGAAAGACCTCCTTTCCGATCCCGAACTCCCGAAGTCGGCGGCGGCGCCCTTCGTGATCGCCGACGTCGTGCCCGAGCTCGGCCTCGAGCCGGTGCTGCGCGCCGATCCGCGCCGCGTGCCGGATGTCGGGAACGTGCCGGGCGTCCTCGGTTACCTCAACGACCAGGCGCGGCGTCGCAAGGCCAGCCGCTTCTGGCGACGGATCGCTGCCGGCGATACCGCGCCCGTGCTGCTGGCGCAGGGCGACGCCTGGTTCGACTATCCGCTCGGCCACGTCGATCTCGTCGACATGCTCAACCTCACCCACAACGTCCTCGTCATCGGCAGCGCCTTCGCCCTGCCGGTCGACCTTGCCGAGGAGTTCGGCGCCATCTACCGCGACCTGACCGCCCGGGGACGGCGGCCGCGCGCCTTCCTGTTTTCCGGCGGCGCCGACCTGCTGTTCGCCGACCGCTTCGCCGGCCTGTTACGCCCGTTGCCGGAGGCCCGCGCCCTCGGCGAGGTGGTGATCGATCAGGGCACGCTGCAGCTCCGGCTTTCGGCGATGCAGGCGATGGTCGAGCGGGTCGTGCGCAAGGTTCACGCGAACGTGCCGGGCCTGCCCGTGGTCGTGCACGGCTACGGCCCCTTCCCCGCGGGAGGCGGCTGGCTGGCCGCCGCCCTGACGGCGGCGGGCGCCCGGACGCCCGCGTTGCAGCGGAAGCTGATGACGACGCTGTGCGATGGCACCTACGACATGCTCGGACGGATCGGCAACGCCGCCGGCACCGGTGCTGTGCCCGGCGTCATCGTCACCGATCACCGGCCGCTCCTGACCGAACCGGCAACCTGGGCGACGGAGATTCATCCGACCGAGGCGGCGTTCGTCGCCATGGCGAAGCAACTCGGCGGGCAACTCGTCATGGCCGAACTTGCGCGGAACCGCCTCTCGTAGTTGTCTGTCGCATCTGCAGGAGACGCGGGCGCTGTCGGCGTCGCTGCGGGGGGCGGGACAACGGGAAACGGGACCACTGAACGTGTCTTGAACATCTCATTGCCGGGGGGCGACACTTGCCGAAACTGCTGAAGACGCACGACATCCCAGTCGACAACAACACGCTCGACCGGCGCACGCCGGATGTGCCGCTGCCGCACGATCCGCTGGCCACAACGAGCTTCCGCAACATGTTCGGGCCGAGCACGCCGGCCGAGCGCTATGCCGGCACCGGCGACGTTCCGGGCAGCCTCGATCTGCTGCAGGCGCTGGCCGACGCCATGGCCCGCGCGCCCGAGGCCCCCGGCTTCGCGGTGCCGGCGGGCTACACCTACCTTGCCCAGCTGCTCAGCCACGACGTGACCGACATCGAGGGCGGCGACTTTGCCCATGTGGACGACGCGGCGGTGCCCGCCGATGGCGACCAGACGCAGCTGCGCAGGGCGCCGCTGCTGCTTGAAACCATCTATGGCAAGGGGCCGGAGAACGACCGCCTCGGCCTCTACGGCGAGGGCACCGACAGTCTGGCGCGCTGGCGGCTCCGGGTCGGCCGGATCGGCCGGCGACCGGGGACGGACCTGCCGGGCGACCTGCCGCGCAGCTGCCCGATGCATGCGCCGGGCGCCATCCCGCTCTGTGCCGCCGACAGCCGCAACGACGACAATCTCGTCATCGCCCAGCTGACGGCGCTGTTCCTGCGGCTCCACAACCGCGCCTTCGATGCCCTTGCCGGCATCGACAAGCCGAAGCGCCGCTTCGAGGCCGCCCGCACGGTGACGCGCTTCGTCTACCGCACGCTCGTCGTGAAGGATCTGATGCGGCGCCTGCTGCATCCGGCAGTCTACGCCCACTACCAGGGCGGCGGCGCACTTCTGGACACCGCGCCGGAGGGCGGCGCACGGCGCTTCCCGGTCGAATTCTCCCATGCGGTCTACCGCTTCGGCCATTCGATGGTGCGCCACGACTACGTGGTCAACGACCTCATCCCGACCCAGCATGTCGGCGAGATGCTGGGCGAGACCGCCTCGCAGCGCCCTTACGAGTTTCCGCTGGACGTGCAGTGGCGGATCAACTGGCGGCACTTCTTCGGCCCGCAAGCCCAGTTCGCGCAGCCGATCACACCGAGCCTCGTCGGCACGCTGGTGGAGGACGCCGGCGTCCAGATCCCGCCGGGCTACGGCAACTGGACGTCCGACCTCGTGCTGCGTGACCTCGCCCGTGGTCTCGATATCGGCGTGCTCACCGTCGACGCACTTTCCCAGCGCATCCTGCCGCTCAAGCCCGAGGGGGCGGACGACTGGCTGGCCTTCGACGCCAAGGCGCGGCGGAAGGCGGCCGTGAACTGGCTGGACGACTTCCTTCCGAAGGCGGATGCCAAGGAGATCGGACGCAATCCGCCGCTGTATTTCTTCACGCTGCTCGAGGCAGAGGCCAAGGCGGCGGTTGGGGGCGGCGACGGGAACCGACTGGGGTTCCTCGGCTCGGTCGTGGTGGCCGAGGTGATCTTCGGTGCCTGGCGGGCAAGCGCCGCGCGGGTCGAGGACGACCCTGCGCTTTCGACATGGACCCATACCGTCTTCGGCGAGGGGGCCGTACCGGAGACGATGGATCAGCTGATCGTTTTCTGGCCTGAATTTGTAACACGTGGAGGAATTGCTCATGGCCGTTGAAATGAATGTCATCTCGCCGAAGCATGTCGGCGCCTACATCGCCAAGCTCGCCCGCATGGTGCCGGCCGACCGGCCGAAGTCCGTGAAGAAGCTGCTGGAGGAAATGGCGGCGAACATCGCCAATGCCCCCACCCCGGTCTACGAGAAGGACCGGCAGATGTGGCGCCTTGCCGGCGTGATCGAGCTCAGCGGCATCGCCAAGGACGCCGACGTCGAGTTCTTCCAGAGCAACGCCGAGGGGTTGAAGCTGCGCCTGCCCGATCCGGACCTGCTGACGCGCTCCGAGCAGGAGGTCAACGCGCTCGACCAGATCGGCGGCGGGCCGCGCTATGTGCCGCCGTTCTACGGCGACTATCTGAACAAGACGCCGCGCGCGCCGACCAACACCGAGTTCCTGTTCTCGCGCGTCGCGGACTACGTCTTCTCGTCCTGCCGCTGAGGTCGGAGCGCCGCACGGGTTGCAGCCAGGCTCTCGCCAAGGCCGACCACCCCCATCGCCTCAACACGAACGGGGCATTCCCGGCAGGGAATGCCCCGGTCAATCCAGCCGTGGACAAGATGGCGAAACCGGCGATCGGCTTCCTTCCGGCTCTTGCCGGGATCAGCGCCGCCATCGCCCGCACGGCTGACGCGACGCGCCGTCCCGTACGGACTACGCCGCAATCCTCCTGCTGACCTTGCTCATCTTGCTCACCTTGTTCAGGTTGGCGCCCTTCTTGCCGCCGCGTCCGACCACGCCGACATTCTTGTGCGGGAACGCGGGCAGAAAGTCCTTGCCGAGGAAGTTGACGAGCTCCAGCCAGCCGTCCTTCTTGGAAAGATCCATCACGAGCAGATCGTCCGGTCGACCGGCAAAATACTTCTTGACGGACTTGTTGTTTTTCTTGAACATCTTGAGATAGTGATCTTCGTTTCCAGAGAACTGTTCGACGCCATACATCCATGTGCGCAAGGCGTTGTTCTGGTCCCTGAAATATTCCTTGTAGCTTTTGAGCCAGGATGCAGGCGTGCGCTCGG
>NZ_MCRJ01000051.1 GCF_001720135.1 Methylobrevis pamukkalensis
CGCCCGCCGCCTCCCGCGTCACACCGCCGGCGCCGGCGCCGCGCACCGGCCGCCGCATCGCCGAGGATGCGCAGCCGCTGCTGCCCGGCCACCACAACGGCTACGTCTTCCCGCCGGTGCAGCTTCTGGCCGAGCCGCGCAACGACGGCCACGTCCGCATCTCGTCCGACGCGCTGGAGCAGAACGCCCGGCTGCTGGAAGGCGTGCTGGAGGACTTCGGCGTCAAGGGCGAGATCATCCACGTCCGCCCCGGTCCGGTCGTCACGCTCTATGAACTCGAGCCCGCGCCCGGCATCAAGTCGAGCCGCGTCATCGGCCTTGCCGACGACATCGCCCGCTCGATGAGCGCGATCGCCGCCCGCGTCGCCGTGATCCCCGGCAAGAACGCGATCGGCATCGAGCTGCCGAACCAGCGCCGCGAGACGGTCTACCTGCGCGAGCTGGTTGCCGCCCAGGACTTCGAGCGCACCAAGGCCCGCCTCGCCCTCTGCCTCGGCAAGACCATCGGCGGCGAGCCGGTGATCGTCGATCTTGCCCGCACGCCGCACATGCTGGTCGCCGGCACCACCGGCTCGGGCAAGTCGGTGTCGATCAACACCATGATCCTGTCGCTGCTCTACCGGCTGACGCCCGAGCAGTGCCGCCTGATCATGATCGACCCGAAGATGCTGGAACTGTCGGTCTACGACGGCATCCCGCACCTGCTGACGCCGGTCGTCACCGACCCGAAGAAGGCGGTGGTGGCGCTGAAGTGGACGGTCCGCGAGATGGAGGACCGCTACAAGAAGATGTCGAAGCTCGGCGTGCGCAACATCGAGGGCTTCACGCCCGCGTCGCGCAGGCCCAGGAAAAGGGCGAGAGCATCAGCCGCACGGTCCAGACCGGCTTCGACCGCGAGACCGGCGAGCCGGTGTTCGAGACCGAGGAATTCGACATGGCGCCGATGCCGTTCATCGTCGTCATCATCGACGAGATGGCCGACCTGATGATGGTCGCCGGCAAGGAGATCGAGGGCGCCGTGCAGCGGCTGGCCCAGATGGCCCGCGCCGCCGGCATCCACGTGATCATGGCCACCCAGCGCCCGTCGGTCGACGTCATCACCGGCACGATCAAGGCCAACTTCCCGACCCGCATCTCCTTCCAGGTCACGTCCAAGATCGACAGCCGCACCATTCTCGGCGAGCAGGGCGCCGAACAGCTGCTCGGCCAGGGCGACATGCTCTACATGGCCGGCGGCGGCCGCATCCAGCGCGTCCACGGCCCCTTCGTCGCCGACGACGAGGTCGAGGACATCGTCGCCCACCTGAAGACCCAGGGCACGCCGGACTATCTGGAGGCCATCACCGAGGACGAGGACGAGGCCGGCCCCTATGACGGCGACGGCGCGTCGGCCGCGGCCGCCGGCGGCGAGCCCGGCGAGGGCGCCGACCTCTACGACCAGGCAATCGCGTGGTGCTGCGCGACCGCAAGGTCTCCACCAGCTACATCCAGCGCCGGCTCGGCATCGGCTACAACCGCGCCGCCTCGATCATCGAACGCATGGAGAAGGAAGGCATCGTCTCGCCGGCCAACCACGCCGGCAAGCGCGAGATCCTGCTGGAAGACCGCCACGGCACCACCGGCGACGGCCCCTACGACGACGACTGACCGACCGGGCGGCAGGGTTTGCATCCGGCCGCCCGCCGCCCCATCTGGCAGGAAAGCCCGTCCGGCGCGCGGCCATGCCGCAATGCCGCCGCAGCAGGCTGACAAATCGTGATCAGCACGTGCGGAGCGCCCCCCTGTGGCCATCCGCTTCGGCGTTCCGCGCCGGCCATCCGGGCCATGCGGGCCGCCAGACGAGAGGAACACCCATGACCGCTTTCGACCGCCGCACCTTTCTCGCCGGCCTCCTCGCCGCCGGGGCCTGCGGCGCCGGCTTTCCGGCTCTCGCTGCGCCCAATCTCGGCCAGATGTCGCCGGAGGAATTCGCCACCGTCCAGACGGTGAATGCCTATTTCAACTCGATCCGGACGCTCGAGGGCAAGTTCATCCAGACCGGGCCGGACGGCAGCCAGGCCGAGGGCCTGTTCGTCATCGACCGGCCCGGCCGCATCCGCTTCCGCTACCAGCCGCCGGCGCAGATGGACATCATCTCCGACGGCAAGACCGTGGCGATCGTCGACAAGAAGGCGCGCAACCAGACGCTGGTCTTCCTCAACGACACGCCGCTGCGCTTCCTGCTGGCCCAGAACATCGACCTGACCAAGGAAGCCGTCGTCCAGTCGGTCAGCCTTGCCGACGATCTCCTGACCGTCGTGCTGGAAGATCCGGGCACGTTCGCCGCCGGCCGTCTCACCCTGATCTTCGACGGGCGCACGGTGGAGCTTCGCCAGTGGACCGTCACCGACGCGCAGGGGCTCGACACCACCGTCGCCGTCTACGACCTGAAGCCGGGCATCGAGGTCAAGCCCGAGTGGTTCAAGATCAACTTCTCGCTCTACAAGTGATTTTGTCCCGCAAGGCCATGCGTCGCCTTGCCCGCCCCTGCGAAGGGCCGGCCCCCCGTCTTCATGCAAAAAGCCCGGATCGCTCCGGGCTTTTTCGTGTCAGCCGCTCCCGACCTTCAAGGCCGCGCACGAAGGTCTCGTCTCAGGCGTAGCTCGCCTGGAAGGCCTTGAGCACCGCGGCGCCCATCTCCTTCGTGCCGACCGGGGTGACGCCCGGGCCGCGATGTCGCCGGTGCGCAGGCCGGAGGCCAGCGTGGTGGCGATCGCGCCGTCGAGCTTCTCGGCCGCCTCGATCATGCCGAAGGAATAGCGCAGCGCCATCGCCAGCGAGCCGATCATCGCGATCGGGTTGGCGACGCCCTTGCCGGTGATGTCCGGGGCCGAGCCGTGGACCGGCTCGTAGAGCGCCTTGCGGCTGCCGGTCGTGGCGTCCGGCGCGCCGAGCGAGGCCGACGGCAGCATGCCGAGCGAGCCGGTCAGCATCGCCGCCGCGTCCGACAGGATGTCGCCGAACAGGTTGTCGGTGACGATCACGTCGAACTGCTTGGGCCGGCGCACCAGCTGCATCGCGCAGTTGTCGGCGAGGATATGCTCGAGGCCGACGTCGGCATATTCCTCGGCGTGGACGCGGGTCACCACTTCCTTCCACAGCACGCCCGAGCGCATCACGTTATGCTTCTCGGCCGAGAACACCTTGTTGTTGCGGGTACGGGCCAGTTCGAAGGCGACGCGGACGATGCGCTCGATCTCGAAGGTGGTGTAGACCTGCGTGTCGACGGCCCGCTTCTGGCCGTTCTCGAGGGTCACGATCTCCTTGGGCGACCCGAAATAGGTGCCGCCGGTCAGCTCGCGCACGATCAGGATGTCGAGGCCCTCGACCACCTCGCGCTTGAGGCTGGAGGCATCGGCCAGCGCCGGATAGCAGATCGCCGGGCGCAGGTTGGCGAAGAGATCGAGATCCTTGCGCAGGCGCAGCAGGCCCGCCTCCGGGCGATGCTCGTAGGGCACGTCCGCCCACTTCGGGCCGCCGACGGCGCCGAACAGGATGGCGTCGGCGGCCGTGGCCTTGGCCATGTCCTCCTCGGAGATCGACACCTTGTGGGCATCATAGGCGGCGCCGCCGACGAGGCCCTTGTCGGTCGCGAAGTCGGCGATGCCGGCCGCGTTCATCCAGGCGATGATCGCTTCGACCTCGGCCATGATCTCGGTGCCGATGCCGTCGCCGGGCAGGAGCAGGATGTTCTTGGACATGTTCGGACGTTTCCGTTGAGCGCAGAAGACAGGGGTGAGACGAACCGCGCCGCCGGGTCTTCTGGCTCGAGGGTCCGGGCGCGCGTCTTCCGGGCTGGCGTTAGCGCGAAGCGATGCCGATGGCAAGACGCACACGGGCAAACCCGCGGATCAGCACTGTTTCCGCGTCGGCGAGGAGCGCGCCGCGCAGCCGTGATCCGGTGCCGGATATCCGCCAGGGCGTGCAGGTTCCCGGCACGCGGCGCCCGCGCTCTGCCCCTTCTCTCTGGCGCCGCGCTCTGGCCCTCCACATGCGGCCCCCTGCACGCCGGTCCTCCGCGTGCTAGAGAGGGCCGCCCGGCCGGACCCTCTCCCGCTCGTTTCCTCGGCCGGCCACGCGGAGGCGACATGCGCACCATTCTCGTCATCGGCATCGGCACCGGCGACCCGGAGCATCTGACGCTGCAGGCGATCACCGCGCTGCGCCGCGCCGACGTCGTGTATGTGCCCGACAAGGGCGCGGAAAAGGCCGCCCTCCGGCAGGTGCGCGAGGCGATCCTCGCCCGCCATGCCGCCCCCGGCACCCGCCTCGTGCCCGTCGCCATTCCGCGCCGGGCCGAAGCCGGCAGCGACTACCGCGGCGTGGTCGCCGACTGGCACGGCGCGATCGCCGACCGCTACGCCGCGGCCTTCGCCGACACCCTTCCCGACGGCGGCACCGGCGCGCTGCTGGTCTGGGGCGATCCGGCGCTCTACGACAGCACCCTGCGCATCCTCGAGACCCTGAGCGGCCGCGGCCTTGCACTCGATTGGCAGGTGTTCCCCGGCCTCAGCGCCGTGCAGCTCCTCTGCGCCCGCCACCGCATCCCGCTCAACCGCATCGGCAAGGCGGTCACGATCACCCCCGCCCGCCAGCTCGGCCCCCGCCTCCCCGACGACACCGACACGGTCGTCGTCGTCCTCGACGGCGACGAGACCTTCCTGACGCTCGAAGGCGACGACCTGGAGATCTTCTGGGGCGCCTATCTCGGCACGCCGCACGAGATCCTGCGCGCCGGCCCGCTCCACGCCATCCGCGACGACATCGCCGCCACCCGCCGCACCGCCCGCGCGGCGCATGGCTGGATCATGGACACGTATCTGATCAGGCGGCGGGGAGACGAGTAGGCAAGGGAGGAGGCCGCGGGCTGCCGGCGCCGGTCCCTCTTTCATCTTTGCCGGGCTTGACCCGGCAACCCGCTGGCTTTCCCGCAAAGACTGATCTGTCCGCCTGTGGCGACGGGATATCGCCTCCCGTCGATGGAGTGGCCGCTCCGCCACTGGATCGCCGGGTCAAGCCCGGCGAAGACGGTCGAGGGGGCAGAACTCGGCGACGACCAGCAGGCGCTTTCGGATCGGACAGCAGGGCACCGGCAACCCACGCGAACACCCCGTCGGTCACGACGGGGACGGCACCAAGGCCGGCACATTGGAATTCTGATTCAGGAAGATCCGGAAATGGTGCCGCTTACAGGACTCGAACCTGTGACCCCATCATTACGAATGATGTGCTCTACCAACTGAGCTAAAGCGGCGCCGGGGTCGCGCAGGGGCGACCATCGGATGAGGCGGGTGATAGCGGCAACGGCGGCGGATTTCAAGCGCCCCGTCGCCCCGGCGCGCAAATTCCTGCGGGCCGTGTCCGGTCCTGCCTTGCCGGAGAGTTCCCCACACGGTCGGGGGCGGTCCGTCCGCTCCCGAACCGCTGCCGTCATCCCTGACCTGCTCGCCAGCCAGCGCTCAGGCGAGCGCCGGCGTTGCCGTGGTCCGCTTCTGCGGGGCGTAGTCGTCGCCGCCGGGGCCCGGATCGTCCGGACGGTGCGGCAGGGCGGCGTCCTGCGGCGTCAGGATGGTGACGCGCTCGGCGGCCTCGGGACGGGGCAGAGCGGCGGCGGGCTTCGCCTCGCCCGGCCTGGCGTCCTGCGGCTTCACCTCGGCGGGCCTGGCGCCCGTGGGCTTGCCGTCTGCGGGTTTCACGTCGAGCGGCTTCGCCTCGCCAGCCTTCCCTTCGCCAGCCTTCCCTTCGGCCGGCTTTGCGGCCGGCGGCGCGGCGCTGCTGCCCGAGGCATCGCCCGAGGGCGTACCGGCCGCGGGCGGCGGAAGGTCGTCGTCCGAACCCGCCGCCGCGGCGGCGCGGCCGGCGGCAGCGCGTCCAGCGGCAGCATCGCCTGGTGGGCGAGTTCGGCGCCGTCGAGATCGTGGGAGGGCTTGGCGGCCGTCGCCGGCACCTTCCATTCGAAGGCGTCGAGATGGCCGGTGACCGGCGAGACCGGCGACCACTCGTCGGCCGTCACGCCGTCGGCCACCCAGGTGGCGTCACGGGGGGCGTGGACGGCGCGCGACAGCCATTCGCGCATCCGGCCGCGATCGCCGTGCTCGGCCTCTTCCAGTTCCGCCATCATCAGGCAGACCCGGCGGGTCGGCGACTGGCGCAGCGCCTGTGTCAGCGTGCTGCGCGCCTCGGCCCAGTCGTGGGCGTCGATCGCCTGGCGGGCGATCGCCAGCGTGCCTTCCACATGGTTCGGCCGCAGCGAGGCGAGATGCTTGACCCGCTTCAGCCGGTCGCGCGGCGCGTCCCCGGAGCGCACGTGGGCATAGACCTCGGCGATGTCCGGATGCGGCGACTCGCGCCAGGTGGTCTCCAGAACCTTGCTCGCCTTGCGCAGTTCGTTTGCCCGCGACAGCATCCGTCCGGCGATCACCGCCGCCGGCACCAAGTCCGGCGCAAGGCGGTGGGCTTCCTTCGACAGGTTGCGGGCGAGATCCGGATCATGGTCCTCGGACTGCAGCGCCCGGGCGGTCAGGATCACGGCGCGCTGGCGCCGGGCGGTCTTCTTGTCGACGAGCCGGGCAGAGGCGCTGGCCTCCAGCGTCTCGAGCGCGCCGACCCAGTCCTTCTCGGCCGACTGGTATTCGATCGTGGCCGTGCCGGCCCACAGGATGCCCGGCGAGAGCTTCAGCGCCTCGGCGGCATAGTGGCGGGCGGCGGCGGTCTCGCCCTCGCGGACGGCCTCCACATAGAGACCGCGCAGGCCGAGCAGCGCCGTGTCCGGCTTTTCCAGCATGCGGTTGAAGGCGGCGCGGGCGCGGTCGTTGCGCCCTTCCAGCTGCGCGGTCTGCGCCTCGAGCAGGTGGACGAGGGGCTCCCGGTCGCCGAGCTGCTTGCGCGCCTCGCTGGAATAGCGGTGGGCGAGCCGGGCGTCGCCCGAGCCGACGGCGATCATGCCGCGGCTCAGCGCGCCATAGCCCTTGTCGCGGCGGCGGGCCCGGAAATAGTCGCCGATCATCCGCGGACCGCGGATCAGCCCCATGACGAGCGACCACAGCACCACGGCGAGGATGGCAAACACCACCAGCGCGACGACGACGACGCGCAGCGACGGCGCCATCTCGCCGCCCGGCCAGACGACGTTGACGTCGATCGGCACGCCGCCCAGCCAGTCGAGCGCGAACACGACCGCGAACAGCGCCGCGAGGGCAATCAGGACCCGGATCATCGTCTGGCCTCCGTTGCGGCCCTGCGCCCTCCCCCGGCGAGGTCCGTCGTTCCCTTCGGGCTTCCCCTCCGCAAGGCGGACGGCAAGCGATTGTTATTGTCTCACCGGTCGCCCGGCCGGCCGTGAGCCGGCCGTCGCGATCAGCTCTTGTTCACGGTCACCGACAGGCGCTCGATCATCCGGTCGGTCAGCGTGGCAATGGACGCGTCGGCGGCAAGGCGGGCGTCGAGGCCGGCCTTCCAGTCGGACGAGGCCGCCTTGGCCGGCTCCGGCAGGCGGTTCCAGGCCTCGCCGGCGGCGGGCAGGTCGCCGGCCTCCAGCTTGGCCTCGATGTCGCTGACGATGGCGCCGAGCGATTCGCCCGCGCCGGTCTCGCGGAAGTTGACCAGCGAGCGTGCGCCGGCCATCAGCCGATCCATCGGCGCCGCATCGGCGGCAACCCCCTCGCTCTTCATCACCGCGTCGGACGGGAAGCCGCCCATCACGGCGAGCGCGGTCGGAATGCCGGTCTCCGCGAAGGGCTCCAGCGCCTCGATCCCCGGCAGGTCGCGGGCCGCAGCCTTGATCGCGGCCAGTTCCGCCGAGAAGGGCGCGCCCCGCTCCACCTTGCCGGCGAGCGTCGTGACCGCCAGCGACAGCGCGGCAATCTCGCCCTCCTCGGGCGCGCGTTCCAGAATGCCTTCCACCTCGCCGACGCGGCCATCGATCGCCTGCGACGTGCTGCCGAGTTCGCCGAGCTTCGTCTCGGCCTCGGCCATGCGGCCGTCGAGGCCGGAGATGCCGGTCTCGACCGTCTTCGACAGGCCGTCGAGATCGCTGCGCAGGCCGTCGAGCTCGCCGAGGCGGGATTCGATGGCGGAAATACGCTCGCCGAGGGTCGTCTGCGCGGCCGCGATCTCGTCCTGCGCGGCTTTCAGGCCGGCGGTGGAGGCGCTGAGATCGTTGACCGTGCCGTCGACGAGGCCGAGACGCGTGCCATAGGCGGCAACGCGGCTGGTGAGGGTTTCGAGGGCCGGCGCCAGATCTTCCTTCGGCAGCGCCTCGACCGTGGCGGCCAGCTCGCCGAGCGAGCGGCTTGTCGCCTCGCCTTCGGTCTTCGCGGCGGCCAGCGCCTCGGAGGTCGCCGTCAGGTCACCGGCCAGCGCCTCGCGGGCGGCGGTTTCCGCGGCGATCGCCGCGCCGAGCTTGTCGAGGGCCTCGCGGGCCGCGTCGGAGGCCGCCGTGCCGCTCGCCTCGATCGCGGCGCGGGCGTCATTCAGCGCCGTCTCCAGCTCGGTGATCCGGGTGGTGGTCGCCTCGTCGGGCCGGGCGACGGCCGCATCGAGCGCCGCCAGACGGCGGTCGAGCGCTTCGACCGTGGCGGCATCCGCCTTGCTGTCGTCGGCGCCGAGGCCCGGCAGCAGGCCGGCGTTGCCGAGCCCGTAGACACCGCCGAGCACGACGACGCCGCCGATGCAGGCGGCGGCCAGCATCGCGCCGATCCCGGCGCCCCGATGTTCCGAGGCCCGGCTGGCGGGCGTCGCGGCCGGGGGCACACGGTTCTCGCTCGCTGTCGCCGGCGTGTCGGAGGAAGCCGCTTCGCTGGCCGACGTCCCGGATGCCCGGACGTCCGACGTCGCCTGGTCGGCGGACACGGCCTCGGCCGGTGCGCCGGAAGAGGCGTCGGTGCCGGAAGCGGCGTCGGTGAGGGAACTGTCGGCAGGCGATGCCGCTGCGGGAGTCTCCCCCTCCAGCGTCTCGGGCGTCGCGCCGCTGGCGGTCACGACCGTATCGGGCGTCTCCGGCTCGGCCGCAGCGCCGCCGGCTTTCGCCTCTTCGGCCGCCCGTTCGGCCGCCTCGCGCGCCACTTCGACGGCGGTCAGGTCGATCGTCGTCGAGCGTTTCGACGTCCGGCCGCTCTTCCCGTCGGAATCCCGGCCTTTCTCGTTCGCCATGTCCGCCCGCTCCCTGATGGAGGTCCGGAACCGCGACTGCGGCCCCGTCCGATCTTCTTTGCGTGGCGAGGGGATGGCTTCCGCCGTCCGCCCGCCATCTGTTCCTGCCTATTTCATCGGGACGAGGGGGGCCGGTCAACCCGCCGCATCACGAATCCGGATTCGCCGCGACGCCGCGTCGGCGATCGGCAAGGCCCAGAACGAGATCGCCGAGGGCCGCGCCGGTCGGCGCGTCCGGCACATGCACATGCCGCGCGCCCGCCTCCACCAGCGGCGCCGCGGCCGCCGCCGAGATGGCCACGATCGCCAGCTCCGCAAGCCGGGAAACCTGCCCACCGGCCCGAAGACAGGCGAGAAAGGCCGCGGAGGTCCGCGCCGACGCCGTCACGACGAGATCGACGCCGCCGCCCGAAAGCAGCGCCGCCGTTTCCTTCGAAAATTCCGTCCGCGCCTCGGCACGGTATGTCTCCAACGTCGTGACCGCGAATCCGTTCCGTTGCAGCCGGCCGTCGACATCGCCGGCGCGGTCGCGGCCGCCAAGGTGCAGAAGCATCCCGGCCGCCGGATCGAGATGGCCGACGATCCAGGCAACCAGCGCCTCCGCGCCGCCCTCGCCGGGCGCAGTCGCGGCGCGAAATCCCGCCGCTTTGGCCGCCGCAGCCGTCCGCGCGCCGACGCAGAGCGCCGGGCGGTCGGCAAGCGCGGCCGGCAACGGCGGCGCCCCCTCTGCCTGCACGGCGTTGGCGCTGGTGACGATCACCGCCGCCGGACGCAGATCGCCCAGCCGCAGAGGCCAGGCGGGATCGGCGACGATCTCCAGCATCGGCGAAAGATGCACGTCGTGACCGGCGCGGCGAAGCTGTTTCGCCATCGCCGCGGCCTCCCTCTCCGGCCTCAGGATCAGGATCGCGACCACCGTACCGCCTTTCGGGCCTCGTGCGAATCAGACGATCGGTCAGGGACCGAACCCGCATGGCCGACGAGGGCCAGCCTTGCGGGGGAGGAAGCGCCCGACCGGGCGCCGGGCGGTCGGGCCGGACCCTCTCTCAGGGAGCGACGAAGAAGTCGGCGCCGCCGCGGCTCTTGAGCCGCCGGCCGAGCTCGTCGCCGAGACGGACCGCGTCGGCGGTTCCGCCCGTCAGCCGGTCTTCGTGCACCGTGGCGCCGTCCACCTTCAGGATCATGCCGCGGATCGACAGGGTGCCTGCCGCGTCCACCTGCGCAAGGCCGGCGATCGGCGTGCGGCAGGAGCCGTCGAGGGCGGCGAGGAAGGCGCGCTCGGCGGCAAGGCACACCGCCGTCTCGCCATGATGGATCGCGGCCAGAACATCGCCGACGCGCGTGTCGCCCGCCCGGGTCTCGATGCCGATGGCGCCCTGCCCCACGGCGGGCGGAAAGCTCTCCGCGTCGAGGATCTCGGTCGCCACCTCGGCCATGCCGAGGCGGTTGAGCCCGGCGAGCGCCAGCAGCGTCGCGTCGACCACCCCTTCGCCGAGCTTGCGCAGCCGGCTCTGGACGTTGCCCCGGTAGGTGACGACCTCCAGGTCGGGTCGCAGCCGGCGCAACAGCGCCTGCCGGCGCAGCGAGGCCGTGCCGACGATCGCGCCTGCCGGCAGGTCGGCCAGCCGCTCCGCCCGCGGCGAGATGAACACGTCGCGCACGTCCTCGCGCGGCAGGAAATGGTCGAGCACCAGCCCGTCCGGCAGTTCGGTCGGCATGTCCTTGGAGGAATGGACGGCGAGATCGATGGAGCCGGCGATCAGCGCCTCCTCGATCTCCTTGGTGAACAGGCCCTTGCCGCCGACTTCCGACAGCGGGCGATCGAGGATGCGGTCGCCGCTGGTGCTGATCACCACGATGTCGATCGCGCCATCGGCAAGGCCATGGGCGGCGGTCAGCCGATCGCGGACCTCATGCGCCTGGGCAAGGGCCAGCGGGCTTCCGCGGGTTCCGATCCTGAGGAGAGGTGATTGCACGTCGCCGTTCCGGATGTTAGGGGCCAAGGCTCACGGTTCTTCGTCGCCACCGTTGTTCGTCGCCGTTGAAGCAGCGTGCGCGGCCGGAGACAAGCACAAACCGCCCGCGCCGGCCGGGTGAGGACGATCCCCATGGCGCTTTCGGAGACTGGCATGATCGTTCTCGGCATCGAGACGAGCTGCGACGAGACCGCGGCGGCCGTGGTTCTGCGCGCGCCCGAGGGGCAGGGCCGGATCCTGTCCAGTGTCGTGCTGTCGCAGGATGCCCACGCCATCTATGGCGGCGTCGTGCCGGAACTGGCCGCCCGCGCCCATGTCGACCGGCTCGACGACGTGATCGCCACCGCGCTTGACGAGGCCGGCCTCGACCTTGCCGGCGTCGACGCCATCGCCGCCACGGCCGGGCCGGGGCTGATCGGCGGCGTGCTGGTCGGCCTCACCACGGCGAAGGCGCTGGCGATGGCCACCGGAAAACCACTCGTCGCGGTCAATCACCTCGAGGCCCACGCCCTCACCGCAAGGCTCACCGACGGCATCGCCTTTCCATATCTGCTGCTGCTCGTCTCCGGTGGCCACACCCAGATCGTCCGCGTCGACGGCGTCGGCCGCTACCGCCGGCTCGGCACCACCATCGACGACGCTCTCGGCGAGGCCTTCGACAAGACCGCCAAGCTGCTCGACCTCGGCTATCCGGGCGGCCCGGCGGTGGAGGCGGCAGCGGCGAAGGGCGACCCCGGCCGCATTCCCCTGCCCCGGCCGATGATCGGCCGGCCGACGCCGGATTTCTCCTTCTCCGGCCTCAAGACCGCAATCCGCCAGGAGGCCGAGCGCCGGGCACCGCTGTCACCCGCCGACGTCGCCGACCTCTGCGCCGCCTTCCAGAGTTCGATCTGCGCCGTGATCGCCGACCGGGTCCGCCTCGCGCTCGGCCTGTTCCGCGACAGCGCCCCCGGCATCGATCCGGTGCTGGTGGTCGCCGGCGGGGTTGCCGCCAACCGGGCGATCGCCGCGCGGCTGGCCGAGACGACGGCGAAGGCCGGCGCGCGGCTGGTGGTGCCGCCGCCCGTGCTCTGCACCGACAACGGCGCCATGGTCGCCTGGGCCGGCGCCGAACGGCTGGCCCTTGGCCTTTCCGATGACCTCGATGTCGCCGCCCGCGCCCGCTGGCCGCTGGATGCCGAGGCCGAGCCGCTGGTCGGCTACGGCCGGCTCGGGACCAAGGTATGAGCGCGCCGCGGATTGCCGTCCTCGGCGCCGGGGCCTGGGGCACCGCGCTGGCGCTCGCCGCCGCGCGCGCCGGGCGGACGGTCGATCTCGTCGGCCGCGATGCCGGGAAGATGGCGGTGCTCGCGACCAGCCGTGCCACGCCGCACCTGCCCGGCGTCACGCTGCCGCCCGGCGTCTGCCCCACCGCCGACACCGCCTGCCTCGCGACGGCCGGCATCGTGCTGGTCGTCGTGCCGGCGCAGGCGACCCGGAGCGAGGCCGAGCGGCTCGCGGGCCTGATCCGGCCGGGCACGCCGCTCATTGCCTGCGCCAAGGGCATCGATGCGGCCACCGGCCAGCTCGTCGGCGAGGTGCTGGCCGCCGCGATCCCGCAGGCGCCGGTGGCGGTGCTCTCCGGCCCCGGCTTTGCCGTGGAGGTCGCGGCCGGCCTGCCCACCGCGCTGACGATCGCCGCCGAGGAGCCCGGCCTTGCCGAGGCGCTGTGCCAGGCGCTCGCCGGCCCCGCCTTCCGCCCCTATGCCAGCGAGGATGTCGTCGCGTCCAGCTCGGCGGCGCGCTCAAGAACGTGCTCGCGATTGCCGCCGGCATCGTCGCCGGCCGCCACCTCGGGGCGAGCGCGGAAGCGGCGGTGGTGACCCGCGGCTTCGTGGAGATGCGCCGCCTGGCCGGCGCCTGGGGCGCGCGCACCGAGACGCTGATGGGCCTCTCCGGCCTCGGCGACCTGATCCTCACCTGCCGCAGCCTGCAGTCGCGCAACTTCGCGCTCGGCCATGCCATCGGCGCCGGCGCGCCGCTGCCCGAGAAGCTCGCCGAAGGCGCCGCCACCGCCGACATCGCCGTCGTCCGCGCCGGCGCCTTCGGCGTCGAGGTGCCGATCATGGCCGCCGTCGCCGCGATCCTGTCCGGCCGCATCACCGTCGACGACGCGGTCGGCGCCCTGCTCGCCCGGCCGCTGAAGCGCGAGGACGGCTGATACCGGGCACGGAAAGGTTCGACCTGCCGACGCTTTCCGTCCGGAGGCACGCCCGGCCGGGCGCCGGCCGGTCAGGCCGTCACCACAGAAATTTCTGACGAGTCGGAAATTTCTGTGCCGGGTATGAGCCTTTCGCGCCCGCTTTACGCCGGCCGGCCCTGCGATTACGGTCGCGCCGGAACGATCCTGGAGCCCCCGATGCACTTTGCCGTCACCTGCCTCGACAAGCCCGGCCACGCCCATGTGCGCGCCGAGACCCGCCCTGCCCACGTCGCCTTCCTGAAGGCCAACGCGGAGAAGTTTCCGATCGCCGGCCCGTTCGTGTCCGACGACGGCGCGTCGATGACCGGCTCGCTGCTGATCGTCGAGATCGAGGACCGTGCCGCGCTCGACGCCCTGCTCGCCGAGGACCCCTACGCCAAGGCCGGCCTGTTCGAGACGGTCGAGATCCGGCCGTGGAAGTGGACCATCGGCGCCCCGGCCTGAGGGAGCAGCCGATGGCCTACTGGCTGTTCAAGTCCGAGCCCTTCAAGTGGTCCTTCGAGATGCAGAAGGCCAGGGGCGCCGCCGGCCAGGAATGGGACGGCGTGCGCAACTACCAGGCCCGCAACAACATGCGGGCGATGCAGATCGGCGACCAGGCCTTCTTCTACCACTCCAACGAGGGCCTGGAGATCGTCGGCATCGTCGAGGTCTGCGGCCTGTCCCATCCGGATTCGACCACGGACGACCCGCGCTGGGACTGCGTCGACGTCCGCGCGGTCCGCGACATGCCGAAGCCCGTCAGCCTCGCCGCGGTCAAGGCCGAGCCGCGGCTGGCGAAGATGAGCCTCGTCACCTCCATGCGCCTGTCGGTGCAGCCGGTGACCGAGGAGGAATGGGCGATCGTCTGCGCGATGGGCGGGCTCTGAGCCCGCGACCCGGCGCGCCGAAGAATCCGCTTGCGCCCGCCCCCGCTTGCCTGTGATGTCGGGCGGCGAGGGCGCGCCTCGCCCGGGACGCGGTGGTCCGGGGCCGGCGCCGGCCCCAACCTCCGGGGAGACGCACGTGCCGGGCCAGTCGGTCGATCCGCGTTCCTTCATCCGCGCCAACACGCGGCTGTTCGCCCCGCCGCATGTGCCGGAACTCCGCCTGCATCTCGCCGACGAGGCGATGGATCTGTGGAGCCGGACCGAGGAGGAACTCGGCGAACTCGGCCTGCCGCCGCCGTTCTGGGCCTTCGCCTGGGCCGGCGGGCAGGCGCTCGCCCGCCACATCCTCGACAATCCGGATCTCGTCGCCGGCAAGCGGGTGCTGGACTTCGCCTCCGGCTCCGGCCTCGTCGCCATCGCCACGATGAAGGCCGGCGCCGCCAGCGTGGTTGCCTCCGAGATCGACCGCTTTGCCTTCGCCGCCATCGCCCTCAACGCCGAGGCCAACGGCGTGACCGTGGCGATCGATTCCCGCGACCTGACCGACCCGGCCTTCCGCTCGGGCCTTGCCGCCTTCGACGTGGTGCTGGCCGGCGACGTCTTCTACGAAAAGCCGATGGCCGACCGGGTGCTGCCGCTGCTGCGCGAGGCGGAAGGCGCCGGCGCCGCGGTGCTGTTCGGCGATCCCGGCCGCAGCTATCTGCCGAAGGGCGAGATCGTCGAGGTCGCGACCTACACGGTGCCGGTGACCCGGGCGATCGAGGATTCGGAGGTCAAGCGCACCAGCGTCTGGCGCCTCGTTGCCCGCGAGACCGCAGATGGGACCGCTGCCGGGCAGATCGCCCGCCCCGGCGGCTGAGGTCCGGGCGCAGGGGCCCGACAAGGCGCGCCGGACCGATGGTCCCGCCGCCGCGTCCTTTCGCCACGGGACCCGCCTGCGGGGGCTGCAAAGAGCCGGCGACGCTACCAAAGTGCGATCCGCGGCCGGTGGACGCTGCACCGTGCCCTGCGCATAATGCACCGCAACGACAGGCAGGCTCGATCCCGCCGTCGCTTGGGAAACATCCCGGGAGGAAACAAGAATGACGGACGCGCTGTATCCCGTGACGGCCGAAGCGGCCCGCAACGCGCTGATCGACACCGACGCCTACCATGCGATGTACCGGGCCTCGGTGGACGACCCCGACGGCTTCTGGGGCGAGCACGGCAAGCGGCTCGACTGGATCCGACCCTACACCCGGGTCAAGAACACCAGCTACGACCCGCACAACGTCTCGATCCGCTGGTTCGAGGACGGCACGCTCAACGTCTCGGCCAACTGCATCGACCGGCATCTGGCCACCCGCGGCGACCAGGTGGCGATCATCTGGGAGGGCGACGACCCGAACGAGTCGAAGTCGATCACCTACCGCCAGCTCCACGCCGAGGTGTCGAAATTCGCCAACGTGCTGAAGAAGCACGGGGTGAAGAAGGGGGACCGGGTCACGATCTACCTGCCGATGATCCCGGAGGCGGCCTATGCGATGCTCGCCTGCGCCCGGGTCGGCGCGATCCATTCCATCGTGTTCGCCGGCTTCTCGCCGGACAGCCTTGCCGGCCGGATCGAGGACTGCGAGTCCAAGCTGGTGCTGACCGCCGACGAGGGCCTGCGCGGCGGCCGCAAGGTGCCGCTCAAGACCAATGTCGACGCGGCGCTGAAGAAGACCGCGCAGGGCGCGGGCGGCGACGAGAAGGTGATCGTCGTCAGGCGCACCGGCGGCGACGTGCCGATGACCGAGGGCCGCGACTTCTGGTACGACGACGAGGCGGCGAGCGTTGACGCCGACTGCGCGCCGGAAGAGATGAACGCGGAAGATCCGCTGTTCATCCTCTACACGTCGGGCTCCACCGGCAAGCCGAAGGGCGTGCTGCACACCACCGGCGGCTATCTCGTCTATGCGTCGATGACGCATCAGTATGTGTTCGACTACCACGACGGCGACGTCTACTGGTGCACCGCCGACGTCGGCTGGGTCACCGGCCACAGCTACATCGTCTACGGCCCGCTCGCCAACGGCGCGACCACGCTGATGTTCGAGGGCGTGCCGAACTATCCCTCGCCGGCCCGCTGCTGGGAGGTGGTCGACAAGCACAAGGTCAACATCTTCTACACCGCGCCGACCGCGATCCGCGCCCTGATGGGCGCCGGCAACGACCATGTGACGAAGACCTCGCGCGCCTCGCTGAAGCTGCTCGGCTCGGTCGGCGAGCCGATCAATCCGGAAGCCTGGAACTGGTACTACAACGTCGTCGGCGAGGGGCGCTGCCCGATCGTCGACACCTGGTGGCAGACCGAGACCGGCGGCATCCTGATCACCCCGCTGCCGGGCGCCATCGCGCTGAAGCCCGGTTCGGCGACCCTGCCGTTCTTCGGCGTCGAGCCGGCGATCGTCGACGCGGAAGGCCAGATTCTCGAGGGCGCCTGCGAGGGCAATCTCGTGATCACCACCGCCTGGCCGGGGCAGATGCGCACGATCTTCGGCGACCACGAGCGCTTCGTGCAGACCTATTTCTCCACCTACAAGGGCATGTATTTCACCGGTGACGGCTGCCGCCGCGACGCCGACGGCTACTACTGGATCACCGGCCGGGTCGACGACGTGATCAACGTCTCCGGCCACCGCATGGGCACGGCCGAGGTCGAATCGGCGCTGGTTGCCCATCCGAAGGTGTCCGAGGCCGCCGTGGTCGGCTACCCGCACGACATCAAGGGCCAGGGCATCTACTGCTACGTGACGCTGATGGCCGGCGAGGAGCCGTCCGAGGCGCTGCGGAAAGAGCTGAAGGACTGGGTCCGCCGCGAGATCGGCCCGATCGCCTCGCCCGACCTGATCCAGTTCTCGCCCGGCCTGCCGAAGACCCGATCGGGCAAGATCATGCGCCGCATCCTGCGCAAGATCGCCGAGGACGAATTCGGCGCCCTCGGCGACACCTCGACGCTGGCCGACCCCGGCGTCGTCAACGACCTGATCGACAACCGCCAGAACCGCAAGGCGGGATAGGAACGGAAGACTGCCCCGGAACCGCCTCGATTCCGGGAGCGATGTCCGACAATTCAGGCCGTGACGACGGGCGCTCCGTCGTCACGGCCTTGCCTTTACGATCCTCGTCGTCACGCCCGCCATTGCCATCCGGCCCGTCTGCGGCGATCATGACAGCCGGATGACGATGGGCAAGCTGTGGAGAGCCGATTGACCGAGGCCGATCAGGAGACGCCGCCGCGCGCGGGCGGGACGGACGCGGCGGGCAACAACGTGCTGCGGCCGGCCGAGCCATGGCCGTCGGCCCAGGGCGGCGCCAGCGGCCCGCGCGAGCCGGTGAGCGAGCGCGAGGCCCGCGCGCCGAAGCTCGCCTCGACCCGGGCGAGCGCCCTGCCGGTGGTCGCCTTCGATCGCGGCGAGCTGGGCGAAATCCTGCGCGTCTACGGGCGGATGGTGGCGGCCGGCGAGTGGCGCGACTATGCGGTCGACCATCTGAGCGACCGCGCGGTCTTCTCCGTGTTCCGCCACTCCAGCGAACATCCGCTCTACCGGATCGAGAAGGAGCCGGCGCTGGCCCGGCGCCAGGGCGCCTACTCGGTGATGGCCCAGGGCGGCCTGATCCTGAAACGCGGCCATGATCTCGCCCGCGTGCTCAAGGTGATCGACAAGAGCCTGAAGCTGGTGGACTGACGCGGCGGACGCGCGGACCCGCTCCCGCGGTCACTCCTCCGCGGGCGCCTCGTCCCCTGCCCCGAGCGCGCGCTGCATCAGCAGCGTGTCACGCCAGCGTCCGTGCTTGAAGCCGACGCCGCGCAACAGGCCGACCACCTCGAATCCGAGGCTGGCATGCAGCTGCGCCGAGCCGGAATTTTCCGGATCGCCCATCACCGCCACCATCTGCCGGAAGCGGCGGGCGGTTGCTGCTGCGATCAGTGCGGCGAGCAACCGGCGCCCGATGCCGCGTCCGGCGAAGTCCGGTGCGATGTAGACCGAATCTTCCACAGTGGAGCGATAGGCCGGCCGCGGGCGATAGGGTCCGACGCAGGCATAGCCGGCAATCTCGTGCCCGGCCTCGGCGACGAGGAACGGAAAGCCGCCCGCCCGCAGGCTCTCGAAGCGGCGCGTCATTTCGGCGAGCGCGGGTGGCTCCAGTTCGAAGCTCGACGTGCCGTGTTCGACCCAGTGGCCGTAGATGGCGGTGATCGCGGGCAGGTCGCGGGGTTCGGCGTCGCGCAGGTCCAAGTGCAGGTCTGTGGAGGGCATGGCGTCAGGACGGACAGAGTGAGACGGGAAAACGCGGCGGGCATAAAAAAAGCGCGGCCCGAAGGCCGCGCTTGTCGAGTTCGCTGTCAGGCCGGCACCAGTCAGCGACGGTCGCCGACCAGCTGCAGCAGCATGATGAACATGTTGATGAAGTCGAGGTAGAGGTTCAGCGCACCCATGATCGCCTTGCGGCCCATGCTGGTGCTGTCGTCGCCCGCGAAATACATCTCCTTGATCTTCTGGGTGTCGTAGGCGGTGAGGCCCGCGAACACCACCACGCCGATCGCCGAGATGGCGAAGGCAAGCGCCGAGGAGGCAAGGAAGATGTTGACCACCGAGGCGAGGATCAGGCCGATCAGGCCCATGAACAGGAACGAGCCCCAGCCGGTGAGATCGCGCTTCGTCGTGTAGCCGAACAGGCTGAGCGCGGCGAAGGAGGCGGCGGTGATGAAGAACACCTGCGTGATCGACTGACCGGTGAAGATCAGGAAGATCGACGACAGCGACACGCCGACCAGCGTCGCATAGACGAGGAAGGTGACCTGCGCGGCCGCGACGCTCATCTTCTGGATGCGCGCGGCGAGGAAGAACACGAGGCCGAGCGGGGCGAGCATCACCACCCACTTCAGCGGGCTGGTGTAGAGCATGACGCCGAACTCGGTCAGCATCAGGCCGCCGCGGGCCTCGGCCGCCGCAAGCGACGGGTCCGTGGTCACGGCAGCGCTGAACGCGGCGTAGGCGGCGATGCCGGTCAGGCCAAGGCCCATGGCCATGTAGTTGTAGACCTTGAGCATGTAGGCCCGCAGGCCCTGGTCGATCTCGCCAGCGCCAGCGCGCGACGAAACCGAACCGTAGCGCGCGGAGGCGTTGCGTTCCGGATTCGACATGGAAAACCCCTCAGGTGGACGTGTTGGATGGGTCCGCCGGTCGCGGCGGATCTCTGCTGCCAATATGGGAAGATATTGCGACCTCAACAAGACGGAATCGACCGCCGCAACCGGGCGAGGGCCGGATTCTTGTCCCGTTGGTTTTTCTGCGCTTTCCCGGCCGTCGCCCGGACCGTCCGTTGCGATCAGGACGCCCCTTGCGCGCGGCCCCTCTTCCGGGCCGCGCGGACAGGCGGATCAGAGGTCGCGCAGCACGGGGGCCGCCTTGCGGCCGAGGATTCGCCAGGTGCCGAGCAGGCCGAGGCCGACGGTGAGCAGCAGCGCGCCGACGGCGGCTCCGAATGCGACCGCCGGATCGAAGCGGGCATCGACGTTCATCAGCCCTTCCAGCACGCCATAGGCGGCGAGCCAGCCTGCGATGACGCCGAAGGTGGCCGTGGCCAGACCCAGCAGCAGGTATTCGGCGGCATAGGCACCGAGGATGCGGGCGCGGGTGGCGCCGAAGGTCTTCAGGATCACCGCGTCGTAGATCCGCTGGCGATGGCCGGCGGCGAGCGCCCCGGCCAGAACCAGCACGGAGGAAATCAGCGCGATGCTGGCCGCCGCGCGGATCGCGGTCGCAAGCTGCGAGACGATGCCGTTCACCGCCTCCAGCACTTCCTTGACGCGTATCACGGTCACGGTCGGGAAGTCGCGCACCACCGCCTTCATCAGCGCCACCTCGTCCCCCTCGCCCGCGTCCTGTGGGAAGGTGGTGGTGGCAAGCTCCGAATGCGGCGCGCCGGCGAAGGCGTTCGGCGAGAACACCATCACGAAGTTGATCGCCAGCGAATCCCAGTCGAGCTCGCGGGTGTTGGCGATCGTCGCGGTGATGTCGCGGCCGAGCACGTTGACGGTGACCTCGTCGCCGATCGACAGATCGAGGAGGTTCGCCAGTTCGTCCTCGAAGGAGACAAGCGCCGGGCCGTCATGGTCGGCGGCCCACCACTCGCCGGAGGCGAGCGTCGAGGCCTTGGGCAGATCCTGCGAATAGGTGACGCCGCGTTCGCCCTCCAGCGCCCAGCGCGCGTCGTCCGGCGGGTCGATCTGGTCGACCGGCACGCCCTTCAGCGCGGTGATGCGGCCGCGCAGCATCGGCACCCGCTCGATGGTAACGCCGGGAGACGTTTCGGCGACGAGCGTCTCGAAGGCGGTGGCCTCGGTCGACTGGATGTCGAGGAAGAAGAAGGCCGGCGCCTTTTCGGGGATCTGCTCGGTGAGCTGGCGGTTGAGGTTGCTGTCGATCAGCGCGAGGGTGACCAGCAGCGCGAGGCCGAGGCCGAGCGAGAGCACCACCGACAGGGTGAGACCGCCGGCCCGGTGGATGTTGCGCAGCGCCAGCCTGAGCGCGGTGGAGCGCGGCGCCGGCGCGCGGCGGGCCAGCGCCATCACCCCGTGGGCAACCCCGAACAGCAGCACGAACGCCCCGGCGGCAGCCCCCACGAACACGATCGCGACCATCCGGTCATAGGCAAGCAGCACGGCGAGGCCGGCAAGCGCCGCGACCGCGCCGAGCGTGGCTGCCATGTAGGCCAGCCGGGGCCGCCCGCCGCCGGGCGCGACCCGGTCGCGGAACAGCGCGCTGACCGGCACGTCATGGGCGCGGCCAAGGGTCCAGACGGCAAAGGCGATGGCGGTGAGGAAGCCGTAGAGCGCGGCGAGCGCCAGTTCGACCGGGTAGATGCCGAATTCGATCGGCAGGTTGAGCGCCGAGGCAAGCGCGCCGCCGCCGAGGAAGGGCGCGGCGACGCCGATGGCAAGGCCGATGGCAACACCGACGGCGGTGATGGCAAGGATCTGCATCAGGTAGACCGCGACCACGAAGCGGCCGGGCGCGCCCAGCGCCTTCATCGTCGCGATCTGGTCGCGGCGGCGGTCGAGGAAGCTCTTGACCGCATTGGTGACGCCGACGCCGCCGACGAGCAGGGCGGTGAGGCCGACGAGGGTCAGGAATTCGGCGAAGCGGTCGATGTTGCGTTCAAGGCCACGCGCGGCATTCTCACGGCTGCGGACGCGCCAGCCGGCCTCGGGAAAGGCCTTTTCGGCGCTGTCCACAAAGGCGGCAAGCGCCTCGTCGGTGGCCGGCGGCGGCAGCTTCACCCGCGCCGTCCAGCGGATCAGGCTGCCCGGCTGGATCAGACCGGTGGCGTCAAGCCCCAGCCGGCTCATCATCACCCGGGGGCCGAAATCGATGCCGGTGCGACCCGGTCCGGCTCGGCGGCAATCGCGTCGCTGATCCGGAATTCGGCCCGGCCGATCGACACCGTGTCGCCGGCGGCAAGGTCGAGCCGGGCGAGCAGCAGCGGATCGACGGCGATGCCGAAGCGGCCGTTCCGTTCGGCGAGGGCATCGGCCAGCGTGCCGCCGGCCTCGAGCCGCATCTCGCCCACCAGCGGATAGGCGCCGTCGACCGCCTTGATGTCGATCATGGCGCTGTTGTCGTCGGCTGTGCGGGCCATGGCGCGCAGGCCGGCGATTTCCGACAGGGTGCCGGCGGCGGTGAGGAAGGCCCGCTCCGCGTCGGTGAGTTCGCGCTGGGCCAGCGAGAAGGACACGTCGCCGCCGAGGATCACGCCGCCCTCGGCGGCAAGGCCCTCGGTGATCGCCCGCGTGGTGGCGCCGACGCTGGCGATGGCCGCGACGCCGATGGCGATGCAGGCGATGAAGATGGCAAAGCCCGAGAGCCCGCCGCGCAACTCGCGCAGGGCAAAGCGGGCGGCGAGCCGGAGGCCGGGGCCGGCTGATGAGGCAACGAAGGCGGCCATCGATCAGACGCCCAGCGCGGCGGGGGCGGCACGGGCGCCCGACACGATCTCGCCGGAGCGCATCACCACCTGCCGGTCGCAGCGGGCGGCAAGCGTGCGGTCATGGGTGACGATGATCAGGGTCATGCCACGGGTCGCGCTCGCCTCGAACATCAGCCGGACGATCTCCTCACCGGTCTCGAAGTCGAGATTGCCGGTCGGCTCGTCGGCGATCAGGATGGCCGGACGCGGCGCCAGCGCGCGGGCGATCGCCACGCGCTGCTGCTCGCCGCCGGACATCTCCGCCGGATAGTGGGTGAGGCGATGGCCGAGGCCGACCGAGACGAGTTCGGCCCGCGCAAGTTCGAAGGCATCGGGCGTGCCGGCAAGTTCCAGCGGCACGGCGACGTTTTCCAGCGCGGTCATGGTCGGCAGCAGGTGGAACGACTGGAAGATGATGCCGACATTGCGGCCGCGAAAGCGCGCCAGACCATCCTCGTCGAGCGTGTCGAGGCGGGAGCCGGCAATCGTGACGCTGCCGGCGCCGGCCCGTTCCAGCCCGGCCATCACCATCAGCAGCGTGGACTTGCCCGACCCCGACGGGCCGAGGATGCCGACGGTCTCGCCGGCGGCCACATCGAGATCGACGCCCTTGAGGATGTGAACCCGGCCCGCACCCTCACCGAGGCTGAGGTCCACTTTTTCGATCTCGATGACTGGTCTTGCCACGCGGGTCGGCCCTATATGCTGGAAGATGAACGGACGCCGGCGCGCAAGGTTGTGCGCGGCAATCCGGCAGATATGGGTTTTCGCACCGCGATATCCAGACGTCGAGGGTGCAATCGGACCCGGCCGCGCACGATCCGGTGATCGGTGCCGGCAATCGGCCCGGTGATCGGCCCGGTGATCGGCGCCGTACGGAATGCCGCGGCCGGGGCTGCGACCCGGACGCATCCCTCTCCGCCCGGCCGCCTCCAGCCGGCGGATCCGCCGAGACAGCAAGCGAGATCGACAGTGGCTTCATCGCGTGGTTTGACACTCCTCTCCATCCTGCTCCCGCTCGCCTTCGCGGCGGCGCCCGCCGCGGCCGAGCCGGTGCGGATCGTCGCCCTCGGCGACAGCCTCAGCGCCGGCTACGGCCTCAATGCGGCCTCCGAGGCCTTTCCGGTCAAGCTCGAGGCGGCGCTGAAGGCGAAGGGCCACGAGGTGACGGTGCTCAACGCTGGCGTCTCCGGCGACACCGCCAGCGGCGGCCTCGCCCGGCTCGACTGGTCGGTCGGCGCGGATGCCGATGCGGTGATCCTGGAGCTCGGGGCCAACGACGCCCTGCGCGGCGTCGACCCGGCGCGGACCAAGACGGCGCTGGATTCGATCCTCGCCCGACTGGGCGAGCGCGGCGTGCCGGTGCTGCTGGCCGGCATGTATGCCCCGCCCAACATGGGCGACGACTACAAGGCGCGCTTCGACGCGATCTATCCGGATCTCGCCGAAAAGCATGGCGCGATCCTCTATCCCTTCTTTCTCGACGGCGTCGTCGCCGATGCGAAGCTGAACCTGCCCGACGGCATCCACCCGACCGCCGAGGGCGTCGACGTGATCGTCGAGCGCATCCTGCCCGCGGCCGAGAAGCTCGTGGAGGCGGCCCGGTCCCGGTCCTGACGGTTCGACCCTGACCGACGACCCCGCCTGCGATCCGGATCGGCGGCAGCGACCTCCCCCCTCGCCGCCGCGCCGCGCTTCCTCTAGTCTTCCAGCGACTTTTTCCTTCCTTCCCTTCGCCGGCGCCTTTCCGCCGGCGTCCGCATGTCCGGAGCTTTCCCATGAAGATGCGTCCCCTCGGCCGCACCGGCCTGTCCGTCAGCGCCGTCTGCCTCGGCACCATGACCTTCGGCGAGCAGAACACGAAGGAGGAGGGCTTCGCGCAGATGGACCTTGCCGTGGACCACGGCGTCAATGTCTTCGACGCGGCCGAGCTCTATCCGATCCCGCCCAGGCCCGAGACCCAGGGACGCACCGAGGAGATCGTCGGCCACTGGCTCAAGGACCGCGGCCGCCGCGCCGACATCCTCCTTGCCACCAAGGTGATCGGCCGCTCGGAAATGCGCTGGTTCCGCGACGATCGCGCCGAAGGCCGCCTCACCCGTCCGCAGATCATGGAGGCGGTGGAGAAATCCCTTCGCCGGCTCAGGACCGACTACATCGACCTCTACCAGCTGCACTGGCCCGAGCGGCCCGTGACCGGCTTCGGCAGCAACCCGGTGCGCTGGCAGAGCCCGCCGCCGGCTGCCGACGAGACGCCGATCGAGGAGATTCTCGGCATCCTCGACGAGCTGGTGACCGCCGGCAAGGTCCGCCACATCGGCCTGTCCAACGAGAGCCCGTGGGGCGTGATGCGCCATCTGGCGCTGGCGGAGGCCGGAAAGGGCCCGCGCGTTGCCTCGGTCCAGAACGCCTACAGCCTCGTCAACCGCACCTTCGAGGCCGGCCTTGCCGAGGTCTGCGAACGCGAGGACGTCGGCCTGCTCGCCTATTCGCCGCTGGCCCAGGGCTATCTCACCGGCAAATACCAGGACGGCGCCCTGCCGGCCGGCAGCCGCAAGCAGCTGTTCAACCGGCTGCAGCGCTACGAGAAGCCGGGCGCGGCCGAGGCCTTTGCCGACTACGTGCGGATCGCCCGCGACTTCGGCGTCGACCCCGCGCTGTTTGCCAATGCCTTCGTCACCTCGCGGCCGTTCGTGACCTCGAACATCGTCGGCGCCACGTCGGTCGACCAGCTGAAGGTGGCGCTCGCCAGCGCCGACGTCGCCTTCACGGCCGAAATGGAGGCCGCCGTCGACGCCGTCCACCAGCTGCGCGGCAATCCCTGTCCGTGAGCGGGACGGCGCGGCCGGCCGCCGGGCACGAAGGTGCAGATCGGCACGGAACAATTCCCCGCTGCGGCGGTTTCGAGCCTGGCGACCCAACCGGAACGTGAAGTCCCGGCCGGCGCCGCAGCCGAGGAAACGCCGTGCACCACCTCCACCCAGCCCCCATCCGCACGTTTTCGAGCTCCGGTCATGCGTGGACCGACGTCGCCTGTCGCGGCGCCGCCCTCCTGCGGGAGGGCCGGGCATGACCATGTTCCCCCATCCCGCGATCCGGCCGCTGGCCGGCGCCTCGATCACCCGCCGCAGCCAGCTGCGCCGGCCGGTGCTGATCACCGGCGGCTGCGGCTTCATCGGCGCGCGCCTCGCCGAAAGCTATCTCGCCGAGGGCGAGGAGGTGCTGCTGCTCGACAATCTCTCCCGGCCCGGCGCCGCGGCGGCCCGCGACGGGCTGATCGCGCGCCATGGGACCCGGGTGCAGCTGCTGTCTGGCGACCTCAGGGACGAGGAGGCGGTGCGCCGCGCGGTGCGCGAGTCCCGAGCCGTGATCCATCTCGGCGCGCAGACCGCCGTCGCCGCCAGCCTCGACCGGCCGCTCGCCGACTTCGACATCACGCGCGGGGCACGCTCAACGTGCTGGAAGCGGCCAGGCTCGAAGGCCGCCGGATCCCGGTGATCTTCGCCGGCACGACCCGGGTCTACGGGGCGCTGTCGGACCTGCCCGTCCGGGAACTCGAAGATCGCTACGTCCCCGTCGACGACAAGGTCGCCCGCCTCGGCCTGGCCGAGGACTGCGAATTCGACTGCTCGACGCCCTTCGGCTGCTCCAAGGGCATTGCCGACCAGTATGTCCGCGACTATGCCGCCTCCTATGGCGTGCCGACCGCCGTCCTGCGCTTCGGCACCGTCTATGGACCCGTCCCGGACGGCGCGGACAGCGCCTCGTCCGGGATCAGCGGGCTGATCGCCCGCGCGGTGCGCGGCGAAGCGATCCGCCTGCCCGGCGGCGGCAAGAAGGTGCGCGACCTGCTCCATGTCGACGATGCGGCGGCGGCCTGCCGCGCGGCGCTCGGCGCGGTCGAGATGATCGCGGGCCGGGCCTTCAACGTCGGCGGCGGACCGGCCAACGCCGCAAGCCGGCTGATGGTGCTGGAGGAGATCGCCGCGATCACCGGCCTGCGGTCCGAGGTGGTCACCGAGCCGGCGCACCCTGCCGACCCGCCCTATTTCGTCAGCGACAGCCGCCGCATCCTGTGGGGCGCCGGCTGGCGGCCGAAGGTCGGCTGGCGCGACGGGCTGCAGGAGACCGTGCGCAGTCTGACCGTCGGTGGCGCCCTGCCGCTCGCCGCGCCGGCCGCCGGTCTTCTTTCGGCCGGACAGATCGGCGGGCGCAAGATCTCGGCGTGACAGGCGGAGACGAGCGGGGCGGACGGGCGGCAGGTGCCGCCCGCAGGTCGGCGCGTGGACCGTCCGACGCCGTTGACGAAGATGTGATCGCCCGGCCGATCACGATGGTCAGCCGGCGGCGCGGCGGAAAGATCTCGATAACCTTCCAGGGTTCTCGTGAAGGGAGCGGCGGCATTCCGGCCGCGCCAGCGTCCCTTCGGGAGATCCGTTCCGCCCATGCTGAAGATCGTCAACGGCTACATCTGCACGTCCGGATGCGACGTCGCCGCGGCGAAGAAGGGCAAGGACCCGAAGAACCCCCATGACGATCCGGTGAAGGCGGAACAGCGGGAGGAGGCCGAGGCGCTGAAGCGCGGCGAGGATCCGGACGAGACGAAGCGGCTGTCACCGGTCGAGGAAGCCCAGGCCATGACCGCAGCCGGAGACGATCCCCGTCGGCGCGGCGGCGACCGGGCCCGGGAGTGGGGCGGCGTGTCGACATCTACGCGTGAGGCGGACGCGCGACGCAGCGCAGAGCCATGGTCGCAGCCTGCCGTCGCGACGCGAGGGAGCAGACGCGTGGACGCGCTGCCCGAAATCATCATCACTCTCGACGGAAGAGAAACTGGAGCGGGCGATGGGATTCGAACCCACGACCCCAACCTTGGCAAGGTTGTGCTCTACCCCTGAGCTACGCCCGCATATCCAGTTCGTGCCGGCCGGCCTTGGGAAGGCGTCGTTGCCGGAGCCGCGCCTATATGAACCAACTCGGTTTCGATTGCAACAGGGAAGATGCGGGAAATCCGCGCGGAGGTGGAAATTGGCGCGAGAGAACGCTAACCGATTGGCCGAAATGTATTTTCCGCAAGACCCGCCATCGGCAGCCGCCGAACCTGCGTGAGGTCCGGGAAGAAGTCCCTTCGCCCGGCCAGACCTTCGCCCCTGGCATCGCCCGCCGTTGGGCGTCGGGGACCAGGGATGCGAGCCTGCTGCCTGCGGGGATCCCCGCCGCCACGCCGCCGGAGTGCGGCCTCTCGCCCCGCGCGGCAAATCGCATCGCCGGGATCGGTGGCCCGCCGCCGGCGCCAGCCCTCAGCCCTGCGGCAGCGGAATCACGGGGGCAACCTGATCGGGCGCGGCGGCGTCTCCGATCCTAGCGCCCGGCGTATCCGCCGATGCGCGGCCCGGTCCCGGCGACGTGGCCGTCATGGATCGAGGGGCGCCAATGCCTGCGGCGCTGTCCGCCGGCAGCGGAATCGCCGGTCCCTCCGTCGGCGCGGCGACTTTCGGCTGTTCTTCGGCGACCTTCGGCTGTGCCACACGGGGGGCCGCTGCTACCCGGCGCGACGGGCGGTCCGTCGCACTTTCCTCATGGTCCGGCGCGGCGGCGCTGGCGGCGGGCACCGTGAGGCCGAAGCCGGCGCCGGCGGCGGCCAGCGCATCGCCGGGCGTGCCGGCGGCGAAGGGGGCATCGACCACGTCGCCGAGCACGGGCGACAGCCGCAGGTCCTGCATCACCCCGGCAAGATCGGCGTCGCGGTCCGTGCTGCACAGCCGGACGCGCAGGCTGACCGGGCGAATGCGGGCGATGCCGGTGACGCGGGCGAGCGCGCCGGGATCGGCCCGGTCGAACCACTGCCAGCCGTAGAGACAGCGGCCGTCGCCGGTCTCGGCGATCACCTCGCCGAAGGGTCCGTAGGCATTGGTGCCGCCGCTCATCGCGCTGTCGAGCCGGGCGCCGGGCACGGCCTTCGCCAGTTCGGCGGCGATCGTCGCCGCGGCCGGCGGGCGCAACAGGTCGGCGCGAGCGCCGTCCGGTCCCTCGATCTCCACGGTGATCGCATTCTCGCCGGCCACCGTGCCGGGGGTGCGGAAGGTGATGCGCTGCAGCCGCGATTTCGGCGTCTGCGCGGCGTTGACGGCCAGCACGGCGCCGGCGGCGGCCGGCGGCACGACCCAGGCGGCGCCGG
>NZ_MCRJ01000052.1 GCF_001720135.1 Methylobrevis pamukkalensis
AGGGCAATTGCATGCCGGAGCGCAAGCCGCTCGCCAGTCCCGATGCGAAGACTGAGATCAAGCAGTGCCTGCTGAAAGACACGTCTATTCGACCACAGCGCCGCACTCGATCGCAATACGCTTGAGCTCTCCCGGGCCATTCATCAGAAGTGGCCCTCCTCTCCCCGTCGGCAATCATCGGCTGTAACCCGATAAATTTATGAAGATTTTTCTCATCAATCGCTGAAGTTCGTCCAATCCGTACGTCAACTCCCTGAATGAGAGTGCCGGAGGTCTCCGTGCCGGCACACCCGGCGCGGCGACGCTTCACGGGACGGGCTGGATCGAACATGTCGTGTAAAGAGTCGGGGGCGCGAAAGGCACGGGGTCTTTTGGCGCGCGCGGGCATTGGTGCCCTGTTCGTGGGCGCGGCCTTGGCCGCAAACGCTCTTCTCAGCCTTCCGGCCGCCGCGCAGGCGGACGAGACCGGGGCGGCGCAGGCGATCGCGATCCCGGCCGGGACGCTGGCGGGCGCGATCGCCGCCTTCGAGCGTGAAACGGGCTGGCGGGTGGAGGATCCGGATGGCGCCGTGTCCGCGCGCCGCTCGCCCGGCGTTGCGGGCGCAAGCTCGCCGCAGGCGGCCCTGTCCGGCCTTCTTGCCGGGACGGGCGTGCACGCGCGCCTCACCGGCGCCCGCAGCGCCCGTCTGGAGGTAACCGCCAGCGGCGCCGCCGCCGCCGGAGAGGCCGAGGACGGCTCGGTTCTGCTCGATCCGATCATCCTCAGCGGCCAACGCGGCAGCGGATTCCAGGGCACGCCCGACTGGGTCTACGGCACGCCCGGCTCGGTGAGCGTCGTCTCCAGCGAGGCGATGGCCGCCCGGGGCGGGGCGCGCAACGCCGCCGACTACCTGCGCGACGTCTCCGGCGTCACCGCCGTGATCGACCGGCAGGACCCCGGCCTCAACGTCAACATCCGCGGCCAGCAGGACATGGGCCGGGTGAACATGAACATCGACGCGCGCGCCAGAACCTGCAGCTCGCCGGCCATGGCGCCACCAGCTACGCCTATGTCGATCCGGAGATGATCAGCTCGGTCGAGGTCGAGAAGGGGCCGAATTCGACGGCCGGCGGCGCCGGCGTCACCGGCGGCTCCGTGACCTTCCGCACCCTGACGGCGGACGACATCCTCACCAACTCCAGCCAGACCTGGGGTGGCCGTATCAACGCCACCACCGGCACCAACGCCTTCGACTTCAACGGCAGCGCCGCGGGCGCGGTGCGGATCGGCGAGGATGTGGAGCTTGTTGCCGCCGTCGGCCGCAAGCGGCTCGGCGACTACAAGGTCGGCCGCGACGGCACCGTCGACTATGACGCGGATGGCATCGCCGCCTACACCACGCAGGACCAGTGGTCGTGGCTGGCCAAGGCCACCGCGCGCCCGGCCGACGGCCACGAGCTCAAGCTGTCCTGGACCGGGCTCACCACCGATTTTGCCACGGGCAGCGGCAGCTACATCGACACCGACGAGGTGACCAACCACACGGTTGTGGCCGACTACGCGTGGACGCCGGACAGCACGTGGATCGATCTGGCGGCCAAGGCCTATTACACCCGCACCGCCGTCGACCAGTTCCGCCCGGCGCGGGCCCGCTACGACGCCTTCCAGGTCGACTATGCGATCGACACCGTCGGGGCCACGCTGCAGAACACCTCGCGCTTCGAGACGAGCCTTGCCGAGATCGCGCTCACCTATGGCGGCGAGGTCTTCCACGACAAGACCGCCACGTCGGCGACGGCCGAGGATCCGACCGACGATCCAAATCTCGTCTGGTTCGGGTCGAACCCGGTCGGCGAGCGCACCGTCGGCAGCCTGTTTGCGCAGGCCGAGTTTGCCCATGGCGACTGGCTGAAGCTCGTCACCGGCCTGCGCTACGACGCCTACACGATCTCCGGGGCCGGCAAGGTCCGCGACTCCACCCTGCGCAGCTTCGACGACTTCGCCTTCGAGGACAGCGACGGCCACCTGTCGCCGACCGCGACGCTGGCGGTGACGCCCTTCGACGGGGTGGAGATCTACGGCAGCTACGAGAACGGCATGCGGCCGGTGAACATCATGGAGATGATGCTCGGCGGCAGCCACATCGGCATGACCACCTCGGCCTTCCTGCCCAATCCCTTCCTCGAGCCCGAACTGACCGAGACCTTCGAGATCGGCGCCAACGTCACCTTCGACGGGCTGATCCGCGAGGACGACAGCCTGCGCCTGAAGGCGGCGATCTATCACACCACCGTCGACAACTACATCGCGCTCGCCTCCGGCCAGTTCGTGACCGAGGCCGGCAACCGCACCTATGGCAGCGCCTATTTCAACAGCCTCAACCCGGTGACGATCAACGGTCTGGAGCTCGAGGCCGCCTACGACATCGGCGTCGCCTACCTGCGCGGCGCGCTGACGCTGAACGACGCCGACTACGACACCGCCTATGACGCGCTGATCGGCACGATCCCCGGCTACGAGCCGGTCGGCACCGCCATGGTCTACTTCCCGACCCCGAAGACGCGGGTGACCCTTGATGCGGGCGTGCGCCTGCTCGACCGCGCCCTGACGCTCGGCACGCGGCTGAACTTCGTCGAGCCCCACGAACTCAACACGCCGAACGACACCTACGCGCTGCTCGACGTGTACGGATCCTACGAGGTCAACGAGAAGCTGACCCTGCGCTTCGCCGTCGAGAATGTCGCGGACGTCGCCTACGTCGACGCCATGGGCTCGGCGCTGTCGGCCGCGCCCGGCCGGACGGCGACCTTCGGGCTGACGGCGCGCTTCTGACCGTCCGGCGGATGCCCGCCGGACCCTGACCCTTTCGACTTCGCGGACCCTCGCGTCCACGAGCGCCACCTGGGTTGTCCCGGGTGGCTCAGCCCGGGTCGCCGTCCTTTTTGGCAGGACGGGGACCCAAGCGGGAGCGGCGGCCGGGACACGGCCGCGTCTCTCAACCTCAGGAGTGCAAGATGGCCATTACGATCGATATCGCGAACACCAAGGGCCTCGTCGTGGACGGCGTGCGGGTGTCGTTCCAGGAGTATCTCGACGCCTTCGAGGCGAACTTCACGCCCGAGGGCTACGGGCAGTTCAACGAGAGCAACGGCCCGTATCCGGCCCCCTATGAGGGCACGGAATACATCACGTCCGAGGACGCGGCGCTTTCCGGCGACACCAGCGCGCAGGCCGTCGTCGCCAACGGCGACCTCTCCTACAACATGACCACCCATCAGCTGACCGGGACCATCGACGAGATCGAATTCGGCTTCGGCGCGAGCGAGGTGTCCGACGACTTCCAGTTCGCGGTCACCGACATCGTGATCGGCAATCTCGGCATCACCGGCTCGGACGTGTCCACCGTCATCAGCGGCACGATGAACGGCGATCCCTCCGCGCTCGAGGCAATCCTCGCCGCCAACGCGATCCAGTTCAACGGCAGCGACAAGGGCGACATCTTCACCGGCTCCGACTTCGCCGACACCATCCGCGGCAACCACGGCAGCGACGTCCTTTACGGCGGCAACGGCGCGGACCGGATCAACGGCGGCAAGGCCGGCGACATGCTCTACGGCGAGGGCGGCAACGACAGCCTCGTCGGCGATGCCGGCAACGACACGCTCGACGGCGGCCGTGGCCTCGACCGCCTGAACGGCGGCATCGGCAACGACACCCTGACCGGTGGCAGCGGCTCGGACACCTTCGTGTTCGACGTCGCCAACTTCGGCGTCGACACGATCACCGATTTCGCCAGCAACGACATCATCCGCTTCGCGACGTCGCTGTTCGACGACTTCGCCTCCGTTCTCGGCGCGACCAGCACCAACGGCGACGGTGACGCGGTGATCAGCCTCGGCGACAATTCGATCACGCTGATCGACGTGGCCAAGGCCGACCTCGTCGCCGACGACTTCATCTTCGCCTGATCCTGCCGGGACCCTGTTCCTTCCGGGGACCCGGCCGATATCAGCGTCTCGCCGCTGCAACCGCCACGGCGATGGCAGCGGCGAGACGCGCATTGTTCTTCACCAGCGCGACATTGGTCGCAAGGCTGCGGCCCCCGGTGAGCCGCAGCATCTCGCCGAGCAGGAAGGGCGTGACCGCCTTGGCGGCGATGCCCTGCCTGGACGCAGCGTCCAGCGCCGCCTCGATATGCGCCGCGATTTCCGAAGCCGGAATCTCGTCGGCTTCCGGCACCGGATTGGCGACCAGCACGCCGCCTTCGAGGCCGAGCGCAGTCCTTGCCGCCAGGAAGGCGGCAATGTCACCCGCCGTATCCAGCCGCAGCGGCACCGGCAGGCCGGAACTGCGCGACCAGAAGGCGGGAAAGTCGTCGGTGCGGTAGCCGATCACCGGCACGCCCTTCGTTTCCAGCACCTCCAGCGTCTTCGGCAGATCTAGGATCGCCTTGGCGCCGGCGGCCACCACGGTCACGGCCGTGCGGCCGAGCTCTTCCAGATCGGCGGAAATGTCGAAACTCGTCTCGGCGCCGCGGTGGACGCCGCCGATGCCGCCGGTGGCGAAGACCTCGATGCCGGCGAGCCGGGCGGCGATCATGGTTGCCGCGACCGTGGTCGATCCCGGCCGGCGCAGCGCCACGGCAAAGGCGAGGTCGGCCCGCGACAGCTTCATCACCCCGTCCATTCGCGCCAGCGCCTCGACGGTGGCTTCATCGAGGCCGACGCGGATCGCGCCGTCCAGCACGGCGATCGTGGCCGGAATCACCCCCGCCGCGCGCACCTCCGCCTCCACGGCCCGGGCGGTCGCCACGTTGTCCGGATAGGGCATGCCGTGGGTGATGATCGTCGATTCCAGCGCCACGACCGGCGCGCCGGCGGCTTCGCGGCGGCGATCTCGTCGGAGAGGCGAAGGGGCAGGGGGGGCATGTGGGCCTCCGGGCTTGAAGGGGACGTCGCCGGTGCGCTCACGTGCCCGGAAACAGGGTGACCGGCGGCGAGCCCGTCGGCGGCGCGGGCACGGAGGAGGCAGGGGCCGGGATACCGGGCAGACGCTCCAGCGCGCCGACCGTGCTGAGCGCCGCGCGGCCAGCCTCGATGCCGAACGCCACGGCCGCCTCCAGCGGTCGCCCGGCATGAAGGGCGGCGATCGTGCCGGCGACGAGCGCGTCACCCGCGCCGGTCACATCCACGATGGCGGCCGCCGCCACGTCCAGCATGACGATCGCGTCGTTCTCCAGAATGCGACCGGCCCGAGGCCATCGGTGACGACCGCGCGCGTGAGTCCGGCGTCGGCAAGCCCCTGCGCGGCCTCCTCGGCGTCGAAGGGGTCAGTGCCCAAGAGGGCGCCGGCTTCCGCCCGGTTGGCGAAGAGCCGGGCGCCGCGCCGGGCCGGCCACAGCAGGCGCGGCACCTTGGCGATCGACACCGCGTCGAGCATCAGCCGGTCGATCCGCCCGGCGGACGCCAGCAGCGCGGCGAGGGCATCGAGGCTGTCGGCCGGCAGATTGGCGTCGGCGAAGACGAGTTCGGCCGAGGTCAGATCATCGCGCAGGGCAGCGATCACCTCGGGGGTCAGGCCGTCGTAGATGACGAGATCCGACACCGCAGCCACCAGCGCGCCGTCCTCGTCATGGATGGCGACGTAGCTGCCGGTGCGCGCCTCGCCGGTGCGGATCACCATCGCGGGATCGACCCCGGCCGCAATCAGGCCGTCCATCAGCCGGTCTCCCGCCTCGTCCTCGCCGATCCGGCTCAGGAGGCGGACCGGAACGCCGGAACCGGCCAGCAGCACCGCGACATTGCGCGCGACGCCGCCCGGGCGGCGGACGATGACCCCCGGGCAGGAGGTGTCCGGCCGGAACGGCACGCGGCTCGCCGCGACGATGTCGTCATGGCAGCCGCCAAGGGCGAGCACCGTCATCGGATCGCCCGGGGAGGCTGGCGACAGGAGAGAACCGCGGCGTGCGGGGTGTGTCTGGCATCGTGTTCCGGTGGTACGAGGACCTTGGGCGATCGGGTGGTGGCGGAAGGCATCTGGCGAGAGGGCGGCTTGCCTCCTTCAGCCCGGCTCCTGCCCTTCTGCGGCATCCTCCGGCCGCGCCGGCGCCGCGGCGACGGTCATGATCTCGCCGAGCAGGCGATGCAGGTCGTCGCGATGGCCGCTTCGGCCCGCCGGGGCCTCGATGTCGGAGGTTATCACCACCGTCATCTCGAGGGACGGGATCACGTAGACCATCTGGCCGCCGTAGCCCCAGCCGAAGCGCACCTGCTGGCCGGCGATGGTGCGGGTGAACCAGCCGTAGCCGTAGTCGTCGCCCGTCCAGCGCGACGCGGTGCGCGGCTGCCAGGAGGCCTCGATCCAGTCCTTCGACACGACGCGGCGGCCGTCGGGCGCAAGACCGTTGCGGCGATAGACCTCCCCGAAGGCCAGCAGCGACTTTGGCGTCATGGCCATCAGGTTGCCACCCACATGGATGCCCTGCGGGTCCCGGTCCCAGCCGGCGATCGAGAAGCCGGGAACCTCGCCCAGCCAGTCGCGGGCGAGATCGAGCGTCGAGCGTCCGGTGGCTCGGGCCAGCAGGGCCGAGAGCAGGTGCGAGGAGCCGGTCGAGTAGATCATCCGGCCGCCCGGATCGTCCTCGAAGGGCTGCGACAGCACGGCCCGGACCCAGTTGGAACTGGCAATCCAGGCGCCGTAGTTCGGCCCGGAGGTCGAGGCGAGGCCGGCCTGCATCGAGAGGAGATGCCCGATGGTGATCTCCTGCAGACGGGGATCCGGGGCGGCCGGCAGGTCGCGGACCAGCAGCGGGGCGATCCGCTGGTCGGGACCGGTGAAGACGCCCTTGTCGATCGCGATCCCGACGAGGGCCGACACGACCGATTTCGAGGCCGACATGATCGGCGTCGCCGCATCCGGCGAGTGGCCGCGATAGCCGCGCTCGGCGATGATCTCGCCCTGCCGGGCGACGACCACCGTCTGCAACGGCGCCAGTTCCTCCGCCTGCTCGAGCACCTGCGGCAGGGTCTCGGCGCGGGCGGGCGCCACCGCCAGCATCGCCGCCGCCACCACCGCCGATGCGACGATCAGGAGGCGGCGCACGCCGCGCGCGTGGTGCCGGAGCGCCGCAGAACGCTGGAGAGCGCCTGGTCCCACCGCGCGAAACGGAAGAAGAACGGAATTCGAATCATCGAGAGGAATCATTTTGTTGATGACCCCCTTGCGGATGAGAACAAAAAGCGTACATTCATCGTATTGAAACGTCCGGCTGCACATGGAATAAGGAAGCGATCAGATGGCGCAGAACACACTACGCCTCGTCGAGGGAAGTTCAATGGACAAGACCAAGGCGCTGGATGCGGCGCTCTCCCAGATCGAACGCGCGTTCGGCAAGGGCTCGATCATGCGGCTCGGCCAGGGCCCGCTCGTCGAGATCGAATCAGTGTCCACGGGATCGCTCGGCCTCGACATCGCACTCGGGATCGGCGGCCTGCCGCGCGGACGCATCGTCGAGATCTACGGACCTGAATCCTCGGGCAAGACCACGCTGGCGCTTCACACCGTCGCCGAGGCCCAGAAGAAGGGTGGCGTCTGCGCCTTCGTCGACGCCGAACACGCCCTCGATCCGATCTATGCCCGCAAGCTCGGCGTCAACCTCGACGACCTGCTGATCTCCCAGCCGGACGCCGGCGAGCAGGCGCTCGAGATCTGCGACACGCTGGTGCGCTCCGGTGCCATCGACGTGCTGGTCGTCGATTCGGTCGCGGCCCTGACGCCGCGCGCCGAACTCGAGGGCGAAATGGGCGACTCGCTGCCCGGCATGCAGGCGCGGCTGATGAGCCAGGCGCTGCGCAAGCTCACGGCCTCGATCTCCAAGTCGAAGACCATGGTGATCTTCATCAACCAGATCCGCATGAAGATCGGCGTGATGTTCGGCAGCCCGGAGACGACCACGGGCGGCAACGCCCTGAAGTTCTACGCGTCGGTCCGCCTCGACATCCGCCGCATCGGCGCGATCAAGGCGCGTGACGAGATCGTCGGCAACCAGACCCGCGTCAAGGTGGTGAAGAACAAGCTGGCTCCGCCGTTCAAGGAGGTCGAGTTCGACATCATGTATGGCGAGGGCATCTCCAAGACCGGCGAACTGGTCGATCTCGGCGTCAAGGCCGGCATCGTCGAGAAGTCGGGCGCCTGGTTCTCCTACAACAGCCAGCGCCTCGGGCAGGGCCGGGAGAATGCCAAGCAGTTCCTGACCGACAATCCGCAGGTTGCGGCCGAGATCGAGCTCACCATCCGCCAGAATGCGGGCGTCATCGCCAAGGACATCCTGGCCGGCGAGCCCGAGCCGGATGACGACGACGGGGTCTGAGCCCGAAGCCATGCATGCGCCGGCCGCGTCCCGAACGGAGGCGGCCGGACCCGGTCCGGCCCGTTTTCCGCGCCCCTGCGGCGTCCGTGTGGACAGCGCATGGGTGCGCGTTTAAAACCCATGACACTCCGCGCCGGCCGCAGTCCCGGTTGGCGCAAGTCCTCGGTTATGGGTGATGGTGGCCATGAGTGGCGTCAACGAGATCCGGTCCACGTTTCTGAACTACTATGCGCGCAACGGTCACGAGATCGTCGCCTCCGGGCCGCTCGTTCCGCGCAATGACCCGACGCTGATGTTCACCAACGCGGGCATGGTGCAGTTCAAGAACGTGTTCACCGGCCTCGAGAAGCTGCCCTATTCGCGGGCGACGACGGCGCAGAAATGCGTGCGGGCCGGCGGCAAGCACAACGACCTCGACAACGTCGGCTACACCGCCCGCCATCACACCTTCTTCGAGATGCTGGGCAACTTCTCCTTCGGCGACTATTTCAAGGAACGGGCGATCGAGCTCGCCTGGAACCTTGTCACGAAGGAGTTCGGTCTGCCGGCCAGCAAGCTGCTGGTGACGGTCTATGCCGACGACGACGAGGCGCACGGGCTGTGGAAGAAGATCGCCGGTCTGTCCGACCGGCGGATCATCCGCATCGGCACCTCGGACAATTTCTGGGCGATGGGCGACAGCGGCCCCTGCGGCCCGTGTTCGGAGATCTTCTTCGACCACGGCGAGGGCATCGCCGGCGGCCGCCCGGCTCGGCCGACGAGGACGGCGACCGCTTCATCGAGATCTGGAATCTCGTGTTCATGCAATACGAGCAGATCGCCGGCGGGCCGCGGCTCGACCTGCCGCGCCCGTCGATCGACACCGGCATGGGCCTCGAGCGGGTCGCCGCCGTGCTGCAGGGCGTCCACAACAACTACGACATCGACCTGTTCCGGGCGCTGATCCATGCCTCCGAGGACGCGACCGGGGTCGGCTCGACCGCCACGACGGCCGCGAGCCACCGGATCATCGCCGATCACCTGCGGGCCTCGAGCTTCCTGATCGCCGACGGCGTTCTGCCGTCCAACGAAGGCCGCGGCTATGTCCTGCGCCGCATCATGCGCCGGGCGATGCGCCACGCCCACCTGCTGGGCGCCAAGGATCCGCTGCTTCACCGCCTCGTCGGCGCGCTGGTGCGCGAGATGGGCGAGGCCTATCCGGAGCTGGTGCGGGCGCAGCCGCTGATCACCGAGACGCTGCAGTTGGAAGAGACGCGCTTCCTGCGCACCCTGTCGCGCGGCCTCACGCTGCTCGACGAGGCGACCGGATCGCTCGGCGCGGGCGACCGGCTCGACGGCGAGACGGCCTTCCGGCTCTACGACACCTTCGGCTTCCCCTATGACCTCACCGAGGACGCGCTGAAGGCGCGCGGAATCGGCGTCGACCGGGCCGGCTTCGAGACCGCGATGGAGCGCCAGAAGACCGAGGCCCGCGCCAGCTGGGCCGGCTCCGGCGAGGCCGCGACCGAGACCGTGTGGTTCGGCCTGCGCGAAAGGCTCGGGGCGACGGAGTTCCTCGGCTATGCCTCGGCCAGCGCCATGGCCGCCGTCACGGCGCTGGTTTCGGGCGGCGCCGAGGTGGCGAAGCTCGGCACGGGCGAAAGCGGCGCGGTCGTCGTCAACCAGACGCCCTTCTATGGCGAGAGCGGCGGCCAGGTCGGCGACACCGGCGTGATCACCTGGACCGGCGGCCGCTTCCGCGTCACCGACACCCAGAAGCGGGCGGGCGGCCTGTTCGTGCATGTCGGCGTGGTCGAGGAAGGCGAGCTGACGGTCGACGCCGAGGTCGTGATGACCGTCGATGCCGTCCGGCGCGGCGCGATCAGCAGCAACCACTCGGCGACGCATCTGCTGCACGAGGCGCTGCGGCAGGTGCTCGGCACCCATGTGGCGCAGAAGGGCTCGCAGGTCTCGCCCGATCGCCTGCGCTTCGACTTCTCGCACACCAAGCCGGTGAGCGAGGCGGAGATCGCGGCGATCGAGACGATGGCCAACGCGATCGTGCTGCAGGATTCGCCGGTGGTGACCCGCCTGATGGGCGTTGATGACGCGATCGCCTCGGGGGCGATGGCGCTGTTCGGCGAGAAATACGGCGATGAGGTGCGGGTCGTGTCGATGGGCACGGCGCTGGAGGGCGAAAAGGCCGGCAAGGACTATTCGGTCGAGCTCTGCGGCGGCATCCATGTCGGCCGCACCGGCGAGATCGGCCTCGTCCACGTGCTGCAGGAAAGCGCCGTGGCGTCCGGCGTGCGGCGGCTGGAGGCGCTGACCGGCCATGCGGCCCGCCAGTATCTGGCCGAGCAGGAGAAGCGGCTGAAGGATGTCGCGGGCGCGCTGAAAGTGCCGGTCGCCGACGTGCTCGACCGCGTTCAGGCGCTGGTCGAGGAACGGCGCAAGCTGGAGCGCGACCTTGCCGAGGCGCGCAAGAAGCTGGCGATGGGCGGCGGCGGCGGGGCGGACGAGGTGCAGGAGATTTCCGGCATCAAGTTCCTCGGCAAGATCGCCGAAGGCGTCGCGCCCAAGGAACTGAAGGGCCTCGTCGACGAGGGCAAGAAGCGGCTCGGCTCCGGCGTGGTGGTGATGATCGGGCTTGCCGAGGACGGCAAGGCGGCGTGGTCGTCGGCGTGACCGACGACCTGAAGGACCGGATCAGCGCCGTCGATCTCGTCCGCCTTGCGGCCGAGGCGCTCGGCGGCAAGGGTGGCGGCGGCCGGCCCGACATGGCGCAGGCCGGCGGCCCCGACGGGGCCAACGCGGCGGCGGCGATCGAGGCGGTGGCCGGCGGTCTTCCGGCCGCGCTGGCGCCTGACCGGCAGGAGGGCGCGATGGGCGGGACCGACCACGAGCATGATGATCATCATGATCATCCTCACGATCATGATCACGACCACGACCATCACGCCCACGACAACCGCTATTCCGACATGGAGGCGCGGGTGCGCGCCCTCGAAACGCTGCTCGCGGAGAAGGGGCTGATCGACCCGGCCGCGCTCGACGTCATCGTCGAGACCTACGAGACCCGCGTCGGGCCGCGCAACGGCGCCCGGGTGGTGGCGAAGGCGTGGAGCGACCCGGACTTCGCGGCCTGGCTCATGCGCGACGCCACGGCGGCCATCGCCAGCCTCGGCTACACCGGCCGGCAGGGCGAGCACATGCGGGCCGTGTTCAACGCACCGGACGTCCACAACCTCGTCGTCTGTACCCTCTGCTCCTGCTATCCGTGGTCGGTGCTCGGGCTGCCGCCGGTCTGGTACAAGGCGCCGGCCTATCGCTCGCGGGCGGTGATCGACCCGCGCGGCGTGCTCGCCGAATTCGGCGTGGTGCTGCCGGACGAGACCCGGATCCGGGTCTGGGATTCCACCGCGGAGCTTCGCTATCTCGTGGTACCGCAGCGGCCGGCCGGCACGGAGGGTCTCGACGAGGCGGCGCTGGCCGATCTCGTCACGCGCGACGCGATGATCGGCACCGGTCTTGCGCGCGTGCCGGAGCTTTCGCCGTGAACGGGCCGCATGATCTCGGCGGCCAGATGGGGTTCGGCGCCGTCGCGCCGGAGCCGGACGAGCCGCTGTTTCACGCGCCCTGGGAACGGCGGGCGCTCGCCATCACCCTGGCCTGCGGCGCGATGGGCGCCTGGTCGATCGACGAGAGCCGCCACGCGCGCGAGTGCATTCCGCCGGCCATCTATCTTTCCGCGACCTATTACGAGATCTGGATCCGGGCGCTGGAGGTCCTGCTGCAGCGCCATGGCTTCGTCTCGGATGAGGAGCTTGCGGCCGGCCATCGTCTCGAGGCGGGCGCGCGCCCGCCGCGCGTGCTGACCGCCGACAGGGTGGCGGCCGTGCTGGCGAAGGGCGGCCCCTGCGATCGGCCTGTCGAAACAGTGCCGCGGTTTGCCGCGGGCGACAAGGTCCGCGCCCGCAACCTCCATCCGCGGACCCACACCCGCCTTCCGCGCTACGCCCGCGGCAGGACCGGCACCGTCGAGGCCGTGCAGGGCAGCTTCGTCTTTGCCGACAGCCATGCCCACGGCGGCGGGGAGGCGCCGCAGTGGCTCTATACGGTGGTGTTCGGCGCCGACGAGATCTGGGGCGAGGGGGCGGATCCGTCGCTCACCGTCTCGATCGACGCCTGGGAGAGCTATCTTGAGCCGGTGTGAGGCGCGTCCCGCGCTGGCGGCCTCGCAGGGCCTGCCGCGCACGGCCGAGGGCGATCCGGCCTTTGCCGAGCCGTGGCAGGCGCAGGCCTTCGCGCTGGCGGTGCATCTTCACGCGCGAGGCGTCTTCACCTGGTCCGAATGGGCGGCGGCGCTGTCGGCCCGGCTGCACCAGCCCGGCCGGGCCGCGGACGGGTCCGACTATTTCGAGGCCTGGGTCGAGGCGCTGTGCGGCCTTCTGGCCGACAAGGGCATCGCCGGGGAAGAGGCGGTGCTGGTGCTGCAACAGAGCTGGCAGCGCGCCGCCGAAGCGACGCCGCATGGCCAGCCGATCCTGCGCGAAAACGACCCGCAGCGGCAGACGGGCGCCGGCTGATTCCGTCGCCCTCCCGAGCGTTCAGCTTCCCGTCGCGGCCAACTGCATCTCGCCGGTGTCCGCCCTGCCGAGCCGTGCGAGCGTGGCGATGAAATAGCTGCGGTGACCGTCGCGCCATTGCGCGTAACGCTTCGTGCCTTCAAGGCCGAGCGTTTCCCGGAAGCGGTCGACGAGAAAGCGCGGCAGGGCCGCGGCAAATCCAGCGCGGCGCGGTTCGTCCATCAGGAAGGCGGCGCGGGCGCGCGGGGTGAGATCGACGAAGCTGGTGACGACCAGGCCGGAGTGGGCCGCGCGCCGTGCAATGCGCTCCGAGGCGATGGCGATCGGGCCGGAGAAGAATTCGGCGAGCACCAGGCAGCCGTCCGGCGCCAGGATTCGGCCCGCCTCCGTCATGGCGGCCACCACATCATCACAGCAGAAAATGCCCTCCACCGAGATGGCGTAGGCGCAGGAGCCATCGGCGACGGGCAGGTCTTCGGCGCGGGCGCGCCGGATATCGACGCCGCGTCTCCGGGCGCTGCGGCTGGCCGCCGACGAGCGGTCGAAGCCGATACAGGTCCACTCTGCCCGGCGGGCAAGATGGGCAAGGCCGCCGCCCCGACCGGCCGCGATCTCGGCCAGCGTGTCGCCCGGCCAGATCGGGCGTATCTGCTGGGCGCGCAGATAGACTTCCTCGTAGACCTGGATCTGCAGCGCTTCGGACGCGGTGGCCGGATCGGCCGCGATGTCCGGATCGGTCGGAAACAGGCCGACATTGAAGGTGGTCACGTCGCGCCAGCCGGGCGCGCCGTAGATCATTTCGTAGCGGAGGGAGGTGACGAATCGTCTGAGGAGGGAAAAACGCTTCAGAAGGGACGACAGCAAGATGACACCGGCGTTGAACACTTTTGAGCCGGTCTTGCGATGGGAAGCGCGTCGTCCGGGTCGAACCGGTAAACAATGCCTTGGTTTTTGTCGCAATGTGAAGAGCCCGTCTGATGCCTGCGCAGTTTTCCCGACATCGGCGCGCAGGCCGGGAAACGGGAGACGGGTCCGGAATCCGGTCGTTCGGCTTTGCCGATATCACCGACGGCGGGAGTGCTCCCGCCGCCGGGTCGTGTCGACACCAGACGTCGCGCAGACGGTGACGGGTGCACCGGTGTGCCCACCGCGTCGACCCGACGCCATTCAGGAACGGGTGGTCAGTTCCAGCTGCCCATTTCCTTGTCGAGATTGGCGGCGATCCTGTCGAGGAAGCCGGAGGTGGAGAGCCAGCCCTGCTCGGCGCCCACCAGGAGCGCGAGGTCCTTGGTCATGTGGCCGGCCTCGACGGTGTCGACGCAGACCTTCTCCAGCGTCGCGGCGAAGCGGGCGAGCTCGGCATTGTCGTCGAGCTTGGCGCGGTGCGACAGGCCGCGGGTCCAGGCGAAGATCGAGGCGATCGAGTTGGTCGAGGTTTCCTTGCCCTGCTGGTGCAGGCGGTAGTGGCGCGTGACGGTGCCATGGGCGGCCTCGGCCTCCACGGTCTTGCCGTCCGGCGTCATCAGAACGGAGGTCATCAGGCCGAGCGAGCCGAAGCCCTGCGCCACGATGTCCGACTGCACGTCGCCGTCGTAGTTCTTGCAGGCCCAGACGTAGCCGCCGGACCACTTCAGCGCCGAGGCGACCATGTCGTCGATCAGGCGGTGCTCGTAGGTGAGCTTGCGCTTGGTGAACTCCTCCTTGAACTCCGTGTCGAACACCTCCTGGAAGATGTCCTTGAAGCGGCCGTCGTAGGCCTTGAGGATCGTGTTCTTGGTGGAGAGATAGACCGGATAGTTGCGCATCAGGCCGTAGTTCAGCGAGGCGCGCGCGAATTCGACGATCGACTCGTCGATGTTGTACATCGACAGGGCCACGCCCGGGCCCGGATAGTCGTAGACGTCATGCTCGATCGTGGTGCCGTCCTCGCCGACGAACTTGATCGTCAGCTTGCCCTTGCCCGGCACCTTGAAGTCGGTGGCGCGATACTGGTCGCCGAAGGCGTGGCGGCCGACGATGATCGGCTTGGTCCAGCCGGGCACGAGGCGCGGCACGTTCTTGCAGATGATCGGCTCGCGGAAGATCACGCCGCCGAGGATGTTGCGGATGGTGCCGTTCGGCGACTTCCACATCTTCTTGAGCTTGAACTCCTCGACGCGGGCCTCGTCCGGGGTGATCGTGGCGCACTTGACGCCGACGCCGACGCGCTTGATCGCATTGGCGCTGTCGACGGTGACCTTGTCCTCGGTGGCGTCGCGGTTCTCGACGCTGAGATCGTAGTATTCGAGGTCGACGTCGAGATAGGGATGGATCAGCTTGTCCTTGATGGTCTGCCAGATGATCCGGGTCATCTCGTCGCCGTCGAGCTCGACGACCGGATTTGCCACCTTGATCTTGGTCATGAGTTATCCCCGCTCCGCATGATGGGTCGTGGGCGCGGCCGCGCCGGAGGAAGAGCGCCGCGCCGTCCGTGATCCGTGGCCACACCTGCCGCAGTCCGATCCGGACGGCCCGATGTCTCGGCGCGTCGGGAGGCCTGTTACGTAAACCCGTCCATTGCGAAATCTTGTCGCTTACGTAAACGGCAGCAAAATCAGGGCCATCGTTGCCGGTTCATAACATCGCGGCGGGGCGACGGAAATCCTTCTTTTCGCCGCGATGGGCGTTTTCGATCGCGGCAGGAAGGATGCTATAGCGGATGATCCTCCGCGGCGGGCGGACGATCCATGAACAAGCACAGGCGGGACGACGTGACGACGCGGCAGGACGAGACAAGGCCGGTGATCATTCTGGTGGAACCGCAGCTGGGCGAGAACATCGGCACCGCGGCGCGGGCCATGGCGAATTTCGGCCTGCGCGACCTGCGCCTCGTCACCCCGCGCGACGGCTGGCCGAACGAGAAGGCGGTGGCGGCCGCCAGCCGGGCCGACCACGTGATCGCGGCGACGCGGGTCTACGACGATCTCGCCTCGGCCGTCGCCGATCTCAATTTCGTCTATGCCACCACCGCGCGCGACCGCGACCTGACCAAGCCGGTGGCCGGGCCCGTGGAGGCGGCGGCCCACATGCGCGGGCTGGAGGCGGGCGGCGGGCGCGTCGGCATCCTGTTCGGGCGCGAGCGCTGGGGCCTCAACAACGACGAGATCTCGCTCGCCGACGAGATCCTGACCTTGCCGGTGGATCCGGAGTTCGCCTCGCTGAACATCGCCCAGGCGGTGCTGGTGATCGCCTACGAGTGGCGCAAGGCCGGCTTTGCCGAGGCGGACGGCGGCGTGCCGTTCCGCGCGCCCGAGCGTGCGCCGCCGGCCACCAAGGACGAACTGGTCGGCTTCTTCGAGCATCTGGAAGGCGCGCTCGACGCGGCGGGCTTCCTGCGCCCGGTCGAGAAGCGCCCGGCCATGGTGCGCAATCTGCGCGCGATCTTCCAGAAGGCCAGCCTCAATGCGCAGGAGGTGCGCACCCTGCGCGGCGTGGTCGCCGGGCTGGAGCGCCGCCACGAGCGGCCGCGCGACGCGAAGGGCAACAAGCCGGCGACCGCCGCACGAAGCTCTTCCGAGGATGGCGGGGACGGGCATGACTGAGGCGCCGCGGCTCCTCGTCTTCGATTCCGGCTTCGGCGGCCTCTCGGTCGTTGCCGAGATCCGCAAGGCGCTGCCGGCCGCGCGGCTCACCTATCTCGCCGACACGGCGGTGTTTCCCTATGGCGACCTCGCCGAGGCCGATCTGGTCGCTCGCGTCGCGGCGCTGATGGCGGAGGCGATGCCGCGCTTTGCCCCCGACGCGGTGGTGATCGCCTGCAACACGGCGTCCACGCTGGTGCTGCCGGATCTGCGCGCCCGCTTCACCCTGCCGATCGTCGGCACCGTACCGGCGGTCAAGCCGGCCGCCGAGACGAGCGTGAGCCGGATGGTGTCGGTGCTGGCCACCCCCGGCACGGTGAAGCGCGACTACACCCGCGGCCTCGTCGCCGCCCACGGCCAGGACTGCCGCTTCACGCTGGTCGGATCCAAGCGCCTCGCGCCGCTGGTCGAAGCCGAATTTGCCGGGCAGGCGGTGGCCGATGCGGATCTCCTCGCCGAGATCGCGCCGTGTTTCGTGGAGGAGGGGGCGGACCGCACCGACACGGTGGTGCTCGCCTGCACCCACTATCCGCTCGTGCTGGCCCGCCTGCGGAACCTTGCGCCGTGGCCCGTGACCTGGATCGATCCGGCGCCGGCGATCGCCCGGCAGGTGGCGCGCGTCACCTCAACAGTCGCGCGGGAGCCGGCGGGCGAGGGCGCCGAAGCAGGGCGCGGCGGCGGGGAGGGCGCGGATGTGTTCTACGCCACCGGCCGCCTGCCGCCGGAAGGGCTCACGGAGCGCTACGGGTTCTTGCGGCAACTGGCGTTCGCCTGAGGGGCGCGCCGCCGCCGCCTTGCCCGGACCGGGGGGCTTCTCTACGATCCCGCGCACACAGACTGATCTCGCGTGGCGAACAGGCTGCTTGAAACAAGGCCGGGAACGAGCATGGCGCGGGTGCTGATCGTCGGAAACAGCCATATCGCGGCGGTGACGAAGGCGCAGGTGCGGCGGGTCAAGGCTGGTTCGGGCGCGGATCTCGATCCGATCTTCCTCAATCTGAGCACCGAGGCCTTCCGCCCGGCCCTGGTCGGGGACCGGATCAATCCGGCGATCCGGGCCGTCTTCGAGCGCGAGGCCGGGGTGCCGGTGGTCTGCCTGATCGGCGGCAACGATCACAACGTCTTCGGCCTGCTCAATCACCCGCAGCGCTTCGATTTCGCGCTGCCGGAGGAGAGCGCCGTATCGTTCGATCCCGGCGCCGAGGTGGTGCCGTTCGAGCTTGTCCGCCGGGCGATGGCCCGGGCGATGGAGCCCCGCCTGAAACTGCTGGAGCTTGTGCGCCAACTTGCGAACGGGCCGAGCTGCCAGCTGGAGTCGCCGCCGCCGGTCCCGAGCGCGGCGCATATCACCGCGCATCCCGGCGCCTTTGCCGAGCGAATTCCGGTCCTTGGTGTTGCGCCGGCCGGCTTGCGCGCCAGGCTGTGGCGGCTGCATTCGGATCTGTTTCGCGAGGCCTGCGCCCGGCTCGACATGGATTATGTGCCGGCGCCGCCGGAGATGCTGGATGCGGACGGGTGCCTGGTCGAGAAGGCGTGGAACGACGATCCGACCCACGGCAATGCGCGCTATGGCGAGCGCCAGCTGATTCAGATCGCCGAATGGATGCGTGCGGTCGCGCCGGCCCCGATGGCGGAGACGGACACCGGCCGCGGCCTGGGGCGTGGCCCCGATTCGCAACCGGCAACGGAGGCGGGCGGCATGCGCCGCGCCTCGCAGCCGTGATCCTGCCCGCGCACCAAGGAGGCGAACCCGTGGCCGACCATCCCTATCGCCGGGCACCGGCGGAGGCCTTCTGGAAAGGCGCGGTTTCCGGCCTCGACGTGTTCGATGTCGATCCCGTCACGCCGCCGGCCTTCACAATCGCGCCCGCCGACCGGGTCGCAAGCGCGGGGAGCTGCTTTGCCCAGCACATCGCCCGCTACCTGAAGACGAGCGGCTTCGACTTCCTCGTCACCGAGACCGCGCATCCGATTGCCGCGCCCGAGGACGCCGAGGCGTTCAACTACGGGGTCTACACCGCCCGCTATGGCAACATCTACACGCCGCGCCAGTTGCTGCAGCTGTTCCAGCGGGCCTACGGACGCTTTGCCCCGCTCGACGACGCCTGGGAGGCGGGCGGCGGGCGCTGGATCGATCCGTTCCGGCCGCAGATCCAGCCCGGCGGCTTTGCATCGCGGGCCGAATACGACGCCGACCGGGCGCAGCATTTCACCGCCGTCCGCCGCGCCTTCGAGACGCTCGACGTCTTCGTCTTCACCCTCGGCCTGACCGAAGCCTGGCGCAGCCGGGAGGATGGCGCGGTCTATCCGCTCTGCCCCGGCGTCGCGGGTGGCCACTTCGATCCCGCGCGCCACGCATTCCACAACTTCACCGCGGGCGAGATCGTGGCCGACATGGTCGCCTTCCTCGACCTCCTGCGCTCGGTCAATCCGCGTTCGCGCGTCATCCTCACCGTGTCGCCGGTGCCGCTGGTCGCGACCGCAAGCGGCCGGCATGTGCTGACCGCGACGACCTATTCGAAGGCGGTGCTGCGGGTGGCCTGCGAGCAGCTTGTCGGCGAGCAGCCGGACGTCGCCTATTTTCCCTCCTACGAACTGGTCACGGGCCCACAGACCCGCGGGCGCTTCCTTGCCGAGGACCTGCGCTCGGTGACGGAGGAGGGGGTGGCCAACGTCATGCGCCTGTTCCTGAAACACCACTGCGGCATCGACGTGCCGAGGTTCGGGATCGAGCACGCGGTGCCCGCGGGCGATGCGCATCTGACGGCCATGGCCGAGCTCGTGCGTCTCAACTGCGACGAGGAGGCGCTGGCGCGCGACTGATCGCGCCGGCGCGCCCGGTTGCCCGGATCTTCCGCCGGTTGGCCGCTCCGTTCCCGCCGGGCCGCCATCTGCAAATCGGGGTCGCATTTTCTGCCGATCCCGCTTAAGGAGTGGGCCGAAAATCCCTCGCCGCGACGCCGGACCCGAAGGCCCCCGATGATCCCGAACGACACGCCCATCACGCCCGATCTCGTGAAGAGCCACGGGCTCAAGCCCGACGAATACGCGCGCATCCTGGCGCTGATCGGCCGCGAGCCGACGCTGACCGAGCTAGGCATCTTCTCGGCGATGTGGAACGAGCACTGTTCCTACAAGTCCTCGAAGAAGTGGCTGAAGACGCTGCCGACCACCGGTGCCTGCGTGGTCCATGGCCCGGGCGAGAATGCCGGCGTGGTCGACATCGGCGACGGCGACGTCGCGGTGTTCAAGATGGAGAGCCACAACCACCCGTCCTATATCGAGCCCTACCAGGGCGCGGCGACGGGCGTCGGCGGCATCCTGCGCGACGTGTTCACCATGGGCGCCCGGCCGATCGCGGCGATGAACGCCCTGCGCTTCGGCGCGCCGGACCATCCGAAGACCCGGCATGTGGTGTCGGGCGTCGTCGCCGGCGTCGGCGGCTACGGCAACTCCTTCGGCGTGCCGACCGTGGGCGGCGAGGTCAACTTCCACCCGCGCTACAACGGCAACTGTCTCGTCAACGCCTTCGCGCTCGGCCTTGCCAGGGCCGACGGCATCTTCCTGTCCGAGGCCAAGGGCGTCGGCCTGCCGGTGGTCTATCTCGGCGCCAAGACCGGGCGTGACGGCGTCGGCGGCGCCACCATGGCCTCGGCCGAATTCGACGAGACCATCGAGGAGAAGCGCCCGACCGTGCAGGTTGGCGATCCCTTCACCGAAAAGCGCCTGCTGGAAGCCTGCCTCGAACTGATGGCGTCCGGCGCGGTGATCGCGATCCAGGACATGGGCGCGGCGGGACTCACCTGCTCGGCCGTGGAAATGGGCGCCAAGGGCGACCTCGGCATCGATCTCGACCTCGACAAGGTGCCGGTGCGCGAGGAGCGCATGACCGCCTACGAGATGATGCTCTCGGAAAGCCAGGAGCGCATGCTCATGGTGCTGGAGCCGGCCAGGCAGGCCGAGGCCGAGGCGATCTTCGCCAAGTGGGAGCTCGACTTCGCGGTCGTCGGCGTCACCACCGACACGCTGCGCTTCGTGATCCGCCATCAGGGCGAGGTGGTTGCCGACCTGCCGATCAAGGACCTCGGCGACCAGGCGCCCGAATACGACCGGCCGTGGGTGGCGCCGCAGGCGCCGGCCGAGGTGAAGGCCGCCGACGTACCGGCGCCGAACGATCTCGGCGCGGCGCTGCTGAAGATCCTCGCGAGCCCGGACATGTGCTCGCGCCGCTGGGTGTTCGAGCAGTATGACACGCTGGTGCAGGGCAATTCGGCGACGATCCCTGGCGGCGACGCGGGCGTTATCCGCATCGACGGTGCCTCCAAGGGGCTTGCCATGTCGGCCGACGTGACGCCGCGCTACTGCGAGGCCGATCCCTATCAGGGCGGCATGCAGGCGGTGGCCGAATGCTGGCGCAACATCACCGCCGTGGGCGCGACGCCGCTGGCCATCACCGACAATCTCAACTTCGGCAACCCCGAGAAGCCGGAGATCATGGGCCAGTTCGTGATGGCGATCAAAGGCATCGGCGAGGCCTGCCGGGCGCTGGACTTCCCCGTCGTCTCCGGCAACGTCTCGCTCTACAACGAGACGCTGGGCCAGGCGATCCTGCCGACCCCGGCGATCGCCGGCATCGGCCTGCTTGCCGACGTGTCGCGCCATGTCGGCTACGCCTTCCGTGCCGAGGGCGAGGCGATCCTGCTGGTCGGCGGCCACGGCGACCACCTCGGCCAGTCGATCTACCTGCGCGAGATCCACGGCCGCGAGGAGGGTGCCCCGCCGCCGGTGGACCTTGCCGCCGAGAAGCGCCACGGCGACTTCGTGCGCGGGCTGATCGCCGCCGGCGAGGTGACGGCCTGCCACGACCTGTCCGACGGCGGCCTCGCCGTCACGCTTGCCGAGATGGCGATGGCGGGCGGGCGCGGCGCGCGGATCGACCTCGAGGCCGACGCCCCGCATGTGGCGCTGTTTGCCGAGGATCAGGCCCGCTATGTGGTGACGGTTGCGGCGGAGGCCGCCGCGGCGATCTGCGAGCGGGCGGCCGCGGCGGGCGTTCCGGTGGCGTCGATCGGCGTCACGGGCGGCGAGACGTTGCGCTTTGGTGACGGCGCGGCCATATCTGTTTCATCGATGCGCGAGGCGCACGAGGGCTGGTTCCCGTCCTACATGGCGGGATAAGCTGCGTGCGAACCGCGCCGGGCGCGATCGATCAGGAGGACGGCGACATGGCGATGCAGGCACGCGAGATCGAGGAACTGATCAGGGCCGCCCTGCCGGATGCGAAGGTGGAAATCCGCGACCTTGCCGGCGACGGCGACCATTACGCGGCCATCGTCGTCTCCGAGACTTTCCGCGGCAAGACCCGCGTGCAGCAGCACAAGCTCGTCTATGACGCGCTCAACGGCAACATGGGCGGCGTTCTGCACGCCCTTGCGCTGCAGACCAGCGTTCCGGAGTGAATTGGGCCCTCGGCTCGCCTTGAGGGCGGGGTCCGAGGCCACAGGGTGACCCGATCAGGCGGCGCTGCGGCGCGGCCGGTCCATCAGGAAAGACAAACCGATGTCCGACATGAAGGCCTTTATCGACAGCGAAGTGAAGTCCAGCGACGTGGTGCTGTTCATGAAGGGAACGCCGCAGTTCCCGATGTGCGGCTTCTCCGGCCAGGTGGTGCAGATCCTCGATTACATCGGCGTGCCCTACAAGGGCATCAACGTGCTCGACGATGACGACATCCGCCAGGGCGTGAAGGAATATTCCAACTGGCCGACGATCCCGCAGCTCTACGTCAAGGGCGAGTTCCTCGGCGGCTGCGACATCGTCCGCGAGATGTTCAAGGCCGGCGAACTGGCCGAGCACATGAAGGCCAACGGCATCCCTGTGACCGAGCGGGCCTGAGCCCGGCCGTCCTTTACTCAGGATGAACGATGGTGTCAGCCCGCGGCCCTGGTCGCGGGCGCGCCGGCAATCAGGCCGGCGATGTCCTTCAGCGGCTTCGGCACGCTGAACAGATAGCCCTGACCCTCGCCGCAGCCCGCTTCCATCAGGAAGGCGAGGTCGTCGGGATTCTCGATCCCCTCCGCGATCACCCGCATGCCGAGATTGTTGCCGAGGCTGACGATCGCGCGCACGATCGCCTGCGAGTCCGGGCTCGAATGCAGGTCCTTGATGAAGGACTTGTCGATCTTGATCTTGGTGAAGGGGAAGGCGCGCAGGTAGCTGAGCGACGAATAGCCCGTGCCGAAATCGTCCATCGAGATGCCGACGCCGAGATGGCGCAGGGCGCGCAGGGTGGAGAGCGCCGCCTCGCTCTTGTCCATCAGCAGTGATTCGGTGATCTCCAGGTCGAGCCGGGAAGGGGAGAGACCCGAGACGTCCAGCGCGTGCACCACGGATGCCAGGATGTCGTAGGAGCGGAACTGCGCCGGCGACAGGTTGACCGCGATCTTGAGGTCGCCCGGCCAGCCGGCGGCGTCGCGGCAGGCGCGCTCCAGCACGAATCGGCCGATCGGCCCGATCAGTCCGGTCTCCTCGGCAATGCCGATGAAGTCGCCCGGCGGAATGTCGCCGCGGTCCGGATGGGTCCAGCGCAGCAGCGCCTCGAAGCCGGAAATCTCGCCGTTGTCGAGGCTGATCAGCGGCTGGTAATGCAGCGAGAACTCGCCACGCGACAGGGCCTCGCGCAGGTCCATCTCCATGCGCCGGCGCGCCTGCAGCGCCTCGTCCATGCCCGGTTCGAAATAGCGGAAGGTGCCGCGGCCCGAGGCCTTCGCCCGGTAGAGCGCGAGGTCGCATTCTTCAGCAACTGCTCGTGGTCGGTGCAGCCTTCGGGAAGGCGGGCGATGCCGATGCTCGCGCCCGCCGCCACCTGATGGCCGTCGATGCGGAACGTGGGCGCGAGCGTCTCCAGCAGCATGCGCGCGACCGCCTCGTCGCGGCCCTCGTGCTGGTCGAGCGGCACCAGCACGGCAAACTCGTCGCCGCCGAGGCGGGCAACGAAGGAGTCCTCGTCGAGACAGCCGCGAATGCGGTCCGCGACTTCCTTCAGCAGGGCGTCGCCGACCGAGTGGCCGAGCGTGTCGTTGACGGTCTTGAAGTTGTCGAGGTCGATCAGCAGCACGCCCAGCCCCTGGCGCAGCTTGCCCGCACGCGCCATCGCGGCGGCGATGCGCTCGCCATAGCCGAGGCGGTTCGGAAGGCCCGTCAGCAGGTCGTGGCGGGCCATGTGGGCCATGCGCGCCTCGGTCCGGCGCCGCTCGGTGACGTCGACGAAGGCGAACAGCAGGCGCGGGGCATTCTCGAAGGTCAGCGCCCGCGCGAATGTGGTCACCTCGATCTCGCTGCCGTCGGCGCGGCGCTGGCGCCAGTTGCGCCCGCCGCGGAAGGCGGGCGAGGCGTCGGAACTGCGGGCCAGCGACGGGTGCTCGTCCGGGTGGTGAAGGTCGAGCAGGGTGAGGCTGCGGAAGGCCGCGGCGTCGTGGCCGTAGTGGGCACAGGCGGCGGCGTTGGCCTCGACGATCGCCAGCGTTTCGGGATCGAGGAGACACATCGGCACCGGGTTGTCCTCGAACAGCAGCCGGAAGGACGCCTCGCGCCGCTTCATGTCGGTGATGTCGACGCGCAGGCCGATGGTGCCGCCCGAGCGGGTCCGCCGCTCCTCGATCATGATCCAGCGGCCGTCGGACAGGAGCTGCTCGTGGCGGACGCCGGGATTGGCGAGCAGGGCGAGCCGATCGGCGAGCCATTCCTCCTCGCGGCCCTTGGCCATCGGATAGTCGCCGCGGGCGACGCCGATGCGCAGCGTGTCCTCGAATTTCTCGCCGGCGCGAAAGAGATCGGCGCTGCGGGTGTAGATCTCGGCGTAGCGCTCGTTCCAGAGGATGTAGCGGCCTTCGGCATCGAGATAGACGATGCCCTCGGGCAGAACGTCGATCGCCTCGCGGAGCTGGTCCTGCGCCTCGCGCGCGGCCATCTCGGCAGCGGCCAGCGCGGCCTCGCGACGCCGCTCGCGCGGGCCCGTGACGAGCTTCCTCAGCGCCGCCGCGAGCCGCCGCGCGCCGCGCCTGCCTTCGACCGGAACCCTGCTGTCGGCGACTTCGGACGACATGCCTCTATCCTCTGTGGTATCCCAGCAGTTTTTCAGGTTATCGGTTAAGATGTCGTATAACAAATTCCGTTTCAAAGCATTAAGTATCTGATCCGACACTGTTTTCCTGCATTAATTGCGGGCAGTTGCCGCATAATGGGGCAGGTGCGGGGCTTCCTGTCGGTGGGCTGCCGCCGGGGCATGCCGACAACGAAAAAGGCCGCCCCGAAGGGCGCCTTTCCAGTCTCTCCCGGGGGAGGGAAAAATCAGCGCGAGTAGAACTCGATGACGAGGTTCGGTTCCATCTGGACCGCGAAAGGCACGTCGCCGAGACCGGGAACGCGCACATACTTGGCAACCAGCTTGGAGTGATCGACGTCGAGGTAGTCCGGCACGTCGCGCTCGGCAAGGCCGGTGGCCTCGAGCACGATCGCGAGCTGCTTGGACTTCTCGCGGATCTCGATCACGTCGCCGACCTTGCAGCGGTAGCTGCCGATGTTCACCCGGCGGCCGTTGACGTTGATGTGGCCGTGGTTGATGAACTGGCGCGAGGCGAAGATGGTCGGAACGAACTTCGCGCGATAGACGATCGCGTCGAGGCGGCTCTCGAGAAGGCCGATGAGCTGCTCCGAGGTGTCGCCGCGCATGCGCGAGGCTTCCTGGTAGATCTTGTAGAACTGCTTCTCGGAGATGTCGCCGTAATGGCCCTTCAGCTTCTGCTTGGCGCGCAGCTGCTGGCCGAAGTCGGAGAGCTTCCCCTTGCGGCGCTGGCCATGCTGGCCGGGGCCGTATTCGCGCTTGTTGACCGGGCTCTTGGGGCGACCCCAGATGTTTTCGCCGAGCCGGCGGTCGATCTTGTACTTGGCGCTGTGGCGCTTGGACATTCGCGTATCCTCGTTGGTACCGATGCGAAGGACACGCGCCCTCCTCTGTCCGACGGGACCCCGTTTCGGGGCGAGCCGCGGACCGACAGAACCCCGCACCAGCGACCGGCGCAAAGGTCCACGGGTGCGTGAACGAACGCGCGGGCCATGACAGCCCGCGCGGTGGCGGTTCCTTAGCCGGAGTTGCCGGTGAAGTCAAACCATGGCGGGCATGCGGGCGCCGGTTGGCGCTGCGTCCCCGGCCCGCGTGCGCGCAGGCTCTCGCGGGCAGGCGCGCATGAGCGGGCGCGCATGGGCAATTGCCACGCCAGTGGGCGGTCTCTCGCATTCGACTTTTGTCGGATACCAGACATTCACGCTCTTTGCAGCCCGCCGCGAAAGGGGCTGCACCCAAGGGGGCACCCACCCCTATAGTTCGCAGCCGGGACGAGCATCGCCTGAAAAAAACGGCCATTGAGAATGTGATAACCGATCTGTGCCAGTCTATCGCGAGACACCGCGATCGAGCGTGGCATCGGACAAAGCGCAGGACGCGTTGCGCCGGACCATCTGCCGCGCATCGGAACCGGCGGACCCTGGGGGATTCGGATGAACTTGCCGAAGGTCGTGATCGACGCGGGGGAGGATGCCTCGGGAACGCTCGTGACGAGATTGAGCGGCATCCGCCATGCGTTCCAGCCGATCGTCGATATCCATACGGGCGTCGTCCATGCCTATGAGGCGCTGCTGCGCGGCACCATGGAGGGCGGCTATCCGACAATCGCCAGTTTCTTCGACGCCGCCTACATCCGCCACGAACTGGCCGAGGTGGAACTGATCCTCGCCTCACGGGCGATCGAGACCCTCGGACGGCTGCCGGGCGGCGGGGCGCGGCGCCTGTTCCTCAACATCGACGGGCGCACGCTGGAGGACCAGTCCTTCCGTGTGGACCGGCTGCTGAAGCTGGCCGCCGACAACGACCTCAATCCCGGCGCGCTGTGCATCGAGCTCTCGGAGCAGCACAAGACCGCCCACAGTTCCAGCGCGACGATGATGGTCGCCGCCCTGCGGGCCGGGCAGATCCGCATCGCGCTTGACGATTTCGGCCAGGGCTTTTCCGAACTGACCCTGCTCTACGCCTTCCAGCCGGAATACGTGAAGATCGACCGCTTCTTCGTGGCCGACATCGCCCGTTCGCCGCGCAAGAAGCTGTTCGTGTCCACCGTGGTCAACCTCGCCCACGTGCTCGGCGCCAAGGTGATCGCCGAGGGCATCGAGACCGCCGAGGAGCATACCGCCTGCCGCGAGATCGGCTGCGACCTCGCCCAGGGCTACTACATCGCCCGGCCCTGCCTCGAGGTGGAGCAGATGCCGGGCGCCTACCGTCACGTGATGACGGCCTCGTCCTTCGACCGGCGCAAGCGCGAGTCCGACGAGACCATCGTGCGTGCCGAGGTGAACCCGGTGCCGCCGGTGGATGTCGACCTCGGCATGAAGGACGTGTTCGACCGCTTCCGACGGGCGCCGGACCAGGCCTATTTCCCGGTGCTCGGCCATGGCGGCGAGCCGATCGGCCTCCTGCATGAGCGCAACCTGCGCTCCTTCGTGTTCAGCCCCACCGGCCGCGACATCCTCCAGAATTCCTTCTTCGCCCACAAGCTGTTCACCTTCGTGACCCGCTGCCCGATCGCCGACATCTCGCGCCGGTGGAGAAGATTCTCGAGATGTATGCCAACAGTGGCGAGACCGAGGCGGTGATCATCGTCGACCAGGGGCGCTATCTCGGCGTGCTGTCGTCGGCGTCGCTGCTGAAGCTCGTCAACGAGAAGCGCCTGACGATGGCGCAGGACCAGAATCCGCTGACGCGGCTGCCGGGCAACCTGTCGATCAACAACCATCTGGTCGATGCGGCCGAGCCCAAGGGCGTCAACCGCTTGTTCTGCTACTTCGACTTCAACCACTTCAAGGCCTTCAACGACCACTACGGCTTCCGCCAGGGCGACCGCGCGATCATGCTGTTTGCCGACATCCTGCGCCGCCACATGGGCATGGGCTTCCTCGGCCACGTGGGCGGCGACGATTTCTTCGCCGGCGTGAAGGACATGAGCGTCGACCGGGTGGTGGCGCTGGCGCGGGCCGTGGTGGAGGACTACCGCGCCGAGATCACCAGCTTCTATGCGGCGGGCGACCGCGAGCGCGGCTTCCTGCTGGCCAACGACCGCCAGGGCGACGAGCAGATCTATCCGCTGATGACCTGTTCGGCGGCGGTGGTGGAGATCGGCGCCGGCGAGTTCATCGACGACTTCGTGGCGCTGTCGCGCCGCATCGCCGAGGCCAAGCGCGCGGCGAAGCTCGCCCCCGACGCCATCGCCATCCGGCGCGCCCCGTCCTACCTGTCCCAGCCGGGCTGATGTGGATCTATCGCGGAAGCAGAATAGAAGCTGCAACTATGACCGCCAAGAATATCAAGGATACTTTGTAGACAGGTAATATTTTTCTCTTCAATCCGTCAGGCATGTCTTCGGTTGTAATGCTATACA
>NZ_MCRJ01000053.1 GCF_001720135.1 Methylobrevis pamukkalensis
CAAACGCCGGATCGCGGACCGCAACCTTGAGGCCGGCACCGCTGCGCCGCACCTCGTAGAGCGTTGCCGGCTCGCGCCCCTCCGCCTTGGCCACACCGCCTTGCGCGGCCGCAAAGGCGGCGCGGAAACGCGCGTCGCTGTCGAGGTCGGCGAAGTCGGCCTGCCCGATCCGCGCCGTCACCCGGGCCAGCGCGCGCGGATCCTGCTGCGCCAGCCCCGCCAGCGCCGCCCAGCGCGGCCGGCCGGCCTTCGGCGCCGGGCCGATCGCCTCGATCATCTCGGCCGGCAGGACGCCGGTCACCGTGCGGAAGCGCGACACCTCGGGCGCGCTGACGGCCAGCGCCTCCATGGTCAGCTTCGTCACCTCCAGCCCCTGCCGCGCCGCATGGCGGGCAAACAGCTCGATCTGCCGGGCGAACATCGCCCGTTCGATCCAGGTGAGATCGGCGCGCGCGGCGTTTTCCACGCCCTGCACGCGCAGGAGGTTCTCGTCGTCGAGATCGCGGATCACCGCCCGCACCTTGCGGCCGAGTTCGCGCAGCACCACGAGCCGCCGGTGGCCGTAGACCACCTGATAGCGGCCGGCGCGCTGCGGATGCGGCCGGACGAGGATCGGGATCTCCTGGCCCTTGGCCTCGATCGAGGCCTTGAGCGCGGCAAAGGCCTCGCCGCCGTGGCCGAGGCGATCGGGATAGGGCGAGGGGTCGATCTCGGCCGGGTCGAGTTCGACCACCGCGGCGCCCGATTTCAGCTCCGCCTCCAGCCGGTCGCGCTCGCTCTCGATCCGGGTCAGCGCCTCGCGCACCGCGCCGACGCTGCCGGCGCCCACGCGCGGGGCAGGGGCGGCTGGGCTTGGCGCCGGTGCGGCCGGCGGCTCGGTGCCGTCGCCGCGAATGCCGGTGACGAGGGCGTGCAGCCGCTTGTTGCGTTCGCTCGGTTTCATGTCCTGCGTCCCCATGCGGCCTCGATCAGCCCGACGATCTCGGCATTGACCGCGTCGACGGATTCAAGGGCCCGGTTCAGCGTCTCGCGGCCGATGGCCGCCCGCTCCAGTTCATAAAGGCTCTTCTTCTCGAGGCCCGCGTTGGCGATCGCCGTCGTCTCCAGCACCGGCGAGGTCAGCACGTGATCGCCGAACAGCGAGCGCAGCAGGGTCGCGACATGGACCTGCGGCACGTCATGCGGATTGTGCCGGGTCAGCACGAAGCGGATGAAGTCGTGGGAGAGCACGCCGCCGGCCTCCTCGACCACCGACATCAGGTCCGACGTCATCAGCAGGAACTGGCCCATGGAGGCGACGTCCAGCATCGCCGGATGCACGGTGATCAGCAGGCCGGTCGCGGCAAACAGCGCGCCGAGGGTGAGAAAGCCGAGCTGCGGCGGGCAGTCGATCACCACCACGTCGTAATCGGCATCGATGTCGGCGATTGCCGACGACAGCCGGCGGAAGAAGATGTCGCCGCCGCGGTCGTCGCGGGCGAGCGCATGGGGCGTGTCATGCTCGAATTCGGCAAGTTCCAGATTGCCGGGGACGAGATCGAGCCCCGGGAAATAGGTCTCGCGCACGACGTCGCGCAGCGGCCGGCGCTCGTCGTCGTAGCGGATCGCCGCATAGAGCGTCTCGTTCGGCCCGACGTCGAACTCCGGCTGGCAGCCGAACATCGAGGAGAGGCTCGCCTGCGGGTCGAGGTCGATCGCCAGCACCCGGTAGCCCTTGAGGGCGAGGTAGTGGCAGAGATGCACGGTGGTCGTGCTCTTGCCCGACCCGCCCTTGAAATTGGCGACGGCGAGCACCTGCAGCTTGTCGCCCGGTCGGCGATGCGGCAGGAAATCGAGGGCCTCGGCCGGGCGGCGGGCGGCGAGCAACCGGCGCAATTCGTTGATCTGGCCGAGGCGATAGGCGCGGCGGCCGTTGGAAAAGCGCTCCGGCTCCGGGCCCTCGCCATCGAGCGACAGCTGGCGCACGGTCGATTCGGCAACGCCGAGCAGGCTCGCCACCTCCTGGGTGGAAAAGCTGCGCAGCGACTTCTGCGTTTCCGGCGCGTAGAGCGCCTCGCGCAGGTCGTTGAGCCGGCCGGACAGCAGGCTCGCGAATCGGGCGATCGTCGCGGATGAGCCCGCGGGCATCGCGACGGTCTTTTGGTCCTGCGGCACGCTTTCGATCTCCGACGGACTTATCCGCCTTTGGGTATTTTTATCGTCGGAACCAGAAAGGGCCGATTCTGCGGCGCTGTCCAGATGTTTAAGGTTAACAGAATCTTGACGGCGCAGATGAACCCGCCGTGTCAGCCGCGCCGCGAGGTCGGCACGGAGCCACGCCTGCCGCTCATCTGGGGCTGATTCGCAAACAAACGCACGAAGATGCCGTCCTGCCCGCCATCTTCGATGCGCAGCCCTGGCCTTGCTGGCGCAGCGGGCCGATCCGGGGATTGACCTTTGCGTCCGCATGGGCGCATGTCGCCCGGACTCCAGCCGATCTTGCGGAAGCGACCCCTTGAGCCTTCGAATCGTCTTCATGGGAACGCCGGATTTTGCGGTTCCCACCCTGATGGAAATCGTCGGCCACGGCCACGAGGTGGTCGCGGTCTACAGCCAGCCGCCGCGCCCCGCCGGCCGCGGCATGGCCGAGCGCCGCTCGCCCGTCCATGAGAAGGCGGACGGGCTGGGCCTGCCGGTGCTGACGCCCCTCTCCTTCCGCGATCCGGACACCTGCCGGACCTTCGCCGATCTCGACGCCGACGTCGCCGTGGTGGTCGCCTACGGTCTTCTCCTGCCGCAGGCGGCCCTTGATGCGCCGCGTGACGGCTGCCTCAATCTCCATGCCTCGCTGCTGCCGCGCTGGCGCGGCGCCGCGCCGATCAACCGGGCGATCATGGCCGGCGACGCCGAGACCGGGGTGATGGTGATGCGGATGGAGGCCGGGCTCGACACCGGTCCGGTGGCAATGGCCGAACGGGTCGCGATCGGCGCCGAGACCACCGCGGGCGACCTTCACGACCGGCTTGCCGTCCTCGGCGCCGACCTGATGGTTCGCGCGCTGGCCGCCCTGTCGCGCGGCGGCCTCTCCTTCACGCCGCAGGCAGTGGAGGGCGCGACCTACGCCCGGAAGCTCGACAAGGCCGAGACCCGGATCGACTGGAACCTTCCTGCCGCCGTCGTCAGCGCCCATGTCCGCGGTCTCTCGCCCTTTCCCGGCGCCTGGTTCGAAGCCGATCTCGGCAAAGGGCCGGAGCGTGTGAAGGTGCTGCGGATCGCGGCGGGGGAGGGGACGGGTGTGGCCGGCACGCTTCTGTCCCCGGAGGGCGATGTCGCCTGCGGCGAAAGTGCCGTGCGCCTTGTGTCCGTGCAGCGGGCCGGCAGCAAGCCGATGGCCTTTTCCGATTTCCTGCGCGGCGCGCGGCTGGCGCCCGGCCAGTCCTTTGCCGGCTGAGGAACGAGATGCCCCGCTACCGCATGCTCATCGAATATGACGGCACGCCTTTCGTCGGCTGGCAGCGTCAGGCCAACGGCGTGTCGGTGCAGGGCGTGATCGAGCAGGCGATCGGCAAGCTGACGCCGGAGACCGTGACACTGAAGGGGGCCGGTCGCACCGACACCGGCGTTCACGCCACCGGGCAGGTCGCCCATGTCGATCTGGAGAAGGTGGTCAGCGGCGACACCTTCCGTGACGCGGTCAACTTCCACCTTGAGCCGCATCCGGTGGCGATCCTCGAGGCCAGCGTCACCGACGAGAGTTTCGACGCGCGCTTTTCAGCCACGCGCCGCCACTACCACTACCGGATCGTCGACCGCCGCGCGCCGCTGGCGCTCGACCGCCACCGCGCCTGGCACGTGCGAAAGCCGCTCGACGTGGCGGCGATGCGCGAGGGCGCCGCCGTTCTCGTCGGCCACCACGATTTCACCACCTTCCGCTCCACCCACTGCCAGTCGCGCAGCCCGGTGAAGACGCTCGACGGCATCGACATCACCCGCGAGGGTGAGGCGATCGTGTTTCACGTCTGGTCGCGCTCCTTCCTGCACAATCAGGTGCGCTCGCTGGTCGGCTCGCTGCGCAAGGTCGGCGACGGAAGCTGGACGGTCGCCGATCTCGCCGCGGCGCTGGAGGCCCGTGACCGCAAGGCCTGCGGGCCGGTCGCTCCCGCCCACGGCCTGTCGCTCACCACCGTCGAATACTGAGCCGGGACAGGTCCGCCCGGTCTGGTGTCCGCGCCGATCGGCACCACATCTTCATCATCCCGCGTGAAAAGGCAGAACGCCGGCAAGGCGCGCGCGGGCATACGCAACGTCAGCCCTTCACGGGTGACGATGCGGGCTGATCGGAGGACACAGTCCATGCTCTCGACCGAGGACGAGGCGGCCGCCGCCTATGCGGCGCGGCCCTGGCTCGCCCGCTATCCGGATGGCGTGCCGGCGGAGATCGCCCCCGCCGGGCCTGTCACCTTGCCAGCGATGATGGACGAGGTGTTCCGCCGCCATGCGGCCCATGACGCGGTCGAGAGTTTCGGCGTGCGTCGCACCTATGCGGAGGTGGAGCGCAGCGCCCGCGCCGTCACCGCCTGGCTGCAGGCCGAGGGCCTGCGCCCCGGCGACCGGGTGGCGATCATGATGCCGAATGTCATGGCCTTCCTGCCGGTCCTGTTCGGAACGCTCGCCGCCGGCTGTACGGTCGTCAACGTCAACCCGCTCTACACCGCCCGTGAACTTGCCGCCGTGCTCGACGATTCCGGGGCCCGCGTGCTGTTCGCGCTGGAGAATTTCGGCACGACCGTCGAGACCGCGCTGACCGGGCGTCCCCTCCACCGCCTCGTGCTCGTGGCGCCCGGCGACCTGCTCGGCCTCAAGGGTCATCTGATCAACGCCGTGTCGCGCCATGTGAAGAAGAACGTGCCGGCCTTCCGCCTGCCGGAGGCCGTGCGGCTTTCCACCGTGCTGCGGCCCCGCGCCGCGCCGGAGCCGGTGGCGATCGCACCCGACGACATCGCCTTCCTGCAGTACACCGGCGGCACCACGGGCCTTGCCAAGGGTGCCATGCTTACCCACCGCAACGTCGCGGCCAACGTCCTGCAGGTCGAGGCCTGGATCGGCCCCTTCCTCGATCCGGCGGAGCGGCATGTCACGATCACGGCGCTGCCGCTCTATCACATCTTCGCCCTGACCTGCTCGGCGCTGGTGATGGTGCGGATCGGCGCCTGCCAGGTGCTGATCGCCAATCCGCGCGACGTTCCCACCCTGATAGCCGCCCTGAAGCGCCGCAGGTTCAGCGCCATCCTCGTGATCAACACGCTCGCCCGCGCGCTGCTGCAGAATCCCGATTTCCGGACGGTCGACTTCTCGGGGCTCAAGCTTGCGGTGGCCGGCGGCATGGCGGTCCAGTCGTCCGTCGCCCGCGAGTGGCAGGCGACCACCGGCCGGCCGATCGTCGAGGGCTACGGCCTGTCCGAGACGTCGCCGGTCGTCTGCGCCAACCGGCCGGACATCGCGGCCTTCACCGGCACGATCGGCTATCCGCTGCCCTCCACCGACATCTCCATCCGCGACATCGACGGCAAGCCCGTCGCCACCGGCGAGCGCGGCGAGCTTTGCGTGCGCGGGCCGCAGGTGATGGCCGGCTACTGGCGCCAGCCCGAGGAGACCGCGCGCGCCATGACCGCCGACGGCTATTTCCGCACCGGCGACGTGGCGGTGATGGACGAGAGCGGCCGCGTCGCCATCGTCGACCGGCTGAAGGACATGGTGATCGTCTCCGGCTTCAACGTCTATCCGAACGAGGTCGAGGACGTGATTGCCAGTCATCCGGCCGTCGCGGAGGTGGCGGTGGTGGGACGGCGCGACGAACGCGCCGGCGAGGCGGTGGTCGCCTATGTGGTGCGCCGCCCCGGCAGCGACATCGACGCGGAGGCGCTGCGCGCCCATTGCCGCACCGGCCTCACCGCCTACAAGGTCCCGCGCGAGATCCGCTTCGTCGACGCCCTGCCCAAGACCAACGTCGGCAAGATCATGCGGGTGGCCCTGCGGGAGGACGCCGCCCGGCCGCAGAGCCGTGCCGGCACGTGAGGGTTTGCCACGGATCAAGGGGCGATTGTTCACACTATGCGTAACGATCTCATCATGATTCCGCAGGTTGGCGGTAGGGTTGTTCACGACGATATTGAGGTCAACGAAGCGTCCCCTGACGTGACGCTTTCCAACCCATGCGGAGACCCTCCATGACCCTCGACCTCGGCGGCTTTCATCACCTGACCGCCATCACCTCGCAGGCGGCCGCCAATGCCGCCTTCTACACGCAGGTGCTCGGCATGCGCCTCGTCAAGAAGACCGTGAATCAGGACGACACCAGCGCTTATCACCTGTTCTACGGCGACGGCGCCGCCACGCCCGGTTCGGACATCACCTTCTTCGACTGGCCGACCGCGCCGGCCCGCCGCGGCACCCATTCGGTGGTGCGCACCGGCTTCCGGGTCGCCGGCGACAGCCTCGGCTGGTGGCGCGACCGCCTGCGCGGCGCCGGTGTCACCACCGGCGACGTCGCCGAGCGCGACGGACGGGCGAGCCTCGCCTTCGAGGACCCGGAAGGCCAGCGCCTCGTTCTCGTGGACGACGGCGGCGCCTACGAGACCCATCCCTGGGCGAAAAGCCCGGTTCCGGCCGGGCACCAGATCCGCGGCCTCGGCCCGATCACCATGAGCGTACCGGACCTGTCGCGCACCGAACCGCTGCTGACCCGTGTGATGAACATGCGCCAGGTGCGTGACTACGCCCTGCCGGAGGCGCCCGAAGGCCGGGTGCATGTGTTCGAGATGGGCGCGGGCGGTGCCGCCTCCGAGCTTCACGTCGCGGTGCAGCCGGGCCTGCCGGTCGCCCGGGAAGGGGCGGGCGGTGTCCACCACGTCGCCTTCCGGACCCCCGACCACGACGGCCTGCGCCAGTGGACCGAACGGGTGCGCGGCTTCCAGGTGCCGTCCAGTGGCGAGGTCGAGCGCTACTACTTCCGCTCGCTCTACTTCCGCGAACCGAACGGTGTCCTGTTCGAGATCGCGACGGACGTTCCCGGCTTCGTCGCCGACGAGCCGCTCGAGACCCTCGGCGAGACCCTGTCGCTGCCGCCCTTCCTCGAGGGCCGGCGCGCGGAGATCGAACGCAACCTGAAGCCGCTCTGATACGCCGCAGCGAAGGTCCGGACGCCGCCCCCGGCGCGTCCGGGCCTTGCCCGCGCCGCAAGCTTCCGCCCTCATCCGAACCCGACAGGAACCTGCATCATGAGCCTTGCCATCACCGGAGGAGACGGCCCCCACGCCGGGCAGACGATCAGCCGCGCCGGCGCCGCGCTCGACACCGCCCGCATCGCGATGGTCCTCGTCCACGGCCGCGGCGCGTCGGCCGCCGACATTCTCGGCCTTGCCGAGGCTTTCGGCCGCGACGACGTCGCCTATTTCGCGCCGCAGGCGACCCATCACACCTGGTATCCGCAGCGCTTCCTCGTGCCGACCGCGCACAACCAGCCCTATCTGGACTCGGCGCTGTCGGTGATCGGCAAGCTGACCGACGACATCATCGCCGGCGGCATCCCCGCCGAGCGCATCGTGCTGGCCGGCTTCTCGCAGGGCGCCTGTCTCGCCCAGGAATATGCCATCCGCACGCCGCGCCGCTGGGGCGGGGTCGTGGGTCTCAGCGGCGGCCTGATCGGCAGCGATGCCGAGATTTCCGGTCATCAGGGGTCGATGGAGGGAACACCGGTGATCCTCGGCTGTTCGGATGTCGATGCCCACATCCCGCTCGGGCGGGTGATCGCCTCCGGTGAGGCCTTCGACCGGCTCGGCGCCGAGGTGACGGTGCGGATCTTCCCCGGCATGGGCCACATGGTCAACATCGAGGAAATCGGCATGGTGCGCGAATTGCTGCGCGGCATCGCAGGCGATACAATGGCGTCCTGATCAATCCGGCGCGGCGCGGGGGTGGGCAGGGGTCGCCCTGCCGTCTTCCACCCGCGCCCCCTGGAACCGAATCGGACCGATGCGGTCCGGTCCGGAGGATCAGGCTCGAAATTCAGACTCTGGAGCCACGATCTGGCCGCCTGACGAGGCGGCCGGCCTCGCCCGCGCTCCGGAAAGGACCGAAAATGCGCGACACGACCATCGATCGCGGCACGAAGACGAGCCTGAAGCTCGGGCGGCCGCAGCTGCACAAGGTGATCCTCCACAACGACGACTTCACGCCCCGCGAGTTCGTCATGCTCGTGCTTGCGGCCGTGTTCCGGCTCGGCGAGGACGACAGCTACCGGATCATGATGACGGCCCACAAGCTCGGCGCCTGCGTGATCGCCGTCTATGCCCAGGACATCGCCGAGACCAAGGCGTCGGAGGCCGGCGATCTTGCGCGCGAGGCCGGCTTTGCCCTGCTGTTCACGACCGAGCCGGACGAGTAAAGGCCAGGGACAGCCCGCCCCGCGCGCCTCCCCATCCCCTTGCAATGCCTTGACTGCGGCGGCCCATTGTCCTCTGGCCCCGCCCGGCGATCCGCTGTAGGGTCCGGCCGATTTTGCGCAACCGGTGGCACCGCCTGCCTGGTTGCGCAGCCATGATCGACGCCAGCCGGGGACTGCCATGACCGACACGACGCTCGCCGCCACCATCGACGCTGCCTGGGACGCCCGGGCCGAGATCAGCACCGCCACGAAAGGCGAGGTCCGGGACGCGGTGGAAACGGCGCTGGCGCTGCTCGATTCGGGCAAGGCGCGCGTGGCCGAGAAGATCGACGGCAGCTGGCAGGTGAACCAGTGGCTGAAGAAGGCGGTGCTTCTGTCCTTCCGCCTCAACGACATGTCGGTGATCCCCGGCGGCCCCGGCAACGCCACCTGGTGGGACAAGGTACCGTCCAAGTTCGACGGCTGGGGCGCTGCCGAATTCTCCGCGGCCGGCTTTCGCGCCGTGCCGAACTGCACCGTGCGCCGCTCGGCCTACATCGCGCCGGGCGTGGTGCTGATGCCGTCCTTCGTCAACCTCGGCGCCTATGTCGACAGCGGCACCATGGTCGACACCTGGGCCACCGTCGGCTCCTGCGCCCAGATCGGCAAGAACGTGCATCTGTCGGGCGGCGTCGGCATCGGCGGCGTGCTGGAGCCGATGCAGGCCGGCCCGACCATCATCGAGGACAACTGCTTCATCGGCGCCCGGTCCGAGGTCGTCGAGGGCGTGATCGTCGGCGAGGGCTCGGTCCTGTCGATGGGCGTGTTCATCAGCGCGTCGACCAAGATCGTCGACCGCACCACCGGCGAGATCCACATCGGCAAGGTGCCGCCCTATTCGGTGGTGGTGTCCGGCTCGCTGGCGGGCAAGCCGCTGCCCGACGGCACCCCCGGTCCCTCGCTCTACTGCGCGGTGATCGTCAAGCGGGTCGACGAACAGACCCGCTCCAAGACCTCGATCAACGAGTTGCTGCGCGACTGACCGGGAAAGCAGGGTCCGGCCACCGCAGGCCGACAGAAATACATGACTCGTTGACGATGTCGCGTAGCGGTTCAGCAACGGTTAGGCCCCATGATCTCCTTCATCGCGGTTTTGCCAGCGGAGGGGGCTCATGGGGTTTCTGGCACTGCTCTTCAGCCCGAGCGGGCGCATCGGACGTCTCGGCTACTGGGGCGTCGGCTTTCTTTCCTTTTTCATGATGATCGTGCTGTGGTTCGGCCTCGTCTTCGTCTTCGGCGGAACGGGGTTCGAGTCGCCCGATTCGCTCTCCGCCGGCAGCGCGGTGCTCGGCCTTGCGCTCGTCGTCGTGCTGCTCGCCATGTCGATCAGCGGCTTCATGGTCCAGATCAAGCGCTGGCATGACCGCGACAAGAGCGCCATCTGGCTCGTCATGAATTTCGTGCCGATCATCGGTCCGATCTGGGTGCTGATCGAATGCGGCTTCCTGCCCGGAACGCCCGGCGCCAACACCTACGGTACCCGAGGCGCGCTGTTCGATCCGAGCACCTTCGACGAAGACCCCGAGCCGGCACCGGTGCGCTCCGTGCGCAGCGTGCCGCGCGTGGAGCGGACCGAATACACGCCGCCGGCGCCGCGGGTCGCCACGCCGCGCCCGATGCAGGGCGGCAGCGGGCCCGGCAAGCCGGTGTTCGGCCGACGGGTGTGACCTCTCCCGTGACGGGGCTGCGCGCTCGGCGATTGACCGCTCACGCCGACCCCGGTACACCCTAGAAATGACTACGCTTTCCGACGTTCGCCCGGACCCTGTCGATCTTGCGCAAGCGCTCCTTGCCTGTCCCACGGTCACGCCGGAGGAGGGCGGCGCGCTCGCCCTGATCGAGGAAATCCTCGCGCCGCGCGGCTTTGCGGTGCATCGGCCCGTGTTCCGCGAGGCGGACACCCCGGACGTGGAAAACCTGTTCGCCGCGATCGGCGGCGGATCCCGGCATCTGGTCTTCGCCGGCCACACCGACGTGGTCCCGCCCGGCGACCTTGCCGCCTGGCGCCATCCGCCCTTTGCCGCCGCCCTCGAGGACGGCCTGCTCTACGGCCGCGGCGCCGTCGACATGAAGGGCGGCATCGCCGCCTTCCTCGCCGCCGCCCTCGATTTTCTCGCCGACCACGGCCCGGACTTCGATGGCCGGATCTCCTTCCTGATCACCGGTGACGAGGAAGGTCCCTCGGTCAACGGCACCGTGAAGCTGCTCGCCTGGGCGAAGGAACGGGGTGAACGCTTTTCCGGCGCCATCGTCGGCGAGCCGACCAATCCGCGCGCGCTCGGCGACCAGATCAAGATCGGCCGGCGCGGCTCGCTGTCGGGCATCATCACGCTGCGCGGCGTGCAGGGCCATGTCGCCTATCCGCATCTGGCCGACAATCCGCTGCGCGCGCTCCCCGCCGTGCTGACCGCGCTGATGGATCCGCCGCTCGACGCCGGCACGGCGGATTTCCAGCCGAGCAACCTCGAGGTGACCTCGGCCGAGACCGACACCAAGGTCGTCAACGTCATCCCCGCCAAGGTCGAACTGCGATTCAATGTCCGGTTCAACGACCTGTGGACCGCCGACAGCCTCAAGGCGGAAATTGCCGCGCGCCTTGCCCGGGCGGCGGATCTGCCGAGCCTGCGCCGCGAGGGTCTCGGCCCGATCGAGACGGGGCTTGTCTTCCTGCCGGTCGTCTCCGACGTGTTCCTGACCCAGGCGCCGGATCTCGTGCAGACGCTGTCGGCCGCCGTCGCCCGCGTCACGGGCCGGACGCCGGAACTCGGCACCGGCGGGGGAACCTCGGATGCCCGCTTCATCAAGGACTATTGTCCGGTGGTCGAATTCGGCCTCGTGGGCGATACAATGCACCAGATCGACGAGCGGGTGCCCGTTCAGGATCTGAGGACGCTCGCGGCGATCTACCGGCAATTCCTGGAGGATTACTTCGCATGATCGTTCGGCCGCGGAATACTCGAATGGACGGCCCTGCCGTCGCAGCGGCCGGCGCGACCCGAGCGACGTGGCCCGCATGCTGAGTCCGTCCGAAATCGTCGTTTCGGTCCGCGCCGTGGTCGATCTTGCCCTCGGCAGGCCGAACGCGCTGCAGCGCCTCGACACCAGCTATGCCGGCTTCTGGCGCTCCTTCCTCGTCGCCATCCTGCTCGCGCCGTTCTACGTCGTGATGGCGCTGGCGCAGCGGGAGATGATCCTCGAAAGCACGGCGATGACGCCGGATCTCTTCCCGGTGGAACGCTTCACCGCCACGATGATCGTCGTGGTCGTCGCGGAATACGTGCTGTTCCCGCTGGGGCTCGCGGTGCTGGCCCGGCCGCTGGATCTGACGCGGCGTTACGTGCCGCTGGTCGTGGCCTACAACTGGCTGAAGCCGCTCGTCACCTTGCCGGTCACGCTCGTGTTCGCCCTCTATCTCGGCGGCATCATCGCCCGCAACACCACCACCGACATCGTGATGATCCTGAGCTGGGCGGCGCTCGGCGCGGGCTTCCTGGTGCTTCGCCGCATTCTCGGCGACCGCAATGCCGTCGCCGCCGGCCTGATCGTCATGGACTTCCTGCTGTCGGCGCTGGTCGGCGTGCTGTTCTCCTACATGCTCGCGGCCTGAAGCGGACCTGGAGCGGTCCCGAGATCGCGCGGCCGCGAGACGGTCGCCGCCTCACCGATCCGGGTTCAGCAACCGGTCGAGATAGTCGAGTTCGATGCGCGGACGGTACTGCTCGGAGAAGCGGCGGCGCAATTCGTCCAGAACCCGGCGCGCCCGCTGGATGTCGATCTCGCCGGGCAGCTTCACGCTGTCGCCGTAGTCGGGACCGTCGCGGCGCTGCGGCCGGCCGAGCGGATCGTCGCCGGGGGTGTTGCGCGCCTGTCCGGGCTGCTGGCCACCCTCCTGCTCGCCCATCTGCTCGGAAAGCTGGCGCGCGCCCTGACGCAGCTGCTCCAGCGCCTGCCCCTGTTCGCCGACCGCCGATCCGGGCTCGCCCTCGCCGAGCTGCTCCTGGGCGCGGCCCATCGACCGACCGGCCTCGCCGAGCTGGTTGCCGGGCTCCATGCCCTGCTGGCGCATCTGCTCCTGAAGCTGCTCGAGCTTCTCCTGCAGCGCCTGCTGGCCTTCCTGAAGCCGGCGCATCGCCTCGGCGCGCTCTTCCGGGGTCATCTGGCCCTGTTCACCCTGCTCGCCCTGCTGACCCTGCTGCCCTTGCTGACCCTGTTGCCCCGGCTGCTGGCGACCGTTCTGGCGGCCGTCGGGGGACATGTTGAAGGTCTCGTCCATCAGCTGCTGCTGTTCCTGGATCATGCGGCCGAGTTCGTCCATGGCTTCGCTCATGGGGTTCTGGCCCTGCTGCTGGCCGTTCGGCATCGGCCGGGCGGTCTGCATGTTCTCCAGCATGCGGTCGAGCTGAGACAGCATCTGCTCGGCCGCCTCGCGGTCGCCGAGCTGGGACAGCTGCTCCATCTGGTCGAGCATCCGGTCGAGCTGCTCGGGCGTGATCGCCTGGGCATTCGGGTTCATCGGCTGCGGCTCGCCCTGCGGGTTCTGCCGCATCTGCTCGGCGAGCGCCTGCATGTATTCGTTCATCGCCTCGCGCAGTTCCTGCATCAGGCGGGCGATCTCCTCGTCGGAGGCGCCGTTCTGCAGCGCCTCGCGCAGCTTCTCGCGCGCCTCGCGCAACCGCTGCTCGGCGAGCGACGCGTCGCCGCCGTCGAGATCCAGCGCCATCTGCCACAGGTAGTCGGCGGCGGCACGCAGGTCGTCGTCGCCTTCGGCCGTGCGGACGAGATGCACCGCATGGCGCAGGCCGAGGAACACGCCGGCATTGTCCAGCGCGGTGTCGGCGTGGAGCGTCACCTCGTCGAGGATGTCGGCCACGAAGCCTTGCGTACGAGCATCGAGGGCCAGGATGCGGCGCTGCTCCACCAGCATCTTCGCCACCGGATCGGAGAAGGGCCGCTGCGGCAGGGTCACCGTCACCGGCTCGCTGCGGCCGATGCCGCCCGCGTCGTCGCGCGCTTCCAGCCACATCGACAGCGGCGCGCCGGCGAAGGGATGCGCGGTGAGATCGCGGTAGGTTTCGGCCACCGGCTCGCCGCCACGACGCGGCAGCGACAGGGGGAAGTCGGGCGTGCCGTAGAGGGCGCGCGCGGTACCGTCGAGTGTCGCGCCCTCGAGACGCGGCATCGACTGTCCGGCCGGCGCGGAGAACTTTGCCTCGGCCCCGGCGACGCCGTAGTCGTCGGAAACCTCATAGGCAAGGCGCAGGGCGTTGCGGGCGGTGGGGGCCGGATCTTCGGTCAGCCGGATCGTCGGGGTGCCATCGGGCTCCACGGTGAAGCTCCAGCTGCGGACGGGATCGCCATCGCTGCGCACCTCCAGTCGGCCGGCATGTTCCAGGATCCACTCGAAGGCGAGCGGCGCAGCATCGCCCTGCGGCACCTCGCTCGGGCTCCGAGGCGCGGAGGCCGCGTCGGCAACCGGCACGTCCTCGCCGGCCGCAGCCGCGTCCTCGCCGGCCGGGGTGGCCGTGTCGGCCGGGAACCACCGCACGGACGCGTCCTCAAGGCCGGAAATCCGCACCGTGGCCAGGCTTTTCTGCGGAACGCCCACGGTGTGGCCGGCGCCGTCCGCCGCGGCCTGCGGCTCGCGCTGGGTCAGGAACACCGGCGCGCGGCCGGTGTAGGCCGGCGGGGTCACCCAGGCATCGACCCGGACGTTGGCCGGGACCATGTTCGGCGGCCGCAGCGCATCGACGATCGGCCCGACGGGATCGGGCCAGGCGGAGACGAAGCCGACGGTGGCCAGCAGGAAGACCATGGCCCGCAGGGCGTAGGGATCGCGCCGGTCGACGCGCGGGGAGGGGAGGGAGATGCGGATCCGCGAGATCCGCTCGCCGACCTGCCGCAGATGCGCCTGCCACAGCGCGCGGGCAAACGGATCATCGCCGCCGGCGGCAAGATCATCGGACAGGGCGATCAGCGGCCGGTGCTCGAAGCCGCTGTCGCGCTCCAGCCGGCCGAGCGCCTCGGCGCGGCGCGGCAGCCGCAGGCGGACGAGGGGATAGAGGGCGGCGAGCGCGGCGAGCGCGAACAGGACGACGATGGCAAGGCGCGGCCAGTCGGGCAGCCGGGCCATCAGCCCGGTCCAGGCAAGCGCGCAGAACAGGCCGAGGACGAGGACAAGCGGCGAGATCGCCGGCCACAGCCGTTCCCAGAACAGGGCCGCGCGGGCCTGGCGCGCCTTGCGGCCAAGGCTTTCCAGCGGGCCGTCACCGAGGGCGGGAAAAAGCCGGGCGAAGGGGCCGCGACCGGGGGCTTTGGGCGCGGGTGCCGAGTCGGCTTTCGTGCCGGGGGCCTGCGGGGGCGTGCTCGGCTCTGCCAAGCGTCGTCTCCTTCCGGGTTTCGCGCCGCGGACGCTTGGTCTCACCAGATCGGATGCTGGACGCCGAATAGGCCCATTCCATGGCGAGGCGCCGGATACGCCGCTCCCGGGCCGGGAGCCTGCCCCAAGAGAATAGCACGCGCCGGCCGTCCGCCAAGGCGGCGGGGCAAGATGTGAACGGGCAATGCCGTCGCACCGGCCCCGAACTCCCGTGAGACCGCCCGTCCACCGTCCAGATCGTGTTCAGGCGAGCCAGTCGGGCAGGCTGTCGAGGGCGATCAGATCCTCGACCGACGGGCGCGGCCGCACCACATGCCAGCGGTCGCCGTCGACCAGCACCTCCGGCACCAGCGGACGGGTGTTGTAGGTGCCGGCCTGCACCGCGCCATATGCGCCGGCCGAGAACACCGCGAACAGGTCGCCCGCGCCAAGATGCGGCAGCTGCCGCCCGAGCGCCAGATAATCGCCGGTCTCGCAGACCGGGCCGACCACGTCGGCCTTGCTGCGGTCGGCGCCGACCGCCGGCTCCACCACCGGACGGATCTCGTGCCAGGCCTCGTAGAGGGTCGGCCGGACCAGATCGTTCATCGCCGTGTCGCCGATCACGAAGGTGCGCCCGTCGCCCTCCTTGCGGTAGAGCACGGTGCCGACGAGGATGCCGGCGTTGCCGGCGATCAGCCGGCCCGGCTCGAAGATCACCGCGCAGCCGAGCTTTTCCACATGGCGGCGCACGACGTCGGCATAGGCGCCCGGCGCGGGCGGCGGGGCGTTGTCGTCCACATAGGGAATGCCGAGGCGCCGCCGAGATCGACATGTTCGATCGTGTGGCCGTCCGCGCGCAGCACCGCCACCAGCTCGCCGAGCCGGGCAAAGGCGTCGTCGAAGGGGCCGAGTTCGGTGATCTGCGAGCCGATGTGCATGTCGATGCCGACGACCCGGATGCCCGGCAGCGCCGCGGCCCGGGCATAGACCCGGCGCGCCTCGCGCCAGGGAATGCCGAACTTGTTCTCCGACTTGCCGGTCGAGATCTTGGCGTGGGTGAGGGCATCGACGTCGGGATTGATCCGGAAGCGACCGCGGCGACCTCGCCGCGCGCGGCGGCAATCGCCGACAGCGCGTCCAGTTCCGGCTCGGATTCGACGTTGAAGCAGTGGATGCCGGCGTCAAGCGCGAGCGCGATCTCGCCGGCCGTCTTGCCGACGCCGGAAAAGGCGATGCGGCTGGCCGGCACGCCGGCGGCCAGCGCCCGCTTCAGTTCGCCGCCCGAGACCACGTCCATGCCCGCGCCCTCGCGGGCGAGCGTCTTGAGCACCGCCTGATTGGAATTGGCCTTCATCGCGTAGAAGACGTGGGCGTCGAGGCCGTCGAAGGCGCCCTTGAACACGCGGTAATGCCGCACGAGCGTCGCCGTCGAATAGATGTAGACCGGCGTGCCGACCGCCGCCACGATCTCGGGGACCGGCACATCCTCGGCATGGAGGACGCCGTCACGATAGGCGAAGTGATGCAACGAGGTGTCTCCCGCTCCGGCTTGCGGGCCTCGCCCGCGCGTCGGATGCCTCTTTAGAACATCGATGGGGGATGTGGGAACGGTTTTCGCAGCGACGGCAGGGGCCGCCGCCTCAGCCCATCGCCCGCGTTGCCTCCGGCGCCAGATGGCAGGCGACGCTGCGCCCGTCCGGCATCGGACGCAGGACCGGGCGCTCGGCCCGGCAGCGGTCGACCGCCACCGGGCAGCGCGTCGAGAACTTGCACCCCCTCGGCGGGTCGAGCGGGCTCGGGATCTCGCCCTCCAGCAGGATGCGCCGGCGCGGCTCCCCGGCGGCACGCGGCCGCGGAATCGCGGAAATCAGCGCTTTCGTATAGGGATGCATCGGCGCGGCATAGACCGCGTCGGTGTCGCCGACCTCGACGATCGAGCCGAGATACATCACGGCGACCCGTGTCGAGACCTGCCTCACCACCGCGAGATCGTGGGCGATGAACACATAGGTCAGCCCCAGCCGCTCGCGCAGGTCGGCGAACAGGTTGACCACCTGCGCCTGCACCGACACGTCGAGGGCGGAGACCGGTTCGTCGGCGACGATGAGATCGGGTTCGACGGCGAGCGCGCGGGCGATGCCGATCCGCTGGCGCTGGCCGCCGGAAAACTCGTGCGGATAGCGGTCGAGATATTCGCGGCGCAGGCCGACCAGATCCATCAGTTCGCCGAGCCGGTCGCCGATCTCCGCCCGCGGCCGGATGCGGTGGACCGCCAGCACCTCGCCGAGGATGTCGCGCACGCGCCGGCGCGGGTTGAGCGAGGCCGAGGGGTCCTGGAAGATCATCTGCACCCGCCGGCGCACCGGCAGCAGCGCCCGCGAACCGGCCTTGGCGATGTCCACGCCGTCGAAGCGCAGCTCGCCGGCGGTGATGTCGTAGAGCCGCGTCAGGCAGCGGCCGAGGGTGGACTTGCCGCTGCCCGATTCGCCGACGAGACCGAGCGTCTCGCCGCGCTGCACGAGAAGATCCACATCCTCCACCGCGCGAAGCTTGCGCCCCGAGCCGGGCCGGATCGTCTTGCCGACGACGAAGGTCTTGGACAGGCCGCGCGCCTCGATCAGCGGGCGGGGGTCGGTCATCGTCATGCGGCGTCTCCCAGCGGCCCGAGAATCTCGGCACGGCGCGGCGCGCGATCCTCCGGTCCGATCACGCAGAGCGCGGAGCGGCCGGGCGCGCGCTGCACCGGCGGGCGCGCCGCGCACCGCGGGAGGGCAAAGCGGCAGCGCGGGGCAAAGCCGCAGCCCGCCGGCATCGTCTCCGGCGTCGGCGGCATGCCGGGGATCGCCGCTAGCCGGTGCGGGCGCGGCCCGTCCAGCGGCGGGATGGAGGCGATCAGGCCCCAGGTGTAGGGATGCCACGGATCGGCGAACAGGCGCTCCGTCGTGCCGCGCTCGATGATGCGGCCCGCATACATGACGTTGACCCGGTCGGCGACCTCGGCAACGACGCCCATGTCGTGGGTGATCAGGATGATGGCCGAGCCGAAGTCCTTGCGCAGCTTCATCAGCAGGTCGAGCACCTGCGCCTGCACGGTCACGTCGAGCGCGGTGGTCGGTTCGTCGGCCACGAGCAAGGCCGGATTGCAGGAAAGCGCCATGGCGATCACCGCCCGCTGGCGCATGCCGCCGGACAGCTGGTGCGGATAGCGGCCGGCCGCCTCGGCGGGGTTGGCAAGGCCGACCTCGGCAAGCAGCTCCACCGCCCGCCGTGCCGCGCCCGCGCGCGAGATCGCCTCGTGGGCGCGGATCTGCTCGGCGATCTGCCAGCCGATGGTGTGGACCGGGGTCAGCGCGGTCATCGGGTCCTGCGAGATGAGCGCGATGTCCTTGCCGCGAATGCGGCGCAGGTCGCGGTCGGGCAGGCCGAGGATCGGGCGGCCGCGGAAGGTGACCGAGCCGTCGACGAAGGTGGTGCGCGGGTCGTTGAGGCCGAGGATCGACATCAGCGTCACGGTCTTGCCGGAACCGGATTCGCCGACGATCGCGAGGATCTCGCCGGAGCGGACCGAGAAGGAGACGTCGTCGACCGCCGTGACCCGGCCGCGGTCGGTGGCGAACGACACCGACAGGCCGGCGACGTCGAGAAGGACGGGCGCGAGGGGCGTGGTCATGGCGGTCACTCCTCCCGCACCCGCGGATCGAGCAGCACATAGACGAGATCGACCAGCGCGTTGGCGACGACCACGAAGAAGGAGGCATACATCACGGTGGCGAGGATCATCGGCAGGTCGAGATTGAGCAGCGCCTGATAGGTGAGGCGCCCGACGCCGTTGAGGCCGAACACCACCTCGGTCAGGAGCGCGGCGCCGCCGACCAACACGCCGAAGTCGAGGCCGAACATGGTCACGAACGGGATCAGCGAGGTGCGCAGCGCGTGGCGGAACATCACCCGCGCCGGGCCGAGACCCTTGGCGCGCGCGGTGCGGATGAAATCCTCCTGGTAGGCCTCCACCAGATTGGCGCGCAGCACCCGGCCATAGATGCCGATGTAGAGCGCAGCCAGGGTGAACCACGGGATCACCAGCGTCTTGAACCAGCCGGCCGGGTCGGTCGTGAGGGGCTTGTAGCCAAGGCCCGGCACCCAGGAGAACAGCCAGGTGTCGTGGAAGCGGCTCTGGGACAGAAGGTTCATCACCTCGCCGAACCAGAACACGGGCATGGAGACGCCGATCAGCGCCAGCACCATCAGCCCCTTGTCGATGAAGCTGTCGCGGGTCAGCGCCGCCAGAACCCCGACGGCGATGCCGCCGACCACCCACAGCACCGCCGCACCGAACACCAGCGACAGGGTGACGGGCGCCGCCGAGATCACCTGCGGCACGACCTTGAGCCCGCGGTTGACGAAGGAGGTGAGGTCCTGGGTCACGAACAGGCGCTGCATCATCCGCGCATACTGGACGGGGAGAGGCCGGTCGAAGCCGAAGTCCTTGCGGATCGCCTCGACGGTCTCGGGCGCGGCGTTGCGGCCGGCGATACGCGCCGCCGGATCGGCGCCGGGGGTGGCGAAGAAGATCAGGAACACGAGCGCCGAGATGCCGAACATGACGAAGATCATCTGGGCGAGTCGCTGGGCGAGGGCGAGGATCATCGCGTCATTTTCCCCGGAGCTTGGTGCGCGGGTCGAGCGCGTCGCGCACGCCGTCGCCGAACACGTTGAGGGCGAGCACGGTGATCACGATCGACAGGCCCGGCGCCATCGACACCATGGGCCGGGTGTAGAGCAGGGTCTGGCCATCCTGGATGATCGTGCCCCAGCTGGCGTCCGGCGCCTGCACGCCGATCGAAAGGAAGGACAGCGCGCTTTCGGTGACGATGTTGAGCGCCATCATCAACGGCACGTAGACGATCAGCGTCGGGGCGACGTTGGGCAGGATGTCGAAGACAAGGATGCGCCAGCGCGGAATGCCGAGCCCGCGGGCGGCGAGCACGAATTCGCTGCGCTTCAGCGCCAGCACCCGGCCGCGCACCGGGCGCGCGACATAGGGCACGTAGATGATGCCGATGATGCCGATCGGCAGCAGCAGGCTGCCGGATGTGATCTCGATCGGCCCGATGACGATGCCCTGCGCGATCAGCACGATCGAGAGCGAGATAGCCAGAAGATAGACCGGAAACGCCCACAGCACGTCGAGGATGCGCGACAGCACCATGTCGACGATCCCGCCGAAGAAGCCGGCGGTGATGCCGACGATCGCGGCGAGCAGCAGGCAGATCACGGTCGCCGATCCGGCGATCAGCAGCGAGTTGCGCCCGCCGTAGAACAGGCGGGCGGCGACGTCGCGGCCCTGGCCGTCGGCGCCGAGCAGGTATTTTCCCGACCACGTCGCCCGATCGGCGTGACGCCGAGGCCGAGGCCTTCCGTGGAGGGCTGCATGATCGGCACGCGCTTGCCGTCGACCATGATCTTGCCGCCGAGATTGGAGCGGAACGGATCGACGCCGGCGACATGGCTGGCGTAGAGCGGCGCGGCGAGCGCCGAAACGAGGATCAGCAGCAGGACCACCGCAGCCGCCATCGCCGGCCGGTCGCGCCGCAGGATCTTCCACGCGCGCTGCCAGGGGCTCTGGCCAGGACGCTGACCGGGGCTCTGGGCCGGAACGGGCACGGCGGCGGCGCCGGGAGAAAGGGTCGTGTCGGTCAAGGGCGGATCCCGATCTGGTCCTGAAACGGGGTGACGGCCGGAGCCGTCCTGTGCGCCCCCCTCGTTCGTCCGGTGGGACAGGACGAGGGGGGGCGCGGTGTCAGGCGAGGGTCACGCCGACGGCGGTCCCCTCACGGCGTCTCACTTCACCCAGGACTGGGAAATCACCCAGCGGAACTGGTTGGAGAAGATGTAGTTGCCGACGCGGGTGGAGAACAAGTCGACGTTCTTCGGCGTGAACAGCGGCGCGACCGGCGCCTGTTCCATGAACGCCGCGTCGATCTTCGCCCATTCCTCGTCCGCTCCGGCCTGGTCGGTGACGCCCTGCGCGATCGCCGCCTTCATCCGGTCGTCGAGCTCCTTGTTGCAGTAGCCGGCGATGTTGATCGAGGCGTCGGAGCCCGGCGTGAACGAGCCGCAGCCGAGCAGCACGTTCAGGAAGTTGGAGGCCGCCGGATAGTCCATGAACCACTGCGACACCGAGATCTGCACCTTGTTGTCGGTGTTCTGGATGTAGGTGAACTGGATGTTCGGCGAGATCGCCTTGACCGTCGCGTCATAGCCGAGCTCGGACAGCACCGACTGCAGGTAGGTGCCGATGCTGCGGGCGACCGCGTTGTCCTCGACGATCACGGCGACCTTTTCGCCCTTGGTGCCGGATTCCTCCACCAGCGCCTTGGCCTTGTCCATGTCCGGGGCGGACCATTCGGTGCCCGGGTCCAGGGTGTAGAGGCAGCTGTCCACATGGCCGGGGAAGTCCGGCGGCAGGATCTGGCAGACCGGCTGGGCGAGCACGGGGCCGCCGTAGAGGCCGACCAGCGCGTCGCGGTCGATCGCGTAGTTCACCGCCTGGCGCACCTTGACGTTGTCGAAGGGGCAAGGTTGGTGTTCATCGGCGCGTACCAGAAGGCCGACAGCGGATTGACGTGGACCTGCGCGGCATATTGCGAGCCGAGTTCCGGCAGGCGGTCGGCCGGCGGCGGGTCGAACATCCAGTCGACCTGACCGTTCTGGATCGCGTTGATCGCCGCTTCCTCGGTGAGGCCGAAGCGGTAGATGATCTCGTCCGGATAGCCGTCGGGCTGGGCCTCAACCGACCATTCCTTGAACTCGGGGTTGCGCACGATCACCATCTTGTCGTTGGGATCGTAGCTCTGGATCATGTAGGCGCCGGTGCCGGGCAGGGCACTGGTGCGGCGTCCGTGGCCGGGGTGCCGGCCGGCACGATGCTGGCGTGCGGCACGGCGATCTTGGCAAAGAATTCCGCGTCCGGCTGGGTCAGGTTGATGGTGACGGTGCCGGCCGCATCGTCACCGATCACGCCGCCCTCGAGGGTGCAGTCGGCGGGCGCCGCGATGCAGGCGTCGGCGCCGACGATGCCGTTGTAGAAGCTGCCCGAGGTCGGGCTGCTGATCTTGAAGATGCGCTGGAACGAGGCGACGACGTCGGAGGCGGTCAGTTCCTTGCCGTTCGAGAACTTGATGCCCTTGCGCAGCTTGAAGACGTAGGTCTTGCCGTCATTCTCCGCCTCGGGCAGCGCCTCGGCCAGCGAGGGCACGATCTGGAAGCCTTCGGTACGCGAGGCCTGCTTGAACTTCAGGAGCCCGTCATAGGTCATCTGGAACACCTGCCAGAACTGGGCGGTGTAGTTGACCATCGGGTCGATGGTGCCGGCCGCGGCCACGGCGGACAGCACCAGCGTGCCGCCGCGATGGGCTTCCATCAGCGCCGCGCGGTCCTCCTGGGCATGGGCAAGGGAAGTGTGGCCAAGCAGCGCCGCCGCCAGCAGGGCAAGGCCTGCTCGCCGGCCAGTTGGTCTGTGAGTGAAGTTCAGCATCGGTCCCGTCTCCTTGATCGAAAAGTGGTCGGTCGGATCGTTCTTGGTCTTGGCGCGCCCCGACCCGTGCGGGTTCGGAGCAGCGCGGATCAGGCGGCCACCTCGTCGAGGAAGGCGCCGACGACGGCCATGCAGGCCGCGCGCTCCTCGACATGCGGCATGTGGCTGGAGGCTTCGAAGATCGTCCAGCGCACGTCGGGGATCTCGTCGGCATAGGGCTGGACGCAGGCGACCGTTGCCTCGTCGAACCGCCCGGAAATCAGCAGGGTCGGCACGTCGATCGCGGCGAGGCGACCGACGATCGTCCAGTCCTTCATGGTGCCGACGACGTGGAACTCGTTCGGCCCGTTCATGGTGTGGTAGACGGTCGGATCGGCGTCGATCGCGTCGAAGGTGCGCTTCACCTCCGGCGGCATCGGCACGACGCGGCAGACGTGGCGTTCGTTGAACACCTCGGTCGCCGCCTTGTAGGCCGCGCTGCCGGTGGTGCCGGCCGCCTCGTGTTCCAGAAGCGTCGCCTGCACCTCCGGCGGCAGATCCTCGCGCAGGCGGTTCGCCTCGGAAATCCAGGTCGACATCGCCGCCGGCGAATTGGCGATCACCAGTGCCTTCAGGCCTTCAGGCTTCGTGACCGCGAATTCCGCGCCGAGCATGCCGCCCCAGGACTGGCCGAGCACGCAATAGGCGCCGCGCAGGCGAGGTGGTCGATGAGATTGTCGAGTTCGGCCATGAACAAGGCCGGCGTCCAGAAGTCGCCGCCCTTCTCCGGGAGATGGGTCGAGTGGCCGTTGCCGATCTGGTCGTAATGGATCACCGCCCGGCCGGTGGCGGCGAGATCCTTGAAGCTGTCCACATAGTCGTGGGTGCAGCCCGGCCCGCCATGCAGCACGATCAGCGGCGTCTTCGGACCGGCAAGATCGCCGGTAACGCGGTACCAGGTCTTCCACTCGCCGAAGGGCGCAAAGCCCTCGACGGCGGCAGGAACGGAAACGGACGAGGACTCGGACACGGCAGAGGCTCCTGAAGGGTCGGGCATGAGGTCAGGCGCGCCGCCCGGACGGGCGGGCGGCGGCATCTGACTTGAGAAGCAGGGCGGCGGCGTCCTCGAGGGTCAGCCGCTGTTCCATGGCGAGCTCGCGCAGCGTCTTCTGCGCGGCCTCGGTGTCGAGGCTTCGCGTCTCCATCAGGTGGACCACGGCGCGAACCACGTCCGGACGGCGACGCAGCCGGCCTTCCAGATCGCGGATCTCCTCGGCCTGGGCGAGCGCGCGGCAAAGCCGTGGGCGGCGATGAGGATGGCGCTGTAGACCCCGGCCGAGCCGATCGGCTTGAGCAGATGGGCGTCGGAGCCCTGGGCGAGCGCCCACTCCACCCGGCCCGGCGCCTCGGAGCCGATCAGCGCCACCAGCGGCATCGGCGCATGCCCGGCCGGCCAGGGAAACTGCCCGTCGTAGCCCATGTCGGCATCGAAGAAGACCACGTCGGCGGACGCCTCGGCGGCCGTAAGTTCCGGCCAGACCAGCCGCGTGGTGATGCGCAGCCGCTCCAGCTGGCGCACGAGCGCGTCCGCCGCCGGATGCGGCCGGTGCAACACCACGGCGTGCCATTCGGCAAGGGGGCGGCGGCGGCGGGCGCTCACGGCACCACCTTCAGCGGCCGGTCGCCCGCGACACTCGCTCGGCGCGGCACGGTGACGAGATAGGGATCGGCGAGAATCGCTTCGTCCGCGCTTTGAAGAATGTCGAAGCCGCCGTCGGCGCGCGCCCGGCCGAGGTGGGGCCGGACGGCGGCGTGCTGGGTCGCCGGGTCGACGCGGACCATGCCGAGCGGGGTCTCGAAGCCGCGCGAGGTGACGACGGCACGCACCGCCTGCGGATCGTCGGTCCCGGCCTCGGCGACGGCCGCGGCAAGCACCTTCACGGCCGAATAGGCCGAGACGAGGCAGGAAGAGACCGGCCGTTCCATCCCGTGGCGGGCGGCAAGGCGCTCCTTGAACTGACGGTTTTCCGCCGTGTCGAGACTGTCGAAATAGATCGCGGTCGCCAGATGCCCGGCCGCGGCCGGCCCCATCGCCTCGAGATCGATCTCGGTCATGTTGCAGCTGACGATCGGCCGGCGCGACGGCGCGAAGGCCGGATCGGAGCGGCCGAGATCCGCATAGGCCTCGACGAAGGCGCGGGCAGACGGGCCGATCAGGTTGCTCAGCACGAAGTCCGGCCGGGTCTGCCGGATCTCTTCCACGAGATGGATCACGTCGACCGCGCCGAGCGGCAGGTAGCGCTCGCCCCGGACCGCGCCGCCGCCGGCCTCGATCAGCTCGCGGGCGATGCGGTTGATCTCCCAGCCCCAGATGTAGTTGGAGCCGACCAGAAACGGGCGGCTGCCGTGGCGCGGCAGCACGTGGTCCAGCAGCGGCAGCAGGTGCTGGTTGGGACAGGCGCCGAAATAGAGCACGTGGTCGCTGGTCTCGAAGCCCTCGTAGGGAAAGGCGTACCAGAGCAGTCCGCCGTGGCGCTCCACCACCGGGATCACCTCCTTGCGACTCCAGGAGGTGAGCGTGCCGATGATGTGGCGGCAGCTTCGTCCCGACAGGGCGCGCTCGGCGTGGAAACCGTAGAGTTCCGCCGTGCCGCCGGGGTCGGCGACCACGGGCTCGATCCGGAAGGGCTGCCGTTCGTCGGCGTTGACCTCGGCAACGGCCGCCAGAGCACCGTCGAGCGCGGCCCGGCCGAGCCCGGCATAGGCTCCGACGGTGGAAAAGATGATCGAGACGGGGATCGTCTGGCGGGTCATCGAGGGTCCGGCGCGGGTCTGGATCGCGCCGCGCGATCGCGCGCGGCAGCCGTTTCCGGCACGTCCCGCCTGCCGAACAAAAAAAGCCCCGACTCGCGCGTCAGCGCGGGTGTCGAGGCGTGATTGCCGGTGGCGGTCAGGTGCCGATGTGGTCACGACGTTAGGCCTCGCCGTGGAATTGGTCAATATCTGGACAGGCCCAGATTGTGGACAGACCCGGCGCGAAAACAGGCACACCGGGTCCGGTCCGTCAGTCGAAGCGTGCCGGCAGCAGCTTGTCGAGGGCGGCCACCAGCCGGTCGGTGTCCGCCGTGGTGACACACAGCGGCGGGCGGATCTTGAGCGTGTCGCCGTAGCGGCCGGCCGCGCCGATCAGGATGCCCTCCTCGCGCAACTCGTTGATCAGCCGCGTTGCCGTGGCGGGATCGGAAGCGCCGGCGCATCGCGGAACTCGACGCCGAGATAGAGCCCTGCGCCGCGCACGGCGGAGATGCCGGGGCGGCGGGTGGCGAGATCTTCGAGACCGGCCTTCAGCCGTCCGCCGACCGACGCGGCGTTCTCGACAAGGCCGTCCTCCTCGATCGCCTCCAGCACGGCGAGCGCCGCGGCGGTTGCGGCGGGGCTTGCGGCGAAGGTGTTGAAATAGCCGAAGTCCTCGTAGAAGCGGGTGAGCACGTCAGGCCGGGTGACGAGGCCGGCGATCGGGTAGCCGTTGCCCATTGGCTTGCCCATGGTGACGATGTCCGGCACCGCGCCGTGGCGCGAAAATCCCCACATGCCGGCGCCGGTGCGCCCGAAGCCCGGCTGCACCTCGTCGGCGATGTAGAGGCCGCCCGCCGCCCGCATCACCGCCACCGCCGGGGCAAGGAACCCGGGCGGATCGGCGAAGACACCATCGGAGGAAAAGATCGTGTCGACCAGCAGCGCCGCCGGACGGATGCCGTCCGCCGCCATCGCCTCGATCGCCGCGGCCACGGCGGCCGCAAAACCGGCGGCGACGTCGTCGCCATAGACGCGCGGATCGGGCGCCGGCACGCTGCGCACCCGGGACGGCGGTCCGCCCCGCTTGTAGGACGAGGGCGAGACCTCGGTCACGGCGGCCGTGTTGCCGTGATAGGCCGTCTCGGTGACGACGACACCCTCGGCCCCGGTGAAGATGCGGGCGAGCCGCAGCGCCAGGTCGTTGCTCTCGCTGCCGGTGCAGGTCAGCGCCAGATTGGAAAGCGGCGCGGGAAAGGTCGCGAGCAGCTTCTCGGCATAGTCGTGGGCGACATCGTAGAGATAGCGCGAGTGGATGTTGAGTTCGCCGATCTGGCGACGCACCGCCTCCACCACCTTCGGATGACAATGCCCGACCGTGGGGACGTTGTTGTAGAAGTCGAGATAGGCCCGCCCGTCGGAGGCGTACATGGTCGCCCCCTCCGCGCGCAGCATCTTCAGCGGCTCCTCGTAGAACAGCACCGTGCCGGCGCCATAGCTTGCGCGACGGCGCCGCACCAGCGCCTCCACCTCGGGCCGGAGCCCGGCGGTGTCGCGGTTGCCGAAGGCGTTGAGGGCGAGGATTTCCTTTTCCGCGGATGCGCTCATGCGGACTGTCCTCCCTGCGCCGTGTCGTGATCATTGGGGCCATGATCGTTCAGAAAGGCGCGCGCCAGCGCGACCGTGCCGTGGGTGTAGGCTTCGCCCATCGCCTGCGCCGTCGGCGTCTCGGCGTGGGAAGCGATCCAGGCGGTGAGCAGCATGCGTCGCAGCATGATGAACACCGGCATGATCGCGCAGTCGGCATCGGGCAGCGGCGTCACCGTCCGGTAGCCCTCGATCCAGGCGGCCAGCAGCTCCGGAATGTAGGGTTCATGCTCGATGAAGCTGATCGCAGCCGCAAAGTCATAGAGATACCAGCTGAAACCGCAGTCGTCGAAATCGATCACCGACAGGCGGTCGCCGTCGACGAGGAGGTTGGCGACGCGCATGTCCGCATGCACCAGCCCGAAACGGTCCTCGCCGTGGCCATAAGCCTCCAGCAGCTCGCCGAGGCGGGCGGCGGTCTGTTCGAGCACGGCGCGGCCCTCGTCGTCGAGGCCGAGGCCCTCGCGCCAGTCGCCCCAGAGCTGCACGCCGCCGAGCATGGCGTCGAAGTCCCAGGTCTTGCGCACGAAGCCTTCGGGCCGCGTCCAGGTCTTGGCATGGGCGTGGAGGCGGGCGTTGATCGCGCCAAGCTCGCGGAACCAGCGCGGCAGGTCCTCGCCCTCGGCCGGCTCGCGGCCGGGCAGGAGGCCGAAGGCCACCGCGTGGCGAATCGTGCCGCCGTCGTCGATGTCGGCGATCAGGCTGCCGTCGGTCTGCGGGATCGCCGTCAGCGTCGGTACCACGCCGTCGCGGCCGAGCGCGCCAAGCCAGGCAAGCTCCGACGCGATCTCGGCCTTGGTGTGATAGCCGGGGCGATGCACCCGGAAGATCACCTCCGCGCCGCTGTCCGGATCGCGCGCGCGGAAGGTGGCGTTCTCGGAGATGGTGAGCAGCGTCAGCTCGGCCGTCTCCGCCAGCCCCCAGCGCGGCAGGGCGGCGCGCAGGCCGGAGGAGAGGCGGGTGAGAAAGTCTGCGTCATACATGTCGATGGTCCGTCTGGGCGGAGGCGAGGTGGCCGTGATGTGAACGTGCGCTTGAGTGTTCGCTCGTGACGAAGAGAGGGCGCACGGTCTTGCCGTGCCGCTCACCCCCCTCCCTGTCCCTCCCCCACAAGGGGGGAGGGGACGATGAAGGCGAGGA
>NZ_MCRJ01000054.1 GCF_001720135.1 Methylobrevis pamukkalensis
CACATGGCGCTCTACGAGCATGTGTTCCTGGCCCGACAGGATGTGTCGAGCCAGCAGGTCGACGGTATCGTCGAACAGTACAAGACCGTCATCGAGGAAAACGGTGGCAAGGTCGCGAAGGTCGAGAACTGGGGCGTGAAGGCCCTCGCCTATCGCATCCGCAAGAATCGCAAGGCGCACTACGTGCTCATGAATCTCGATGCCCCGCACGCTGCGGTCGCCGAGATGGAGCGCCAGATGCGCATCAACGAGGACGTCCTGCGCTTCATGACCGTTTCGGTCGACGAGCTCGAGGAAGCCCCCTCCGCGATGCTGCAGAAGCGCGACCGCGACGATCGTCCCGGTGAGCGTCCCGAGCGTGGCGGCCCCGGTGGCGGCCGCTTCGGTGAGGCCCGCGGCCCGCGCCGCGATCGTGGCCCGCGCCGCGACGACTCTTTCGGAGGTTAATCCATGGAAACCACTTCGACCGCGGCTCCGGCCCGTCGTCCCTTCTTCCGCCGTCGCAAGACCTGCCCGTTCTCCGGCGCCAACGCCCCGAAGATCGACTACAAGGACGTGCGGCTGCTGCAGCGCTACATCTCCGAGCGCGGCAAGATCGTGCCCTCGCGCATCACCGCGGTGTCGGCCAAGAAGCAGCGCGAGCTCGCCAAGGCGATCAAGCGCGCCCGCTTCCTCGGCCTGCTGCCCTTCGTGATCAAGTAAGGGCTTCGGCCTGACATGACGGTGTCCGGGGCGCACGGCGCCCCGGGTGCCAACCGCGGGAGACATCCGGTCGGACCGGACACTCCCGACGAGACCAGAGCAACCGAGTTGGGACGGGTCCGGCCCCATGGCCAGGCAACCTTTCTCTAACCGCGCCATGCGGGACAGCGAAGAGACAAGATGAACAGCATCCTGATCGGCATTGCCGGCGGACTTACCTCCGCCGTGCTGTTCTCGGCCCCGCTCGGCGGCGGCCTTCTTGCGCTGCCGCTCTCCTTCCTGGCCGTCCTGCCCATCGCCATCGCCGGTCTCGGCTGGGGCACGATGTCCGCGCTGGTCGCGGCCGTCACCGCCATCGTCGTCGAGACCTTCGTCTACGGACCGATGCCCGCCGCGGCCTTTGCCGTGAGCAATGCCCTGCCGATGGCGCTCTATGCTCATCTGCTCGGTCTTGCCCGGCCGGTGGACGACGGCGCGGCCATGCCGGCCGGGGCGCCGGTGCTGGAGTGTTATCCGATCGGGCGGATCCTGGTGATGATCGCTGCGATCTCGGCCGGGTCGATCATCGCGCTCGGCTTCATCGGCGACTACTCGGTCGAGAATTTCGTCGCCGAAGCCCGGGTCGCCTTCGCGCCGCTCTACGCCGACAGTCCGGACGTGAACCGCCCGGATGCCGAAACGCTGGACAGCATGCTGGCGCTCTACGGCAACCTGGTGCCGCTGATCTCCGGCTTCGGCTTCATGGCGCTGATGACGATCAACCTCTGGCTCGGCGCGGTGGTGGTGCGGATTTCCGGACGCCTGCGCCGGCCGAAGGAGCCCGTGGCCGTGACGATCCACCTGCCCACGCTGGTGGTCGGCATCTTCGGCGCGGCGGTGATCGCGTCGATGGCGTCGGGCGGGCTCGGCCTTGCGGCACGGGTCGTCGCCGGCTCGTTCGGCATGCTGCTCGCGATCGCCGGCTTCGCCGTCGTTCACGTGATCAGCCGGAACAACAAGGCGCGCGGCGTGATCCTCGCGATGCTCTACGGTCTCACCATCCTCTTCACCCTGCCGATCCTGCTGATGACCGCGCTCGGCGCCGTCGACACGCTGGCCGGCATCCGGCGGCGCGTGCTCGGACAGGGCAACGGTTTCCGGTAATCCCGACTTTCGACAGACTTCAACGACGACAGACCACCACACATCAAGGAGCAGACAGATGGAAGTCATTCTTCTCGAGCGCGTCGGACGCCTCGGCAACATGGGCGAGACCGTCAAGGTCCGCGACGGCTTTGCCCGCAACTACCTGCTGCCGCAGGGCAAGGCGCTGCGCGCCAACAAGGCCAACATGGCCCGCTTCGAATCCGAGAAGGCCGCGCTGATCGCCCGCAACGAGGAGCGCCGTTCGGAGTCCGAGCAGCTCAAGGTCAGCATCGACCAGCGCAGCTTCGTCGTCGTGCGCCAGGCCGCCGAGACCGGTCAGCTCTACGGGTCGGTTTCCGCCCGTGACATCGTCGACATCCTCGTCGAGGCCGGCTTTGCCATCAACCGCACCCAGGTCGCGCTCGAAGCCCCGATCAAGGCGATCGGCGTGCACCCGGTCACGATCCAGCTGCACCCGGAGGTCGCGGCCGGCATCACGATCAACGTGGCCCGCTCCGAGGACGAGGCCTCCCGCCAGCGCGCGGCGAGGACCTGACCCAGCGCGACGAGGGCTTCGTGCGCGAAGTCGGCTCGATCATGGACGAGCAGGACGAGGGCGACGAGGACGAGCGCGAAGAGGGCTGATCCCTCGACGCCTCCCTGCCAGACACCGGAAAGGCGCCCTCGTGGCGCCTTTCTGCGTTTGCGCCGCCGTTGCCGGCTCCCGCCGGTGTCGCTGATGCGCGCCGTGCCGGCCGAATCACGCGGCCAGCCGCACGGCAGACGCGAGACCTTTCCGCACTGAACGCTCCCCGCGCGGGAATCTGTGCAGCCGGAAGGAGTCAACGCTCCTGCGCGCCGGTGCCAGCCTTTCGATGCGGCCCTGTTGATATCAGGGGAAAGCCGGCCCTGGCTGCGGTTTCGGGGCCCCTGTTGCAGATGGGTGTGAGCCACGCACGAAAATGGCGTTAAGCTCCGGCTAACCACTTTCGCCTTCCCTGCTGCCATGAACCGACCGGCGCAGGGCAGGATGTGACCCCACGGCCGTCGCCTCCGGTTTCCGCGTGAACGGGCCGGCCGCCCCTCGATGTTGTACTCTCGTGTGCCGACGCGGCCTTTCCGCGCGCAGACGGATGACGTGACCTGGACTGACATGATCGCACCGGCCAAGAAGATCGAAGACAGCGGATCGCTGCCCCGCCTCTCCCCGCACAACGTGGAAGCCGAGCGCCAGCTTCTGGGCGCCATCCTGATGAACAACGAGACCTTCTTCCGGGTCTCCGACTTCCTGGAGCCGGCGCATTTCTTCGTCGAGCAGCACAAGGTCGTCTACGAGAAATCGAGCCAGCTGATCCGGGCCGGCAAGGTGGCCTCGGCGATCACGCTTAAGTCCTTCTACCCGGCGGACTACACGATCGGCGACCTGCCGGTCACGACCTATCTCCTGCGCCTCACCTCCGAGGCGACGACGATCATCACGCCGAGGACTACGGCCGGACGATCCACGATCTTGCCGTGCGCCGGAACCTGATCCGGATCGGCGAGGACATGGTCAACATCGCCTTCGACGCGCCGATCGACATGCCGCCGCGCAACCAGATCGAGGATGCCGAGCGGCGGCTGTTCGAGCTGGCCGAGACCGGACGCTACGACGGCGGCTTCCACACCTTCTCCGAGGCGCTGCGCGACGCCATCGACATGGCCGCCGCCGCCTTCCAGCGCGACGGGCATCTCTCGGGCATCTCCACCGGCCTGTCCGATCTCGACCGCACCATGGGCGGCCTGCAGCGCTCGGACCTGATCATCCTTGCCGCCCGCCCCGCCATGGGCAAGACGTCGCTCGCCACCAACATCGCCTTCAACATCGCCCGCGCCTACGAGGCCGCCGAGCAGCCGGACGGCACGATGAAGACGATGAACGGCGGCATCGTCGGCTTCTTCAGCCTCGAGATGTCGTCCGAACAGCTCGCGACCCGTATTCTCGCCGAGCAGGCGGAGATCTCCTCCTCCGACATCCGGCGCGGCAACATCGACGAGGACCAGTTCGCAAGGCTCGCCGGTGTCGCCCAGGAGATGCAGGTCGTTCCGCTCTACATCGACCAGACCGGCGGCATCTCGATCGCCCAGCTGTCGGCGCGCGCCCGGCGGCTCAAGCGCCAGCGCGGGCTCGACGTGCTGATCGTCGACTATCTCCAGCTCCTGTCCGGCACCTCCAAGAGCGCGTCCGGTGGCCGCGTGCAGGAGATCACCGAGATCACCACCGGCCTCAAGGCACTCGCGAAAGAGCTGCAGGTGCCGATCGTCGCCCTGTCGCAGCTGTCGCGCCAGGTGGAAAGCCGCGAGGACAAGCGGCCGCAGCTCTCGGACCTGCGCGAATCCGGCTCGATCGAACAGGACGCCGACGTGGTGCTGTTCATCTACCGCGACGAATACTACCTCCAGTCGAAGATGCCGAAGGAAGGCTCGGAAGAGTATTTCAAATGGCAGGCCGAAATGGAGGCCGTGCACGGCATCGCCGAGGTGCTGATCGCCAAGCAGCGCCACGGGCCGACCGGCACCGTGAAACTGGCCTTCGAGAACCAGTATACCCGCTTCTCGAATCTCAGCCGCGACGACTATGCTCCGATGCGCATGGAGTGACCGGGGCGGAGACGATGACGAGCAGCAACCCGCGCCTTTCCGGACAAAGCGAAACGGCATCGTCGATGAGCGAGGCCGCGATCGAGGCGACGGAGGCGGCCACCGCCGGCGCGCGCATCACCATCGACCTCGCCGCACTCGTCGCCAACTGGCGTGACCTCGGCGCCCGCGCGCCCAACTCCACCTGCGCCGCCGTGGTCAAGGCCGACGGCTATGGCATCGGCATCGAGACCGTGGTCGCGGCGCTGGCCAAGTCCGGCTGCGGCACCTTCTTCGTCGCCCTGCCGGCCGAGGGCGCGCGCGCCCGGAAAGCCGCGCCGCAGGCGACCATCTATGTCCTGAACGGCCTGTTCGAGGGCGCGGCCCCGTTCCTTGCCGACCACGACCTTCGGCCCGTTCTCGGCAGCATGCCCGAGATCGAGGAATGGGCCGCCTTCCGCGCGGCGACCGGCGCCCCCCTGCCCTCGGCGATCCACGTCGACACCGGCATGAACCGGCTCGGCCTGTCGCTCGGCGAGACCGCGGCCCTCGCGGCCGACCCTGCGCTGCGGGAGGGCGCCGCCCCGGCGCTGCTGATGAGCCACTTTGCCTGCGCCGACACGCCGGCCCATCCGCTCAATGCCGCGCAGATCGCGGCGTTTGCGCAGGCGCGGCGGCTGCTGCCGGACCTTCCCGGCTCGCTCGCCAATTCCGCCGGGGTCTTCCTCGGCCCGGACGCGCACCATGACGTGCTGCGGCCCGGGATCTCGCTCTACGGCGGGGCGGCGGTGGTCGATGTCGCCAACCCGATGCGGCCGGTGGTGACGCTCGAGGCGCGGATCCTGATGGTGCGCGACGTGGCGCCCGGCGCCACGGTCGGCTACGGCGCGGCCTGGATGGCGCCGCGCCCCTCGCGGATCGCGGTGATCTCGGTCGGCTATGCCGACGGTTTTTTGCGCGCCGCCGGATCTCACAGTGGCAAGGCCGGCGCCACCGCCGCCATCGAAGGGCACCTTGCCCCGATCGTCGGCCGCGTCTCCATGGACCTGATCGCGATCGACGTCACCGACGTGCCCGACCGCCTCGCCCGCCGCGGCGTGTTCGTGGAACTGTTCGGCGCCAACATCCCCATCGACCGCGCCGCGCCCGCGCCGGCACGATCGGGTATGAATTCCTGACGAGTCTGGGACCGCGGTACAGGCGGGTGATCGTGTGACCGGTCGCAGAACTCCCCGACCCACATCGACCCTGTACAAAACAGGAACATTCTGATCTGATGTCCGCTTACGTCGGACGACAGAGGACCCATGGCCAAGCGAAGCGCGAGATATGTCTGCCAGTCCTGCGGGGCGGTCAGCACCAAGTGGGGCGGCAAGTGCGATGCCTGCGGCGAGTGGAACTCGATCGTCGAGGAGGTCGACGGCGGGGGCATTGGCGGCGGGCCGGGGCGCAAGCCGCGCAAGGGGCGCGTCGTGCCGCTGGTGCCGCTCGCCGGGGCGACCGAAAGCGCGCCGCGCATCCGCTGCGGCATTCCCGAGCTTGACCGGGTGACCGGCGGCGGCTTCGTGCGCGGCTCGGCGCTGCTAGTGGGCGGTGATCCGGGCATCGGCAAGTCGACGCTTTTGATCCAGGCGGCGGCCGCATTGGCGCGGGCCGGCGAGCAGGTGGTCTACATTTCCGGCGAGGAGGCGATCGCGCAGGTGCGGCTGCGCGCCGAGCGGCTCGGCCTGCTCGACGCGCCGGTGCGGCTTGCCGCCGAGACCAGCGTCGAGGACATCCTGACGACGCTCGACACCGGCGACCGGCCGGCGCTGGTGATCATCGATTCGATCCAGACGCTGTGGACCGAACTCGTCGAATCGGCGCCCGGCACCGTGACGCAGGTGCGCACCTCCGCCCAGTCGATGATCCGCTTTGCGAAGGAAAGCGGCTGCACGGTGGTGCTGGTCGGCCACGTGACCAAGGACGGCACCATCGCCGGGCCGCGGGTGGTCGAGCACATGGTCGACGCCGTGCTCTATTTCGAGGGCGATGCCGCCGGCCATTTCCGCATCCTGCGCTCGGTCAAGAACCGCTTCGGCCCGACCGACGAGATCGGCGTGTTCGAGATGACCGGCAAGGGCCTGCGCGAGGTGCCGAACCCGTCCGAACTGTTCCTCGGCGAGCGCAGCCGGGCGAGCCCCGGCGCTGCGGTCTTCGCAGGACTCGAGGGCTCGCGGCCGGTGCTGGTGGAGATCCAGGCGCTGGTCGCCCCGACGGCGCTCGGCACGCCGCGCCGCGCCGTGGTCGGCTGGGACAGCAGCCGCCTGTCGATGATTCTCGCCGTGCTGGAGGCCCATTGCGGCGTGCGCTTCGGCCAGCATGACGTCTATCTCAACATCGCCGGCGGGCTGCGCATCCAGGAGCCGGCCGCCGACATCGCGGTGGCGGCGGCGCTGGTCTCCTCGCTGGCGGGCGTCGCGCTCGATCCCGACTGCGTCTGGTTCGGCGAGGTCAGCCTGTCCGGCACGGTGCGGCCGGTGGCGCAGGCGCAGCTGCGGCTGAAGGAGGCCGAGAAGCTCGGCTTTGCCAGCGCGGTCTGCCCGGCGGCGCAGGGCAGCGAGGAGCGCGGCTCCGACATGCGGCTGACCACCATCGGCCAGCTCGCCGAACTGGTGGCCAAGATCGCGGCCGCGGCCGGCAGTGACGGGCGTGACATGGGGCGTGACGGGGGCCGCGACGGCGGCAGGGATGGTGGCAGGGACCATGGCCGCGATGACGGCCGGGGCGGATCGTCCGACGCCGGGCCGCGGGGCCGACCCGCCGGCGGCGACGAGCGGCGCATGGCCCGCGGCAGTCGCTGACGGGTGCGTTGCGCCTCTCCGGACAGGGCGGCCGACGCGGTTGTCGGGTCGGCCTGGCCGGAAGACGGGGACGCTTCGGCCTTGAGGTGCCTGCTGCGGCATTGTTTTCGGGTGATCGAGCCGCGCCAAGGGCCTGCCGCACTGCGGAAGGGGTGGCAGCGCCCGTTTTTTGTGAGATATGGTTTCCGTCAGGTGCGTGGGCGATTCAGATTCCGCAAGGTGACGCGCGGAATCGGGGAACGCCCCGACGGGGAAACTGGAAGCGGGACATGCCGATCACTCTTCTCGACGGAATTCTGCTCGTCATCATGATGATTTCGGCGGTTCTCGCGATGATCCGCGGCTTCGTGCGCGAAGTGCTGTCCATCGTGTCGTGGATCGCGGCGGCGGCGGCCGCCTTCTTCTTCTACGACGACCTCCTGCCCTATGTGCAGGACCATGTCGCCCAGAAGCAGATCGCCGTGGCGATCAGCGCCGGCGGCATCTTCCTGCTGACGCTGCTCGTCGTCAGCTTCATCACCATGCGCATCTCCGACCTGGTGCTCGACAGCCGGATCGGCGCGCTCGACCGCACGCTCGGTTTCGTGTTCGGTGCGCTGCGCGGCCTGCTGCTGGTCGTGGTCGGCATGATGTTCTTCGCCTGGTTCATGCCCGACGAAAGCTCCTATCCGCGCTGGATCGCCGACGCCAAGTCGCGGCCGCTGCTGATCGCGCTCGGCGACCAGCTGCAGGCCGCCCTGCCCGAGGATCCCGAGCAGGAGGTGCTCGACCGGTTCCGCAATCCGATGGTCGAGGAGCCCTCGTCGGAGGCCCCCGCCGCGCCGGATACCGGTGGCAGCACGGTCCCGCCGGAGGCCGGCGGCGGCCCGGCATCGCCCGACGACATCGACTATCCGCAGAACGACCAGAACCATCTCGACCAGCTGATCCAGTCGACGGGCCAGCCGTAGGAAGCGGCGCGCCGGCTTGAAGCCGTCGTGTCGCATGGCTGCCATCGCGGCCAAGCCGCTGATTTGCGTTGCGCCCCACGGTGGCGGCGGCTAAGGGATGCGCGGTTGCTGCCGGCAGGGATCGGCAGCAACGACCTCGGGGCGAGACCTCCTGGCGAGATCTCGTGACGGGCGTTCCCCTCGCGAACTGTTCGCAGGCGGAGCGCGGAGGACGCCGGCGCAAGACCGGCGGGTGCAAGACCTGTGGCGTCACCTGCGGTGGCTGGCTCACGGGCATGACGAGGCGGATGCGGGCTGCCGCCACAATCTGGCCCGCTTGCCGAGCACGGAACGAGCGCGCGTTTCCGGGAGTTGTGCCGATGATGAATTTCACCACACATCCGTTCGACGCGGGTGACGACGACCGCTTTCACGAGGAATGCGGCGTCTTCGGCGTGTTCGGCGCCCAGAATGCCGCCGCGCTGACCGCGCTGGGCCTGCACGCCCTGCAGCATCGCGGCCAGGAAGCAGCCGGCATCTGCGCCTTCGACGGCACCCAGTTCTCCACCGAACGCCACGTCGGCCTCGTCGACGACAATTTCACCAAGCCGTCGGTGATCGCCCGCCTGCCCGGCGACCGCGCGATCGGCCACAACCGCTATTCCACCACCGGCGGCGCCGGCATCCGCAACATCCAGCCGCTGTTCGCCGAATTTGCCGGCGGCGGCTTCGCGGTCGCCCACAACGGCAATCTCACCAACGCGATGACCCTCCAGAAGGAGCTTCAGCGCCGCGGCTCGATCTTCCAGTCGACCTCCGACACCGAGACCATCCTGCACCTGATCGCGACCAGTTCGCGCGGGCCGCTGGTCGACCGCGTCATCGACGCGCTGCACCGGATCGAGGGCGCCTATTCGCTGGTCTGCATTTCGGAAAAGAAACTGATCGGCTGCCGCGATCCGCTCGGCATCCGCCCGCTGGTGCTCGGCGACATCAACGGCGCCACCGTGGTCGCCTCCGAGACCTGCGCGCTCGACATCATCGGCGCGCGCTTCGTGCGCGAGGTCGAGCCGGGCGAGATGGTGGTGATCACCGAGGACGGCATCGAGAGCCTGCGCCCCTTCGGCGCGCAAGGGTCGCAGCGCTCGCGCTTCTGCATCTTCGAATACGTGTATTTCGCCCGGCCCGATTCGGTGCACAAGGGCACCAGCGTCTACAACGTGCGCAAGCGCATCGGCGCGGAGCTTGCCCGCGAGATGCCGGTGGATGCCGACGTGGTGGTGCCGGTGCCCGATTCCGGCGTGCCGTCGGCGATCGGCTTTGCCGAGGCCTCGGGCATCCCCTTCGACCTCGGCATCATCCGCAACCACTATGTGGGCCGCACCTTCATCGAGCCGTCGGACAGCATCCGCAACATGGGCGTGAAGCTGAAGCACAACGCCAATCGCGCGGTGATCGCCGGCAAGCGCGTGGTGCTGGTCGACGATTCGATCGTGCGCGGCACGACCTCGCTGAAGATCGTTCAGATGGTGCGCGATGCCGGCGCCCGCGAGGTGCACATGCGGATCGCCAGCCCGCCGACCACCGACAGCTGCTTCTACGGCGTCGATACGCCGGAGAAGGGCAAGCTGCTGGCCTCGCGGATGTCGATCGCCGAGATGGCCAACTACATCAACGTCGACAGCCTGTCCTTCCTGTCGATCGACGGCCTCTACCGCGCGGTCGGCGAGGCGCGCCGCAACAACGAGATGCCGCAATATTGCGACGCCTGCTTCACCGGCGACTATCCGACCGTGCTGACCGACCGCAACGGCAACAGCAACGTCCGCCAGCTGTCGCTGCTCTCGGACGTCTCCTGACGGCTCGCACCGCGGGCGGCAGCGCCCGCGGTGAAAATTCCGCTTTGACTTCCGGGCAGCGATCGCGTTCAAGACGTTCGGTCCCAACGGACCGGACGCAACGTGATCCTCGGGAGTGGAAACGGACATGGCCGACGCCGCCGACGCCAAACGCATCGCAGTCGTTACCGGTGCCTCACGCGGCATCGGCCGCGCCGCCGCGCTGGAACTGGCGAAGACCGGCCACCACGTCATCGCGATCGCCCGCACCCAGGGCGCGCTCGAAGAGCTCGACGACGAGATCACGTCGGCCGGCGGCTCCGCCACCCTTGCCCCCCTCGACATCACCGACGGCGACGCCCTGAACCGGCTCGGCCTCTCCCTCTACGAGCGCTATGGCCGGGTCGACGTTCTGGTGGGCAATGCCGGCGTGCTCGGGCCGCTGTCGCCGCTCAGCCATGTGGATCCGAAGCGCTGGGACGAGGTGATGCGCGTCAACGTCGACGCCAACTGGCGGCTGGTCCGCTCGCTCGATCCGCTGCTGCGCCAGTCTCCGGCCGGCCGGGCCGTGTTCGTCACCTCGGGCGCCGCCCACAAGTGCCGGGCCTACTGGGGGCCCTACGCGGTCTCCAAGGCGGCGCTGGAGGTGATGATCCGCACCTATGCGGCCGAGACGGTCACCACCAGCAACGTGCGCGTCAACCTGCTCAACCCCGGCCCGCTGCGCACGCGCATGCGTGCGCAGGCGATGCCGGGCGAGGACGCGATGACGCTGAAGACGCCGGAGGATCTCGCGCCCTTTCTCGTGGAAACCGTGCTGCCGAGCCAGACCCGCAGCGGCCTGATCTACGATTTCCCGACCGACGACTGGCTCGTGCCGCAGATGCCGCTGCCCGAAGCCTGATCGGCGAAAACGGCGGACGCCCTCGCACCGCCGCCCGTTGCTGGCCTGTCAGCCCTTCTTCTCGACCGTCTCCACCGGGCCGCCCGCCGTCTTCCAGGCGGAAAAGCCGCCACCGACATGGGCGACGGGCGCAAGACCCATCTCCTGCGCCGTTCGGGTGGCGAGCGCCGAGCGCCAGCCACTGGCGCAGTAGAAGACGAAGCGCTTGGGCTCCTGGAAGATCGCCTTGTGATAGGGGCTCTCCGGATCGACCCAGAACTCCAGCATGCCGCGCGGACAGTGGAACGCGCCGGGGATGCGCCCTTCCCGCTCCAGTTCGCGCGGATCGCGCAGGTCGACGAAGACGACGTTGTCGTCGCCGGCGAGCGCCAGCGCATCGATGGCCGGAACGGTCTCGATCACCGCTTCGGCCTCGCGCAGCAGGTCCTGGTAGCCCTTCGCCATTCATCCTCCTCCGGGCGTCGCCGAACCCTGCCGGCGGCCCTCTCCCGTTTCATGGTCGTGCCAGCATCGCCGCCGTCCGCTTCCGGATCAAGCACCCTGACTGACGTGCCAACGGCAGCAAGGTTCCAGAATGCAGACGGCCGGGACAGGCCCGGCCGCAGCGGGGACCGGCGAGGCCGATCCGGAGGTTCGATCCGATCAGTGCAGGATCTGGCTGAGGAACAGCTTGGTGCGCTCGTGCTGCGGATTGGAGAAGAAGGCTTCCGGCTCGTTCTGCTCGACGATCTGGCCGCGGTCCATGAAGATCACGCGGTTGGCCACCTGACGGGCAAAGCCCATCTCGTGGGTCACGCAGAGCATGGTCATCCCCTCTTCCGCGAGGCTGATCATGGTGTCGAGCACCTCCTTGACCATCTCCGGGTCGAGCGCCGAGGTGGGCTCGTCGAACAGCATGATCTTGGGGTTCATGCACAGCGAGCGGGCGATCGCCACGCGCTGCTGCTGGCCGCCGGAGAGCTGGCCCGGGTACTTGTTCGCCTGTTCCGGGATGCGCACGCGCTCCAGGAACTTCATGGCGATCTCTTCGGCCTGCTTCTTCGGCATCTTGCGCACCCAGATCGGGGCGAGCGTGCAGTTTTCCAGGATCGTCAGGTGCGGGAACAGGTTGAAGTGCTGGAACACCATCCCGACCTCGCGGCGCACCTCCTCGATCTTCTTCAGATCGTTGGTGAGCTCGATGCCGTCGACGATGATCTTGCCCTTCTGGTGTTCCTCGAGGCGGTTGATCGACCGGATCATCGTCGATTTGCCGGAGCCCGACGGCCCGCAGATGACGATCCGCTCGCCCCTGTGCACGGTGAGGTTCACGTCGCGCAGGACGTGGAAGTCGCCGTACCACTTGTTGACGCCGATCAGCTCGATCGCGATCTCGTTGCTGATCTTCATGGCGGACGGCCCGGATGAGGGACCGGAGGAAGGCATGGTGCTCATGGGTTGCGTTTTCCCTGCCGGATAGATGTTCTTGATCGTTATCGCTTGTGACCGGTGTCGAGCCGGCGCTCCACGAAGAGCGAGTAGCGCGACATGCCGAAGCAGAAGACCCAGAAGACGGCGGCGGTGAAGATGTAGCCGGTCGCCGGCGTCACGGGGCTCGCCCAGTTCGGGTCGGTGAAGTTGAGCTGCACGATGCCGAGCAGGTCGAAGATGCCGATGATCAGCACCAGGCTGGTGTCCTTGAACAGTGCGATGAAGCTGTTGACGATGCCCGGGATGACGATCTTGAGCGCCTGCGGCAGGATGATGAGATACATCGACGGCCAGTAGCCGAGGCCCATCGCCGCCGCGCCCTCATATTGCCCCTTCGGGATCGCCTGCAGGCCGCCGCGGATCACCTCGGCCATGTAGGCGGAGGAGAACAGGGCGACGCCGACCAGCGCGCGCAGCAGCTTGTCGAAGTTCGTGCCGGGCGGCAGGAACAGCGGCAGCATCACGCTCGACATGAACAGCACGGTGATCAGCGGTACGCCGCGCCAGAACTCGATGAAGATCACCGAGGCCATCTTGATGACCGGCATCTTCGACTGTCGCCCGAGAGCGAGCAGCACGCCGAGCGGCAGCGAGGCGGCGATGCCCGTGACGGCCACCACCAGCGTGACCAGCAGGCCGCCCCACAGCGACGTCTCAACCGCTTCGAGACCGAAGAAGCCGCCGCAGAGCAGGATGAAGGCGAGGATCGGGAAGACCAGCAGCAGATAGAGCGCGTTCCAGCCCTTGTAGGGCACCTTCGGGATCGCGATCGGCACGAGGCCGATGACGAACAGGATGAACACCAGATCGACCCGCCAGCGCTCGTCGAGCGGATAGCGGCCGTAGATGAACTGCCCGAACTTGGCGTTGACGAAGGCCCAGCAGGCCCCCGCCCCCTCGACGATGCAGGCTTCGCGGCTGTCGCCGAACCAGACCGCGTCGAAGATCAGGAAGTTCAGGATCGGCGGCAGCGCCCAGGCGAGGAACAGGCCGATCAGGATGGTGGTGAGGGAGTTGAGCGGCGTGGCGAACAGGTTCTGCCGCGCCCAGGCGGGGAACCCCTTTGCATTGCCCGGGGGCGGCGACGACGGGATTTCGGCCGTGCTGACGTAGGAGATCGATTGCGTGGTCATCGGATCATCTCTCCACCAGGCGCATGCGGCTGTTGAACCAGTTCATGAAGGCGGCGGTCGACAGACTGAGCGTCAGGTAGACCGCCATGGTGATGATGATCACCTCGACGGCCTGCCCGGTCTGGTTCAGCACCGTGCCGGAGAACACGGACACGAGATCCGGATAGCCGATGGCGACCGCCAGCGACGAGTTCTTCGTCAGGTTCAGGAACTGGCTGGTGAGCGGCGGGATGATCACCCGCATCGCCTGCGGGATGACGACGAGCCGGGTGGTGAGGCTCGGGCGGATGCCGAGCGCATAGGCCGCCTCGGACTGGCCCCAGCTCACGGCCTTGATGCCGGCACGGACGATCTCGGCGATGAAGGCCGCCGTGTAGATCGACAGGCCGAGCAGCAGCGCGATGAACTCGGGCTTGAGCGCGATGCCCCCCCTGAAGTTGAAGCCGGTCAGGACCGGATACTCGACCTCGAGCGGCATGCCGGTGACGAGATAGAGCAGGACCGGAACGCCGATGATCAGGGCGAGCACGACCCGCATGGTCTTGAACTGCTGGCCGGTCGCCATCTGCCGGGCATGCGCCCAGCGTGCGATGACGATGGCCGCGACGACCGCGATGGCAAAGCCGATCACGACGATCGCGAAGCCGTCCTGGGGAATGAACCGCGGGATGATCATGCCGCGGTTGCTGAGGTTGGCGCCGAACGGCATCTCGATGCCGTTGCGCGGCTGCGGCAGCACCGAGAGCACCGCCTTGTACCAGAACAGCAATTGCAGCAGCACCGGGATGTTGCGGAAGATCTCGACGTAGACCGTCGCGACCTTGCGCAGCATCCAGTTCGGCGCCAGGCGGGCGATGCCCACGAGGAAGCCGATGATGGTGGCAAAGATGATGCCGAGCACCGCGATCAGCAGCGTGTTGAGCAGGCCGACGATGAAGGCATCGCCGTAGCTCGAATCGCTCGAATAGGTGATCAGCGACTGGGCGATCTCGAAGCCGGCGCGATCGTCGAAGAAGCCGAAGCCGGAGGCGATGTTGGCGCGCTGAAGATTCTCGGCGGTGTTGGACGCGATGTCCCAGGCAAGCCAGACGAGAACTGCCGCGAGAAGAAACTGGAAGACGTAGCCCCGGACGACCGGGTCGTAGACGAAGGACGGAACACTGCCACCCCTGGACTTGGCGGGTGGGTCGCCGGTCTCGTTCTGAACTGCCATGGATCACCGTCCCCGGCCGGCGTGCGGCCTCGACAGACTGGCGGCGAACCTCGCAGGTCCCCATCGGAAAGGGCGATGAAGCTGGACGGCCCGCGGCCATGCACGGGTGGATGGGTCGGATCGCATAGGCGCCCCGCCCGCATCACCCAGTTCCAGGTTCCGGCCTCCGGGACGGGCCGCAAGGCCCGCCCGGACGCCGTATCCAGAGGTCCGTCAGCGGACCGGCGGCGCGTACTGCAGGCCGCCTTCGGTCCACAGCGCGTTCTGGCCGCGTTCGATGCCGAGGGGCGTCTCGGTGCCGACGTTGCGGGCGAAGATCTCGCCGTAGTTGCCGACGCCCTTGATGACCTTCACGGCCCAGTCGGCGGACAGGCCGACCGAGGCGCCGAAATCGCCGTCCACGCCGAGCAGGCGCTTGATGTTCGGGTTCTCGGAGGTCTTCATCTCTTCGACATTCGCCTGCGTGATGCCCATTTCCTCGGCGTTGAGCAGCGCGAAGTAGACCCACTTGTTGAGCGCGAACCACTGGTCGTCGCCCTGGCGGACCGCAGGTCCGAGCGGCTCCTTGGAGATGATCTCCGGCAGGACCATGTGGTCGTCCGGCTTCGACATGGTCAGGCGGATGGCGTAGAGGCCCGAGGCGTCGGTGGTGTAGACGTCGCAGCGGCCGGCATCATAAGCCGCGTTGACCTCTTCGAGCTTTTCCAGAACGACCGGGTTGAAGGTCATTCCGTTGGCCTTGAAATAGTCCGACAGGTTCAGTTCGGTGGTGGTGCCGGTCTGGACGCAGACCGAGGCGCCGTCGATTTCCTTGGCGGAGGAAACGCCGAGCGACTTCGGGATCATGAAGCCCTGGCCGTCGTAATAGGTCACGCCGACGAAGGCGAGGCCCATCTGGGTGTCGCGCGACATGGTCCAGGTGGTGTTGCGCGAGAGGATGTCGACCTCGCCCGACTGCAGCGCGGTGAAACGCTCCTTGGCCGAGAGCGGCGAGAACTTGACCGCCTTCGGGTCGTCGAAGATGGCCGACGCCACGGCGCGGCAGTAATCGACGTCGAGGCCGGTCCACTCACCCTTGTCGTCGGGATTGGAGAAGCCGGCCAGACCCGTGCTCACGCCGCACTGGACGAAGCCCTTCTTCTTGACGTCGTCAAGGGTCGCGGCGTTGGCCGCGGAGACGGCCGTCATGGCGACGACGGCACCGGCGAGAACCGGGATGAACGTGTTTTTCATGGATGTGCCCCTGTACCAGGTTGCATTTCGTTTGATTGGCGCACGGCCCGTATTCCCGTCCGTTTCCGGCCCGGTCCAGGCACGTTTCGAGGCTTCGCCCTGCATGCGACGCCCCGCGCATCTCGACTACATGGCAATTCACCCAAGGGGTCAAGCCCTTATTGACCGTGAAACTGACCGCGCTTTAGGCTGCACACGGAGAGACCATGGCATCGCCCAATTTCTCGCCAATCCTGAATTCTTCCCTTACAGTCAGGGACTTGCTGTAATGGCGCTTCGAACGGCAGGCGCGTGACAGGACCGATCCGTCGATGATGCTGCTGCCAATTTGGTCGCGCGTGCCCGGTCGTCCGATGACCTGCGCTCTTGACCCGCCTGCCCCTGCCGGCCGATGACCATGATCGACGCCGCGCGGCGCCGGCTTCCTGCACTCCGCCCCCGCGCCGGTTGGGTCGGCCGGGTTGTCCGTCCCGGCCCGTCCGCCGAGTTTCCCGCCTGCTTCAGAGATCGCGATCATGACCCGAGACGACGACACCCAGCGCCACCGCCCCGCCACCCGCCTTGCCCACGCCGGGCGCTGGCCACGCGAGCAGCATGGGTTCGTCAACCCGCCCGTCTACCACGGCTCGACCGTGACCTTCCCGGATGTGGAAACGATGCTGTCCGGCCGGCAGCGCTATGTCTACGGCCGGCGCGGCAATCCGACAGCCGCCGGGCTCGAATCGGCGCTGACGGAGCTGGAGGGCGCCGCCGGCACGGTGCTGGTGCCGTCCGGCCTTGCCGCCGTGTCCACCGCGCTACTCTCCTGCCTGTCGGCGGGCGACCACCTGCTGATGATCGACACCGCCTATCACCCGACCCGTCACCTCTGCGACACGACGCTGAAGCGCTACGGCATCGAGACCAGCTATTTCGACCCGCTGGTCGGCGAGGGCATCGCCGCGCTGATCCGGCCGGAGACGAAGGCGGTCTATCTGGAGGCGCCCGGCTCGCTCACCTTCGAGATGCCCGACATCCCGGCGATCGCGGCGGCGGCCAAGGCGCGCGGCCTGACCCTGCTGATGGACAACACCTGGGCGACGCCGCTGTTCTTCCGGCCGCTGGAGCACGGCATCGACCTGTCGATCGCCGCCGGCACCAAGTATCTCGTCGGCCATTCCGACGTGATGATGGGCACGGTCAGCGCCTCGGCCGCCGCATGGCCGGCGCTGAAGGCGACGCATGGAAATCTCGGCCTCTGCGCCGGGCCGGACGACATCTATCTGGCCCTGCGCGGCCTGCGCACCATGGGCGTGCGCCTTGCGCGCCATCAGGAGAGCGCGCTCGCCGTTGCCGCATGGCTGGCGGACCGGCCGGAGGTGGCGCGCGTGCTTCACCCCGGCCTTGCCGGCGATCCCGGCCATGCCATCTGGGCCCGCGACTTTGCCGGCGCCTGCGGCCTCTTCTCCTTCGTCACGCGCAAGGCGCCGCTGGACGCGGTGAAGGCGATGCTGGACGGGCTGGAGCTGTTCGGGCTCGGCTATTCCTGGGGCGGCTTCGAGAGCCTCGCCATCGTCTCCGATCCGCGCACGACCCGCAGCGCGACGACGTGGACGGACGAGGGCCACCTCATCCGCCTCCACATCGGCCTTGAGGACACGGACGACCTGATCGCCGATCTGGCGGCGGGGCTGGAGCGCTTTTCCGCCGTGCAATGACGGTGGTATGGGCGCCAAGCCGTTGGCCAGAAAACAGAAAAGGCGCGGTCCGCGACCGCGCCTTCGATTCCTCGTATCTTGCCTAATCGTCTCAAAGCCGCTGCGGGGCCTGTTTCTTCGGCCCTTACCTTGCGGCGACGGCGACGGTTTCGAACCCGCCGAGCAGATACGCCAGAACCAGAACACTCCCCAGAGCCACGACCGTCCAGGTCGTCACGCCCCAGCAAGATTTCTGCACATGATCGTCCATGTTGACCCTTGCTCCATTCGTTCGGTCTTCGTTAACGCTTCCGCTGCGATTTCGCCCAGAAGCGACCGCAATCGTGACCGACGACGCGCCCATGTAACCACCTCCCGCATGCCGCGCAAGGCCCGTTTCATGGACCGGCCATGCAAAAACTGCAGAGATAAAGTAAAGAATTGATTAAAATCCGCAGCTTTCCGCCGCGCCGGCAAACCGCCCCCCGCCATTTTTCCCACCGGAATTTTGCCCCAATCGCGCCACAATCAATAACGGGGCTGCCGGCCGCCTCCTGCTCTTGCCGGCAGCCCCGCGCCGCGCGACAACGGAGACACGGCGGCGCCCGCAGGACCGTTGCCCGCCCCTCACGCGAGGACCGCGCCCTGACCGAACTCTTCTCCACCCTCACCCCGGCCGACATCGCGGCGGTGCTGTGGTTTCTCGCCATCTGGCTGTTCTTCACGCTGGTGGTGGAGAGCGAGCGCTTCGCGCAGGTGTCGCTGTCGGCCAACATGAACCGGCAGCGCGAGGTCTGGATCCGCACCGCCGCCGCCCGCGACCTCAGGATGATCGACACCCAGATCATCGCCGGCCTGCAGAACGGCACCGCCTTCTTCGCCTCCACCTCCCTGCTCGCCATCGGCGGCTGCTTTGCGCTGCTGAACGCCACCGACCGGGTGACCGAGATCTTCGCCGACCTGCCGCTGCCCCTGCCCTTCGACCGGGCAACGTGGGAGGTGAAGATCATCGGCCTGACGCTGATCTACGCCTATGCCTTCTTCAAGTTCGGCTGGGCCTATCGCCTCTTCAACTACTGCTCGATCCTGATCGGCGCCCTGCCCCACCGCGACCGGCTCGGCACCGAGGAGATGGAGGCCGCGATCCACCGCGCCGCACGGATCAACGTGCTCGCCGGCCAGCATTTCAACCGCGGCCTGCGCGCCTTCTTCCTGTCGATCGGCTATCTCGGCTGGTTCCTCGGCGGCTGGGCGCTGATCGTCTCGTCGACGCTGGTGCTGCTGGTGCTGCTGCGGCGGCAGTTCCTGTCCAAGGCGAGCCGGACGGTGCGGTTCTGACCTCGAGACGGCGGAGGCCGGCACTCGGCGCGTGGCACGGGCGACAGGCAGGACGGGGCCTCGATGCAGGGACGGCACCCGCGAGCATCCTCCGCAGCCGCGACACGGGGATGAAGTCCGACGGGGGCGGCGGGCGGAAGGATCGACGCAGCGTGTTCCGCGGGACAAGTTCTCCGGCCCGACGTCTCCGGACCGGATTCCCGGCATGAGTTCCCGTAAAGCCGCTTGCGCGGCGCGTGGCAAGCAGGCAAGACGCGTCCCACACAGGCCGGGTTCCGATCCCGGCCGCCGCCGGTCCGCCCCACGGGGTGTGCCGCACGAACGACAGGAACCTTCCATGGCAGTCTCCGACGAGGCCATCGCCGAGATGATCTTCGACCTGATCGCGCGCACGGGCCGCTCCGTCAGTCCGGACGACGTCGCCCGTGCGCTCGCCGGCCCCGATCCGAAGGCCTGGCGCCAGCTTGCCCGCCAGATCCGCGCCCGCGCCATCCACCTCGCCCGCGCCGGCGACCTCGTCATCCTGCGCAAGGGCAAGCCGGTCGATCCGGAGGGCTTCGCCGGCGTCTACCGCCTCGACGTGCCCCGCGACAGCCACAAGGCCGCAGCCGCCGCCAGCGACGACGCTGCAGCAGATGCGGTTGCGGGGACGGACGACTGACCGACCGACGGAAAGGCCGGACCGGGCCCGACCGGCCAACGGACTGACCCACCCGGCCGACAGACCGGGCCCAACCGGCCAACGGACCGGGCCCAACCGACCAACGGACCGGGCCCAACCGGCCGAGCCGACGGACAGGCCCGACTTGACAGGCCCGACTGACGGCCGACGTGTCCTCCCCGCGCCGGCAGGCAGGACGCGGCGCGATCCGCACGCGCGCTGCGGCTTGAAAACCGGAGCCGAAACGGACATGGTCTGCCGTCCCGAACGGCGGCCCGCCCGCCGCCGATTCCGCCGGGCGCCGGCGCAGGAGAGATGGCCGAGTGGTTTAAGGCAGCGGTCTTGAAAACCGCCGTGGGTGCAAGCCCACCGTGGGTTCGAATCCCACTCTCTCCGCCACTTGCCCTCGCGAAAGCGTTCTCCCGATCCGGCTACGGCCGGATTTTTCCGTTGTTTTCGAGGGTTATGCGGGAGGGGCTGTTAACCGGCCCACGCCCCGAAGGGCGCACACGCGTTCTCTCCGTGCCGATATTCTCCGGACCTGTTAACCGCCGCGCTTTGGGTGAACAGCTTTAAGTCATTGCTTTAAAGTGATCTTTCGAAGTCCGTGATGCACGCGATTTGGAAAATCCATTTGGATGGCGGATGGAACAGACATCGAACGCCGCCCGTTGCGCGCTGGTTCGGCTGCAGCTGGGACCAATCTCACCCCAGCCGCTGTTCGTGCTTTGTGCTGAGTCAACCGCGTGTTACCGTTGTGAAAAAGTGTGAGGCGAGCAGTTGGCCCAGAAGTCAGACATCGAATGGACGGACGCGACGTGGAACCCGGTGACGGGCTGCACCAAGGTCGGTCCCGGTTGTGATAACTGCTACGCCGAGCGGTTCGCAGAGCGCTGGCGTGGGATCCCTGGACACCCCTACGAGCGGGGCTTTGACCTGACACTCTGGCCGTCGAGGCTGAAGCAGCCCGTGCTCTGGAAAAAGCCGCGGATGATCTTCGTGAACTCGATGAGCGACCTCTTCCACAAGGACATCGACCGTACATTCATCGACGCGGTGTTCGACGCCATGGAGCAGGCGGACTGGCACGTCTACCAGGTGCTGACCAAGCGCAGCTCGCTCATGCGCAACTACGTTCGGAAGCGGTATGATGGAGGGCCGATCCCTCGGCACATCTGGCTCGGCGTTTCTGTCGAGAACGCCGCGCACGCGAGCCGGATCGAGCACCTGAAGCAGATCAATTCCGACGCGCGCTTCATCTCGTTCGAGCCGCTGCTCGGACCGGTCGGGGATGTCGATCTGCAGGGCGTCGCTTGGGCCATCGTCGGGGGGGAGAGCGGGCCCCGGGCTCGGCCCATGGACGAAAGCTGGGCCCGCCAGATCCGGGACATCTGCGAACGTGACGACGTCGCTTTCTTCTTCAAACAGTGGGGTGGCGCCCGTCCGAAGTCGGGGGGGCGTCTGCTCGATGGTGAGGAATGGAACGGCTTTCCGTGGCAAATCGTCCCGAAGCCGATCCTAGATCAGATTTCAGCGTGAACCATTTCGCACGGAGTACCGCCATCATTGAAGAAATCGCATGTTGAAAATACGGTTGGCCCATGGGCTCGGCAAAAGCTCGATGGCCTCGAGGCATATCTTCACGCTTACACCATTGCACTGAAGAAACAGTCCTTCGAACTGGTCTACGTCGATGCATTCGCCGGCGCGGGACGGTCAAGAATCCGCGACGCCTGGGCCGGCGCTGACGACGAAGACCTTCAGCTTCTTGATGACGAGTTCGTCCGGTCCGAGGAGCAGTTCATCGAAGGCTCCCCGCACCGAGCCCTCGCCCTCGAACACCCCTTCACTCAATACCATTTCTTTGACGCAGATGCAGGGCGCGCGGCCCTTCTCGATGGCCTGAGGGCCGAGTACCCGGCTCGAAAGATCAGCGTTCAGGTTGGCGACGCGAACGAATTGATCCAGAAGCTGGTCCCGCGGATTGCGGGGCGGAACACGAGGGGTGTTGCTTTCCTCGATCCTTATGGCCCCCACCTGGACTGGCGAACCGTCGCAGCTCTGGGGTCAACCAAGAAGTTTGAGGTGATCATCAATTTCCCGCTTGGAATGGCCATCAACAGATTGATCACACGCTCAGGCGACATTCCCGAAAGCTGGCGCGCGGGGCTGAACGGCTGCTTCGGCGGTGCGGACTGGGAGAGCCTCGTCTATGCAGAGCGCACGGATCTCTTCGGGGATACGACCCGCCACAAGGTTGACGATGCGGCCAAGCGGCTTCTTGACCACTACGTCGGCCGCCTGAAGACCTTGTTCGGCCACGCCGCCACACCGAGTGTCGTCAGGAACACGCGAGGTGTCCCGATCTATTACATGCTGTGGGCGGGGCCCCATCCCCTCGGGCACAAGATCGCCGACTACATCTTGGCGAAGGGTGATCGGATCACGCCACCAAAACTCGGTCCGTTCGACGATGACCAGCTGGCGGCCCCGATTGCTAGCCGAGCCGGAACGCAGGCCTTGAAAGCATCCGAACGGCGAGACCGATCGAAAAGATCGCGTCATGGCTCAGCAGGTCGTCCGCCGATCTGCTCTCATCGATGCTACGACGATCAAGATTGCTGCAGTCATCGACATGCCGGAAGTGCGACAACGGGTTTCGCAGCGCCATCATGCGGCGGAGGTCGGTGACGTCTTCATCAGAGATTACCTCGCGCTCTCGGCAGCGGCGGAGGGTGTCGGCGAACTGGATGCGATCCGGAATGTCATCAACCAGAAGCCCGGCGTGAAGATATGCCGCCAGCAGATGCTCCACGAGCCCCTGACACAGCAGGATCGTCGCCACATAGTTGCCGTGCACAAACGACGAACGCGCTTCGACCCAAGCGTGATAGGCCGCATGGCCGCCGAAAATCATCGTCCTGGATCGACCCATCTGGCCGCCCAGATCTGTCAGCATCCGGAAACGGCCGACCTTCCCTGGCAGGTCGCCATGAAGGTCGGCCAGCAGATGACGGACGAAGTCCAGATCCGAAAGGTCCGATAGCAGATCGGGCTGATCGTCCCGGCTCACAGTCACGCGGCCTTCGCCCCACCGTCGAAGATCTCGTGCAGCATGGCCGGAATCAAGGCCTCCACATCCTGCGCGGTGTTGGCGCGGATGGTGCGGGCTTCGTGCGCCTTCGTCTGAAGGCGGTCGAACCAGTGCTGTCGACCGATTGGTGGGACCGGCACTTGCAGGCTTTCAAGCTTCTTCAATCCGAGCGTCCGGTTCCGTCCCGCTCCGCCAGGAGATGCTTCACCCAGCTTCTGCAATCCCTCGGGCGTCGAGAAATAGAAGCGCAGGAACTCGACGGTTGCGGTTTCCGGCGCGGGAACGCAGGTCAGGAAACGATGTGAGCCGACCCGGCCATCGTCTTCTGGCTGAGCGACGGCGACAGCGCCTTCCCAGGCAAAGACGATGTTGAACACGAGGTCGCCCGCGCAGATGCGGAACAGCTTCTTGTTGCCGACCTCAACGCCGGGCAGTTCGGGTTTGTGGAACGTGCCCCGACCGAATGACCGGACGCCGAGTTCCGGATAGGCAGCGTCGAGATCGATCTCGACCGGTCTTCGCACCAGCGGCGCGACCTCGGCCATGGGGCGCAGGGGGGCGCCGTGGATGGCGCGCTGGAAGGCTTTCAGCAGCAGCGCCTGCGTTTCGCGCTCGGCTACCTCGATGGCGCTGCGGCGTTCGTCCACTAGCGCCGCGACCCGGTCGAGTTTTTCGACGATACGGTGCTGCTCGCCAAGGGACGGAAGGTCGATCCGATAGCTCAGCACCTTGTCGGGGTGCACACGCTGCCTGCGGTCGCCCATTCCCTTGGCGCCGACCGCGACCTGCCGCCACACGTCACGGCGTTGGAACAACCAGTACAGGTATCGAGGCAGCAGATGGTCCTGATCGACATCGAAGGTGGGATATTCGTTCGAGACGAAGACGCCGTCCATTTCCTCGGGAACGATGGCATACGCTCCCTCAAACGCAAAAAGCCGACTGTAAATGAACTGGCCTCTCCGCACCCGGTAGAGCGTGTTGGCGCTCGTCTGGGCGCCGTCGATCGGTGGCTTCCCGAAGACGCCGCGGGCAAAGCTGTAGATTCCCAAGTTTGGGTAGGTGCCGCGTGGATCGACGCGGCATGGATCAGAAACCAAGGACAACAGGTCTGAGAGCGGAACTTTCGTGGTGGGCATCATATGCGCTCCGCCAACACGGCCTTGATCTCGTCCATGATGCCGAGGATCCGCTGTTCTTGTGCGATGATCGCGTCCACGATCTCGGGCGGCGCGCGGTGATCGGCGATCGCGCCGGAATGCGGGTTCTTGATGTCCAAGTTGCACGCGACGACACGGTCCTGCGCGTCGCGCTGGATCAGGTCAGCGGCGGAGACCTTCCAGGCGCGCTCGTTCGGCTCGCGCTTCTTCCACCAGGCAAGGCAGTCCGCAAATTCCTCATAGGCCATGGGCGCGGTTTTCGAGTACTTCTTGCGGCCCTCCGGCAGCGGCATTTCGTAGTACCAGATGTCCTTCGTCGGTCCGGTCGTGTCGAAAAAGATCAGGTTTGCCGGGATGTCCGTGTAGGGCGCGAACACCCCTTCACGCAGCCGGACCACCGTGTGCAGGTTGAACTTCTCGAGCAGGTCCGCCTTGATCCGCGCCGAGATGCCATCGCCGAACAGCGTGCCGTGCGGAACGACGACGGCGGCCCGCCCGCGCCCGGCGCGCTTCAGCCTCCGCATGATCAGTTGCAAGAACAGCAGCGCCGTTTCGGCCGTGCGCCGGTCCTCGGGGAAGTTGTTGAGGATGCCTGCCTCCTCCTCGCCGCCGAATGGTGGATTGGTCAGGATGACATTGACCCGCTGATCCTCGCCGATCTCGGCCAGGCGGAAGCGAAGGGCATTGCCCGGGTCGATGCGCGGGGCATGCAGGCCGTGCAGCAGGAGGTTGAGCTGGGACAGCAGGAACGGCAGCGACTTGGCCTCGCCGCCGAAGAAGCTGTCTTCTTGGAGGATGCGCCGCTTCTCGACCGTATCGGCCTGACGCTCAAGATGCAGGAACGCCTCGGTCAGAAATCCCCCGGTGCCGCATGCCGGGTCGAGGATGGTCTCGCCCAGCTTGGGATCGGTCACCTCGACCATGAACCGCACGACCGGCCGGGGCGTGTAGAACTCGCCCGAGTCCCCTGCAGCGTCGCGCATCTCGCGCAGCAGCGTCTCGTACAGGCGGCCGAGTGTGTGAACTTCTTCCGAAGAATCGAAATGGATGCCGTCGATAAGGTTGACTACGTCGCGCAGCAGGTAGCCGCTCTCCATTCGGTTGGCGAAGCTGGAAGACGGTTGCGATCACGTCGCGCCGCTCGCGCCGCCCATTGTCGCCGCGCAAGCCTCGGAGATAGGTGAAGAGCCCCGGGCCGCGTGTGCCGTCCGGGCGCTCGGTCATTTCGGAAACGAGGAACGACAGGAGGTCGGGACCGGTGATGCCATCGGCATCCGCCGCCCAATCGCGCCAGCGATAAGGAGCCTCGATGATCGGGCGATAGTCCTTGCCTGCGAGCTCCGCGCGTCCCTCCTCGATCCGCTCCATGTCGTCGAGGAACTTCAGGAACATGATCCAGGTGAGCATCGGCAACCGATCAAGGTCGCCATTCAGCCCCTTGTCCTTCCGCATGATCTTGCGGGCGGACTTGATGATGCTGTCGAGACGCTGGGCAGTGGTCAGTTGCTTCGGCGCAGCCTTCTTACGGGCGGTTCTGGCCAAGGTAGATCTCCTTCAATTCAAGCGGTGTAGAGCAGACGCTGCAGCTCGGTGACGGCGCTGCGCAGCTCCTTGCCCCCGCCGAAGCGGGCGGCGATTTCTATGACGTTGCCCCACTCGTTGAACGGGGGAACCTCCAGGATGTCGGGCAGCTTGAACTGGGCACTGCCATGTTCGGCATACTTTTCAAGCACGGCATCCAGAACTTCTCGGGCGTCCGGCCCAAAGCGGTCCAGAAACTCGTCCTGCTCCCTCACCAGACGGTCAGCGCGCTCGCGCCGGGTGCGCAGCGGCGCGTTATAGGCGAGATGGCAAAGGAGATCGAACGGGTCGGCCTCCGGCTTTCCGACTGCATCAGCCAGGGAATCGAGGTCGATGCCCTTTTCCTCAAGCCGCTCGACGATTTCCGCCCGGCGTTCGGGATCGAGCCAGTCCGTGCGCAGTTCCGACGCATTGGGGTAGAGTGTGCGGACCTTGTCGCCAGTGTAATCGGTGAGCTGACGGCAGGCGAGTTGCCGCCCGTCAGAATCGAGTTCGTACACGAGGTGCCGGACGATCGCGACCTCGCCGCCGTCGACATAGAACTTGCGGGGCCCGTTCTCGCCCTCTTCCCCCAGCTCGACCGGTCCATCCGGGATATCGGGCCCTTCAGGAAAATCGTCCGGATCCGGCGCCACGTCTTCGATCTCGCGCTCTTCCACGATGTCGCCGTCCGCATTGATCACCGCTTCGTCCTCGCGGACGGGATCGCCGTCAAAGGCGGGATCGGCGAACATGCGCGTCGCGGTTCCGGTGTAGTCGATGATGTTGAAGGCGAGCTTGCCGTAGTCGGGCCGGAGACGGGTGCCCCGTCCGATAATCTGCTTGAACTCCGGCATGGAGCCGACGACCCGCGCGAGCACCACGTTCTTGCAGGTCGGGGCGTCCACGCCGGTCGTGAGAAGCTGCGACGTGGTGAGGATGACCGGCGTCTGGGTCTCGACATCCTGAAACTTCGCCCTGTGCGCGCTTCCCACATCGCCTTCGTCGGACGTCACACGGCAAACGTAGTCGGGATGGTCCTTTACGAGATCGGTGTTCAGGGCGGCGAGCGCCTGCCGCATTTCTAGCGCGTGTTCTTGGTCGACGCAGAAGACGATGGTCTTCGCGAAGCGGTCGGTCTCGGCCATGAAGCCCGCGAGATGTTTCGCAATAGCCTGAGTTCGAGCCCGCAGCGCCACGACCCGCTCGAAGTCCCGCGTAGAGTATTCGGCGTCGGGGATCTCGCGACCGTAGCGATCAAGTTCACCCCGCGTTGGTCGCCAGCCGGCAGCGTCGTAGTCCGATATGACGCGATGGACGCGATACGGGGCCAGGAAGCCGTCAGCGATGCCCTGCGCCAGGCTGTACTCATAAAGCGGATCGCCGAAATAGTTGTAGGTGTCGACGTTATCCTCTCGCCGCGGCGTCGCTGTCATCCCGATCTGGGTCGCAGGCTCGAACCACTCGAGAATTTCCCGCCAGTTGCTGTCGTCTCGCGCGCTACCCCGATGGCATTCGTCGATGATGATGAGATCGAAGAAATCGCGCGCATACTCGCGATAAAGGCCGGGACGGTTCTCGTCACGCGCGATGGACTGGTAGATCGCGAAATACATGTCGCGGCTCTTGACCGCCACGCCGCCAGCTATCTTGTGACGGGCGTCGCCAAACGGGCTGAAATCCTTTGCCATCGGATCGTCGACCAGGACGTTGCGATCAGCGAGAAACAGGATCTTCGGGTTCCGGTTGACCCCTTTGGAATTCCAGCGTGCCGACCAGAGCTTCCAGCAGATCTGGAAAGCGACGGCAGTCTTGCCCGCTCCGGTGCACAGCGTGAGCAGTGCCCGCTTCCTGCCCTGAAGCGCCGCCTGAACGGCGCGGTTCACGGCGATTTCCTGATAGTATCGAAGGGGTTTGGCTCGATCTGGAAACGTCGGCGTCAACAGCCGTTCGGCCACTTGGTCGTCGACAATGCCCTCGGCGCGGCGGAGACGGGCCCAGAGGTCATCAGGTGCCGGGAAATCCGAAATCGTTCGCTCGACGCCGGTCGTGTAATCGAACTCGACAATCTCGATCCCGTTGGTCGAATATGCGAACCGAAGTCCAAGGATCTCGGCATATTCCTTGGCTTGTTGGAGCCCGTCCGCGGCGTGCCTGTAGCGGGATTTCGCTTCGACAACTGCGATCGGGAAATCCGGAT
>NZ_MCRJ01000055.1 GCF_001720135.1 Methylobrevis pamukkalensis
GTCGTCGTCGTCATCGCCGCTGCCGCCGCGTAGGCCGCCACCGCCGCGGCTGCCACCGCCGCGGCTGCCGCCGCCATCGTCGTCATCATCATCGTCGTCGGCGAAGGCCGCGCCGGCCCACAGGCCGGAGATCCCGGACCCGGCGATCCGGGCCGGATCGTCGAACAGCGGCGCCACGGGGGCGGCAAGGGTGAGAACGAGGCCGAGGGCGAGCTTCTTCATCGTGGCGGTCTCCGGTGAGCGTCTGGCCCGTTTTCGCGCGGAGGGGGCTCGCGCGAGGACGGGACTGTGCGCGGACGACAACGCGGCCGGCCCTGCCGCTATTCCCGTGCCGCCTCCACATTGCCGACAAAAATGGGACGGCGCGGGGAATAGGCGAGGGACCCGTCCCGTTATAGCGTGCAGATCCCGACTGGGGAGGTTGCATGACGTCGAACATCGGACCGGACCTCGTGGCACTTCTGCCGCGGCTGAGGCGCTATGCCCTGTCCCTGACACGGGACGGCGGGCTGGCCGACGACCTCGTGCAGGGGGCCTGCGAGAAGGCGCTGGCCGGCGCCCGAAGCTGGACGCCGGGCACGCGTTTCGATGCGTGGATGTTCCGGATCCTGCGCAATCTCTGGATCGACGGGCTGCGGCGGCGCCGCACCGAGGGCATCCAGGACCACATGGACGATCACGAGGACATCGTCGGCACGGACGGCAACCGGGAGACGGAGATGAAGCTGATGTTCGCCGATGTCGCCCGGGCGATCGACGACCTGCCGACCGACCAGCGCGAGGTGCTGCTGCTGACCTGCGCGGAGGATCTGTCCTACCGCGAGGCAGCGGAGGTGCTCGGCGTGCCGATCGGCACGGTGATGAGCCGGCTGGCACGGGCGCGGCGCCGGCTGTCGGAAGCGACGGGCGCCGAGCCCGGCATGGGAAACTGAAGGGTGAGGGCCTGGAAATGAGCACGAACCGGTTCGACGACGAAACCCTGATGGCCTATGCGGACGGCGAACTCGACGCGGAGACCAGCGCCGAGGTGGCGGCCGCGATCGGCGGCGACCCGATGCTGGCGGCGCGGATCAGCGCCTTCACCCGCTCGCGCATCCTCGCCAAGCGCGCCTTCGAGGAGGCGGTGCCGCCGGTGCCCGACGCCCTGCGCGCGGCCATCGAGGCGCGGATTGCGGCGATGGCGGCGCCCGTGCCGGAGCCGGTGCCAGACCTTGTGACGGCGCCGGAACCGCCGGCGGAGGCGCGGGGGGGGACGGGCGTGGGGGCGCCCGGCGTGGTCTCGCTGGAGGCCGCGCGCCAGCGCCGGCGCGGGCTTTCCGCCTTTGCGCCGATCGCGATGGCAGCCTCGATCGCCGCGGTCGTGGCCGGTGGGCTTGGCTGGTACGCGGGCGGCAGTGGCGGGATCGGGGCGACGGCTCCGGGGGCCGACATGATTGCCCTCGGTGCCGGGCCGGCGATCACCGAGGTTCTGGGCGCGGCGGCCTCGGGCGCTGACACCGCCCTTCCGGGCGGCGGGCGGGTGCGGGTGGTCGCCACCTTCGAGGACGCGGAGCAGCGGCTCTGCCGCGAGTTCGAGTATGGCCGGGGCGACACGGGCGTGATTGCCGTTGCCTGCCGGCAGCAGGCCGCCTGGCAGGTGGTGTTCGCGGCGGCGGGACCGACAACCGAGGGCGACTTCGTGCCGGCCTCGGGCATGGAAGCCCTCGACGCCTATCTCTCCGGCATCGGCGCCGGCACCCCGCTGGAGCCCGGCGCGGAGAAGGCGGCGCTGTCGCGCTGATCCTCGAGGTCGCCGGCCTGCGCCCGGCGACTTCCGCTTGAATCCCGCGGCGGTCTCGCCGATATGTCGGCCACGCAAGGGGCGGGGGTCCCTTGCCGGAGTTGACATGAAGCGGGACAGATCATGACCACGACCGAGCACACCACCGACGAGCGCCCGGACGACGAGCGCGTGGACGGGCGCCCTGACGCCGGCTCTGCGGAGCCGTCCGGCGAGCGGCATGTCTTCGAGGCCGAGGTGTCGCGGCTGCTGCATCTGATGGTGCACGCCGTCTATTCCAACAAGGACGTCTTCCTGCGCGAGCTGGTGTCGAATGCCGCCGACGCCTGCGAGAAGCTGCGCTATCTCTCCGTCGCCGAGCCGGGCCTGATCGCCGGGCAGGACGGGTTCCGCATCCTGATCGAGGCCGATCCCGAGGCGCACACGCTGTCGGTGGTCGACAACGGCATCGGCATGACGCGCGCGGAGATGAAGGACAATCTCGGCACCATCGCCCGCTCGGGCACGCGCGCCTTCCTCGACCAGCTGACCGAGAAGAAGGACGGCCAGGCGCTGATCGGCCAGTTCGGCGTCGGCTTCTATTCCGCCTTCATGGTCGCCGACCGGGTGCGCGTCGTCAGCCGCCGCGCCGGCAGCGACGTGGCCACGGTCTGGACCTCCGACGGGCAGGGCAGCTTCGAGCTTGCCGAGCTCGGGCCCGACGCCGAGCTGCCGCCGGTCGGCACCCGGGTGACGCTGGCGCTGTCCAAGGATGCGGCCACCTATGCCGAGGCGGCGACCGTCGAGCGCATCGTGCGCGAATATTCCGCCCACGTGCCGGTGCCGATCGTGCTGCGCACGGCCGGCGAGGACGAGCTGCGCGAGCTGACCGACGGCGCCGCGCTGTGGGTCAAGCCGAAGAGCGCGGTGACGCCCGAGGAATACAAGGACTTCTACGGCCACGTCGGCGGCATGTGGGACGAGCCGGCGCTCACCGTCCATTACCGCGCGGAGGGCCGGCACGAGTATTCCGTGCTGCTGTTCGTGCCCTCGTCCAAGCCCTTCGACCTGTTCGATCCCGACCGCCGCGGCCGGGTGAAGCTCTACGTGCGCCGGGTGTTCATCGCCGACGACGCCGAACTGCTGCCGGCCTGGCTGCGCTTCCTGCGCGGCGTCGTCGATTCGGAAGACCTGCCGCTCAACATCTCGCGCGAGATGCTGCAGCAGAATCCGGTGCTGGAGGCGATCGGCAAGGGCGTCACCTCGCGCGTCCTCTCCGAGCTTGCCAAGCTCGCCGAGGCCGATCCGGAGACCTTCACCAAGGTCTGGGAGGCTTTCGGCGCGGTGCTGAAGGAAGGTCTCTACGAGGCGCCGGAGCGGCGCGACGAGCTGTTCCGCCTCGCCCGCTTCCGCACCACCACGGCCGAGGGCTGGCGCTCGCTTTCCGACTATGTGGCGTCGCTCAAGACCAACCAGACCGCGATCTACTACGCGCTCGGCGACAGCCGCGAGGCGGTGCTCGCAAGCCCGCAGCTCGAGGGCTACAAGGCGCGCGGGCTGGAGGTGCTGCTGCTGACCGATCCGGTCGACGCCTTCTGGGTGCGCACCGCGATCGGCTTCGACGGCAAGCCGTTCCGCTCGGTGAGCCAGGGCGCGGCCGATCTCGACCAGATCGAACTGCCGGAGGGTGAAAGCGCCGACGGCGGCGCCGATGTCGCCGGTCTCGCGCTGGCGCTGAAGGAGGCGCTCGGCGACAAGGTGACCGAGGTGCGCGCCTCCAGCCGCCTCGCCACCAGCGCGGTCTGCCTGGTTGCGCCCGACTTCGGCCTCGACCGGCGCACCGAGAAGCTGATGTCGCGCGGTGACGGCCGGTCGCTGACGGCGCCGGTGCTGGAGATCAACCCGCGCAACGGGCTGATCAAGGCGCTGGCCGCGCGCCAGGGCGGGGCAGGATCCGCCCATGTGGCCGATGCGGCGCATCTCCTCTACGCGCAGGCCCGCATCCTCGACGGCGATGTGCCGGACGACCCGGCCGATTTCGCGGCCCGGCTGGGCCGGCTGATGGAAAGCGCGTTTGCGGGGTGAGTGTCTTGGGGGGCAGGTGGGTGCTGTGCCCGCCGGCCCCCTCACCCTGTCCCTCTCCCCGATGGGGAGAGGGGACGATGAAGGCGAGGGTCTTGTCCCTCGGAATCTCTCGCCGAAACGGGCGTTCGCTTTCCGAAAGTCATCTCAATCCTGCGTCCCCTCGCCCCATCGGGGAGAGGGACAGGGTGAGGGGCGGCCGCACCCACGGACTCGCAAAAAAAAGAGCGGGCAAACCCCCGCTCTTCGCTCTTCAGATCATCTCAGGAACGCCCAAACCTGTCAGCTCGTCGGCAGCTTGACCGTGGCGGCGCCGAGGATCGGGCCGATGTGGCGGTCCTTGTTGGCCTGCACGATCACGGCGCAGCCGTCGGCGCCCTCGCGGCGCAGGTCGGCCATCGGATATTCGATGGTCATCGCCTCGCCGGACCACATGCCGATCGGCTGCAGGCGGCGCACGACGTTGGTGTAGGTGACGGTGCGGCCGGTGTTCTCGCCGCGGGCAATCGTCACGTCGGCGGCGTGCTCGTAGGTGACGAGCCAGATCGTCGGGTCCTCGCCGTGGAGCTTGGGGACGGCGGGAAGCGTGACGATCAGCCGGTCACCGGCGAGAACCGCGGTGACGTCGACCTTCAGCCCTTCGCCCTGCGCGGCGATCTCGCCGCGGATCTTCGCTTCCTTGCTGCCGATCACGTGCACCTGGCCGTTGACGACGGCCTGCGGGGTGTAGACCGCGTTGTCGCCGCGGCTCATCGCGTAGTCGCGCTGGCGGGCGGAATTCTCTGTGCTCGCGAAGGTGTCGCGCCAGCCGAGATAGTCCCAGTAGTCGACCGCATAGCTGAGGGCGAGAATGTCGGGGTCGGTGGCGAGACGGCCGAGCACGGCGTCGGCCGGCGGGCAGGAGGAACAGCCCTGGCTGGTGAAGAGCTCGACGACCGCCTTCGGCTCGCCGGCCGCCGTCTGACCCGCCGCCGCAGCCGTGGCCGCCGTCGCGATCAGAAGCACCTTTCCGCCGAGATACCAGTCGATGATACGCATCTTTCACCTGCTCCTTCCAGTCAGGAGACAATAGGCAGAAGGGCGATCACGGCGCGAGTCACATGTGGGTGAGGCGACTGTGGACAGGTTGCGGAAATCCCTGATTTCTCTCGTATCCCCGCTGCCGGATCGGCTGCGGGGCGGTCAGCCGCGCCCGCGCCTCAGCGCCGTCACCTCGATCTCGACCTTCATCTCGGGCGCGACCAGTCCGGCGACGATCATCGTCGCGGCCGGGCGGATCTCGCCGAACACCTTGCCGAGTTCGGCGAAGACGGCCGGGACGTCGGCGCGGTCGGTGACGATGTAGCGGGCGCGCACGATGTCGGCCATGGCAAAGCCGGCGTCGTCCAGGGCCTTGCCGATCGTGGCGAGGATGTTGCGGGTCTGGCCGGCCGCCTCCTCGGGCATGGTCATGGTCGCGTAGTCGTAGCCGGTGGTGCCGGAGACGAAGCACCAGTCGCCGTCGACCACGGCGCGCGAATAGCCGGCCTGCCGCTCGAAGGGCGAGCCGGTGGAGATCAGGCGGCGACCGTCATCGTCAGACATTTCCCACACTCCCGGGCGATCGCACATGCCTATCGCATGCATGTACCAGGTTTCGCGACATCCAGTTCGGGCGCAGAAAAGGGGCCCGTGGGCCCCTCGTCACGCACGGCGCCGTCTCCGGCCCAGGGCCCTCAGGCCCAGGGGTGGCTGGTGGCCAGCGAGGTCTCGTAGGAGGTGATCGCCGCCGACTTCTCGAGGGTGAGGCCGATGTCGTCGAGGCCGTTGAGCAGGCAGTGCTTCTTGAACGGGTCGATCTCGAAGCCGATCTCGCCGCCGTCCGGGCCCTTGATGGTCTGGCTCGGCAGGTCGACGGTGAGGGTGGCGTTGGCGCCGCGCTCGGCGTCGTCCATCAGCAGCTTCAGCTGCTCGGCCGTCACCACGATCGGCAGGATGCCGTTCTTGAAGCAGTTGTTGTAGAAGATGTCGGCGAAGGACGTGGAGATCACGCAGCGGATGCCGTAGTCGAGCAGCGCCCACGGGGCATGCTCGCGCGAGGAGCCGCAGCCGAAGTTGTCGCCGGCCACGAGGATCTGCGCGTCGCGCCAGGCCGGCTGGTTGAGCACGAAGTCCGGGTTCTCCGAGCCGTCGTCGCGGTAGCGCATCTCCGAGAATAGGCCCGTGCCGAGGCCGGTGCGCTTGATCGTCTTCAGATACTGCTTGGGGATGATCATGTCGGTGTCGACATTGATGATCGGCAGCGGCGCGGCAACGCCGGTGAGCGTGATGAACTTGTCCATGGCCTTCCCTACCTTCGGTCCTGTCGTGCGGGGTGTCAGGCGGCGGCCCGGGCGGGATCGCCCAGAAGGCCGGTCGCCGGATCGACGCCGAGCATCAGATTGAGATTCTGCACGGCGGCGCCCGAGGCGCCCTTGCCGAGATTGTCGTAGAGCGCCACCAGCAGCGCCTGGCCGCGCATGTCGTTGCCGAACACGTGGATGCGCATGGCATTGGTGCCGTTGAGGCTGCGCGGGTCCAGCGACGACAGGCGGTCGGCGCTCTCGTAGGGGGCGACCTCGATGAAGGGCTGGCCGGCGTAGCGGTCGGCGAGCACGCTGTGAAGGTCGGCGGCGTCGACGTTGCCCGGCAGGCTCCACAGCTGCAGCGGCACGAAGGTCAGCATGCCCTGGGCGAAGTTGCCCACCGCCGGCTGGAACAGCGGATCGTTGGCAAGCTTGGCGTAGGCCTTCATCTCGGGCAGGTGCTTGTGGTTCAGCCGCAGCGCATAGGGGATGTAGGGCACCGGATCGCTGGCGCTCTCGTAGTCCTCGATCATCGCGCGCCGCCACCGGAATAGCCGGAGACGGCGTTGTAGGTGAGCGGCAGGTCGGCCGACAGCAGGCTGGCGTCGATCAGCGGCCGCACGCAGGCGATCAGCCCCTGCGGATAGCAGCCGGGGTTGGCAACGCGCCGCGCGGCGGCGATGGTCTCGTCGTGGCCGGGGGCCATTTCGGCAAAACCGTAGGTCCAGTCGTCGGCGGTGCGGAAGGCGGTGGAGGCGTCGATCACCCGGGTCTCGGGGTTCTCGATCAGTGCCACGGCCTCGCGGGCGGCGTCGTCGGGCAGGCAGAGGATGGCGACGTCGGCGGCGTTCAGCAGCCGCGCGCGGGCGGCCGGATCCTTGCGCTCGGCGGCGTCGATCGACAGGAGCTCGATGTCGGTGCGGCCTTCGAGGCGCTCGCGGATCTGCAGGCCGGTCGTGCCGGCCTCGCCGTCGATGAAGATCTTGTGCATCGCTCCTCGTTCCTCCCTGGTGTCGCGACCCTCACCGCGAACAGACGAAGGTCACGAGCCCGGTCGGAAAGTCTTCGGGTTCCTGCGCGACCAGCCGGTGATGCGCGCGTTTCCCGCCCGGCGCGCACACCCTGTCCTTCGCGTGAGGGGTATAGCACCGGCCTGTGACGTTTGTCATGAAAAACGTCCCCGCCGCTCCCTTGCCCGCCGCCTCAGCCGGCAGAGGCCTCGATGTCCTCCATGTCCTCGTCGGACAGGCCGAAATGATGGCCGATCTCGTGGATCAGCACATGGGTGACGATGTCGCCGAGGCTCTCGTCGTGTTCGGCCCAGTAGTCGAGAATCGCCCGCCGGTAGAGCCAGATCCGGTTCGGCAGGCGGCCGCTGCCGCCGGCGGCCTCGTCATGGGCAAGGCCGACGCCGACGAACAGGCCCATCAGCTCGAACGGATCCTCGATGCCGAGATCGTCGAGCGCCTCTTCGTCGGCGAACTCGGCGACCCGGATCTCGATGTCGCCGGTGAGTCGCCGGAATTCGGCGGGAAGCTCGGCATAACCGCGCCGTGCCAGCGCCTCGAACACCGCCAGGTCGGGGGCCCGGCGCTTCTGCCAGTCGTCGTAGGTCTCGGTACGCATCGTCGTCTTTCGCCTCCGGCCGCGGCCTGTGCCGTGGCGGCACCATGTAGGTTTTTCACAGGATTTCGCAAGCCGTTCCGCTTCGGCCTTGATCGGGACGCTCCGGCATCCTCAAATCAGCAGGCGCGGCGAGGGGCGCCGGCCGCATGGCCGGGCCCTCGACCTGACGGACGACGGTGGCAGACGACCACCGTCACGAGCGATCGGAGGAGAACATGCCGAGACTGTTCACGGCCGTGGAGCTTCCCGAACAGGTGGCGATGCACCTGTCGCTGCTGCGGGGCGGGCTGCCGGGCGCCCGCTGGATCGACAAGGAGAACTACCACGTCACCCTGCGCTTCATCGGCGACATCGACGACCGCACCGCCGACGAGGTGGCCGCGGCGCTCGACCGGGTGGAGCGGCGCGCCTTCACGCTGCAGATCAGCGGGCTCGACGTGTTCTCCAGCCGCGGCCCGCATGCGCTGTTCGCGCGGGTGGAGCCGACGCCGTCGCTGCTGGAACTCCAGGGCGAGCAGGAGCGGCTGATGCAGCGGCTCGGCCTCAAGCCGGAGCCGCGCCGCTTCCATCCGCATGTGACGCTGGCAAGGCTGCGCGGCACCAGCGCGGCCGAAGCGGCGCAGTGGCTGGCGATGCGCGGCGACGTGCGGCTCGCGCCGATCGAGGTCTCGCGCTTCGTGCTCTACTCGTCGCGGGCGAGCGTCGGCGGCGGGCCCTATCTGGTCGAGGAGGCCTATCCGTTGCTGGCGGCCTGAATGCGTGCCGCCAGCGCCGCCGCGCCGCGGCGGCAGAGGTCGGCAACGATCGCGAAATCGCGCGGCGTTCCGTAATAGGGATCGGGCACGTCGCGGGCCTCGCCGAGCAGGTCCTCCCGGAAGAGGGCGATCCGCGCGGTCGCGTCCGGCGGCGCCAGCTTGCGCAGGTCGTCCACGTTGGCGCGGTCCATGCCGAGAATGAGATCGAAGGTCCGGAAATCCTCGAGGCAGACCTGCCGGGCGCGCTGGGCGGAGATGTCGACGCCGAAATCGGCGGCGGCGCGGATCGCGCGCGCATCCGGCGGATCGCCGGCGTGCCAGCCGCCGGTGCCGGCCGAGGCGAGATGCGCGTCCACACCCCCGAGGGCTGCGCGCAAAAATCCTTCGGCCAGCGGCGAGCGGCAGATGTTGCCAAGGCAGACGAACAGGACCGAACGGGTCGGCTTCGCGGGAAATGGCTCGTTCGGCAGGTCCGGCATGGGTTCGGGTTCCGGTTCGGGCGCCGGCCATGGCCGGACGGCGCATGGTCCGCTGTCTGAACGATCGCGACGGATTGGGCAAGGACCCATGCCTTGAGCCTGCCACACGGGATGCACATCTATGTGATCACGCGCGGAAAGCGGGTTCGGCCCAGCCCTGCGCCCGCATCCCGCCAAGGAGGATACCGATGCCGGCCACCAAGCATTTCGACGATCCCGAGATCATCGGCCCTGAAAAAGCCCAGGAGGACCGGGTGCGCCGCGACTTCTGGAAGGTGCTGCGCCGGGCGGCGGGCCGCATTCCCTTCGTCGACGAACTGGTGGCGGCCTATTACTGCGCCCTTGATCCGAAGACGCCGCTGCGGGTGCGCGCGACGCTGATCGGGGCGCTCGCCTATTTCGTGATGCCGATCGACGTGATCCCGGATTTCCTGGTGTTCGCCGGCTTCACCGACGACGTGACGGTGCTCGCCGCCTCGATCGCGATGGTGCGCTCGCACATCAACGACACCCACCGGGCCAAGGCACGCGACTCGCTCAAGTGACGACGGCGCGGCGCTTCACGGCACCAGCACGACCTTGCCCATGACCCGGCGCCCCTCGATCTCGCCCAGCGCCTCGGCGACGGCTTCGAGGGGATAGCGGGCGTGAATGTGCGGCCGCAGGCGGCCGGCGGCCACATGGCCGAGGATCTCGGCCGTGTTGGCGCGGTGGCCGGCCGGATCGAGCGCCAGCCAGCGGCCCCAGAACACGCCGAGCACGTCGATGCCCTTGAGCAGCACGAGGTTGAGCGGCAGCTTCGGGATGTCGCCGGCCGCAAATCCGACGACGAGATAGCGGCCGGCCCAGGCCGTGGCGCGCACCGCCGCGTCCGTGAGGTCTCCGCCGACCGTGTCGTAGACGACATCGGCGCCGGCGCCGCCGGTGAGCTCCTTGAGGCGGGTCTTCAGATCCTCCCCCGACGTGTCGATCACCTCTCGGCGCCGCTTGCGCGGGCAAAGGCGCATTTGTCCGCGCCCGACGCGCAGGCGATCACCCGCGCCCCCATCACCTTGCCGACTTCCACCGCCGACTGTCCGGCGCCGCCCGACGCGCCGAGCACGCAGAGCGTCTCGCCGGGCCGCAGCTTCGCGCGGTCCTTCAGGGCATGCAGCGTTGTGCCGTAGGTGATGAACACGGTGGCGGCGATGTCGAGGGCAACGCCCTCGGGGACGGGGACGCAGGCGTCGGCCGGCACCACCACCTGTTCCCGCGCCGCGCCCCAGCCGACATGGGCGGCCACCGCCTTGCCGACAGCGAGGCCGCCCACGCCGGGACCGATGGCGGCAATCACGCCCGCGCATTCGCCGGAGGGCGAGAACGGTCGGTCGGGCCGGTGCTGGTAGCGGTCGCGGATGATCAGCGTGTCGAAGAAATTGAGGCTGGCGGCTTTCACCGCGACCACCACCTCGCCGGGGCCGGGCTCCGGCGCGGGCAGGTCGGCGATCTCGAGGCTGTCGGGGCCGCCGGGACGGCGGGAGAGCACGGCTTTCATGGCACATCCGGACGCGTTGCGCTGCGCCGATCATAGGGCGCCGCCCGTCCCTTCGCCCGTGCGTGTTTGGTCGCAGGGTCGGATCCTCGGATCAGGGCCGGGACTGAACCGCAGCCCACTTCGGGCCGAAGCTCCAGTCCCGATGCTCTAGTCGATGTCGATCGCCGTGTCGGCCTCGATCGCGCGGCGCAGCCGGCCGAAGGCAAGGCGCAGGCGCGACTTCACCGTGCCGAGGGGCTGGCCTGTCGCCTCGGCGATCTGGCTGTGCGAGAGGCCGCGATAGAAGGCGAGTTGCACCAGTTCCATCTGTTCGGGCGGCAGCAGCGCAAGTGTCTCGCGGATCCGCGCGTCGCGGCGGCGGGCGTCGAGGTCGTCGCCGGCCTCCACCGGCTCGGCCGGCAGCAGCATCGGCTCGTTCTCGTCGAGATCGTCGCGCCGCGACTGCCGGGCAAGATCGATGCGCCGGTTGCGGGCGATCCGGAACAGCCAGGTGCCGAGGGAGGACTTGGCCGGATCGAACAGCTCGGCCTTGCGCCAGAGCACGACCATGACGTCCTGGGTCAGGTCCTCGGCGATCGCCGGATCGGTGCCGAGACGCCGCAGGTAGGCGTTGATGCGGGGAGCGAAATGATCGAACAGGGCCACGAACGCAGCCCTGTCGCGATCCCGTGCGACCCGTGTGATCAGTTCCGCGTGTTCTTCGTTCGCCGACACGTCGTTTTCCCGCGCCGTTTGCCGGCACCCGGTCCTGTCCCTCGCCACACATCCGGTCGCGACGCCTCAATGTCGCCGGATTTCCGACGAAGCGTGCCCCCGTGAAATGCGAGCGTTGATCGCAACATAGATGATCTTGCCGCAAGGTGCCACGGGGGAGGATCGCATCGCGATCCGCAGGAGGATCGGGAGATTCCGCGATTCCTCAACGCTTTGGTAACCCGAAATTAGCCATGATGCAGATGGCAACCGCTTGAGGCCGGACCGACCACGTCCGGCCGCCTCGAAAACTCTAGCGAACTGGTGGAACAAGATGAACGGACGCACGCTTGCTACGGCACTCATCCTGCTCGTCGGCGCAGCGACGACCGCGACGGCGCAAACCCCCACGCTTCTGGAACAGCAGGGCGACTGGGCTGCCTACGGCTACACGGCGGGTGGCGGAAAGGTCTGCTACATCATCTCCCAGCCCAAGGCGAGCGAGCCGAAGGGCGTCAACCGCGATCCGATCTACATGTTCGTGACCAACCGCCCGAAGGAGGGCGTCAATCACGAGATCAGCGTGATCACCGGCTATCCCTACAAGGAAGGCTCGAAGACCACGATCAAGATCGGCTCGGACACTTTCGTGCTGTTCACCAAGGAAGATGGCGCTTGGGTCGAGAACGCGGCCGAGGAAGCGCGCATGATCACGTCGATGCGCGCCGGTGCCGACATGGTGGTCAGCGGCACGTCGCGCCGCGGCACGGTGACGACGGACACCTACTCGCTCAAGGGCGTCACCGCCGCGCTGAAGCGCATCGACACCGAGTGCCGCTGAGGTACCGGTCAGACGGCGTCGCGGCCCGCAGGGGAGCCATTCCCCCACCGGGTCCGCAGCGGGCTTGGGCCGCACGGCATTTTCGGCTATAAGGCAACAGGTTTCGACGGCGGGAGCGACAGCTTCCGGCCGTCGTTTCGTATTGGACCCATCCTGCGTGACCGCGCCTCGCCGCTCCTGCCCTGCAGGGGACGGGCCGGCGGCGGCACCTGCGAGGACATCAAGCCCGTGGCCGTGACCCTGACCATCGACCATCGTGCCGCCGAGACGGCGGCTGACGCTTCGCCGGAGCGGATCGTGCCCGTGGCGGCACCCGTGGCGGCACCCGTGACTGGGGGGACGACCGAAAAGCCGTCGCTGATCGGCCTGTCGCGCGAGGCGATGGGCGGGCTCCTGCGCGAGGCCGGGATCCCGGATCGGCAGGTGCGGATGCGCGTCGCGCAGATCTGGCACTGGATGTATGTGCGCGGGGCGACCGACTTCTCGCAGATGACCAATGTCGCGAAAGACCTGCGCGCCGATCTCGACCGGGCCTTCACCCTCGCCCGCCCGGAAATCGTCACCGAGCAGGTGTCGACCGACGGCACCCGCAAGTGGTTGATGAAGTTTCCGCCGCGCGGCGCCGGCCGGCCGGTGGAGATCGAGACCGTCTACATTCCCGAGGAAGGGCGCGGCACGCTCTGCGTCTCCAGCCAGGTCGGCTGCACGCTCACCTGCTCCTTCTGCCACACCGGCACCCAGAAGCTGGTGCGCAACCTCACCTCGGAAGAGATCCTTGCCCAGCTGCTGGTCGCCCGCGACCGTCTCGGCGACTATCCGGACGCCAAGCCCGACGCCGAGGCGATGATGCCGAGCGAGGGCCGGCTCGTGTCCAACCTCGTCATGATGGGCATGGGCGAGCCGCTCTACAATTTCGACCATGTGCGCGAGGCGCTGCTGATCGCCTCCGACGGCGACGGCCTGTCGCTGTCGAAGCGCCGCATCACGCTCTCCACCTCCGGCGTCGTGCCGATGATCCCGAAGGCGGGCGAGGAGATGGGCGTCATGCTGGCGATCTCGCTGCATGCGGTGCGCGACGAGCTGCGCGACGAACTGGTGCCGCTCAACAAGAAATATCCGATCCGCGCCCTGCTGGACGCCTGCCGCGCCTATCCCGGCCTGTCGAACGCCCGGCGCATCACCTTCGAATACGTGATGCTCAAGGGCGTCAACGACAGCCCGGCGGACGCACGCGAACTCGTCCGCCTGCTCAAGGGCATTCCGGCGAAGATCAACCTCATTCCGTTCAATCCGTGGCCGGGCAGCGCCTACGAATGTTCCGACTGGGACGTGATCGAGCGCTTTGCCGACGTGGTCAACCACGCGGCTACGCCTCGCCGATCCGCACCCCGCGCGGCGCGACATCTTCGCCGCCTGCGGCCAGCTGAAGTCGGAGAGCGAGCGGATGCGCGCCAAGGAACGGATGGCGCTGGAAGCGGCGGCCAGCCAGCAGGATCTCGCCATGCGGGCGATGGTCTCGGGTCTCGACGACTGAAGGCCCGGACCAGTTCATGCTCGTGATCGGACGCCTGTTCGCCGCCTCGTTCGGCTTCCTCGTTGCCGTGGTCGCCGCCGCGGTGTTCCTGCTGGCCGCGAGCGTCGGCACCCGGCCGGAAAGCGCGGCCTCGGCCGACTGGTTCTGGGCGCTGTTCACGGTGTCGAGCTTCGTCACCGCCTCGGCGGTCGGCGCCTTCGTGGCGGCGCCTGCGGCGGTGCTGATTCTCGTCTGCGAACTGTTCGCGATCCGGTCGTGGATCGTCTATGCCGCCGCCGGCGGCTGATGGGCCTTGCCGCCTCGCAAGGGGTGGTGCTGGTCACCGGCGCCGAGCAGACCACGCGCATCGACGCGACCATCCTGGCCGCCACCGGCCTCGTCGGCGGCCTCGCCTACTGGCTGGTCGCCGGCCGGCTTGCCGGGATCTCGCGCCCGCGCCGCGAGACCGACGCGCTTCCTCCCCGCTGAACGGCCGTTCCGGCCGCATCATGAACAGCCTTGCCGCCTTCCGCGTCATCGCCAGGCGACGAGCAGGGTGCCGACCGCGATCATCGTCACGCCGGCCCAGCCGCGCCAGGACAGCGTCTCGCCCAGCATCACCGCGCCGAAGATCGCCACGAGCACCACGGACAGCTTGTCGACAGGTGCCACATGCGAGGCTTGCCCCAGCTTGAGAGCGCGGACATAGCACAGCCAGGAGGCGCCGGTGGCAAGGCCGGAGAGGAGCAGGAAAACCCAGCTGCGCGCGCCGATCCGGCCGATCTCCCGCCAGGCATCGAGGCCGACGACGAGGGCGGCGACGGCAACGAGAATCACCGCCGTGCGGATCAGCGTGGCAAGCTCCGGATTCACCCCCTCGACGCCGACCTTGGCGAGAATTGCAGTCAGCGCCGCAAACACCGCCGACAGCAGCGCCCAGACCAGCCAGTCGCCGGCCAGCGCGCGCATGTCAGCTGCGGCCCTGGGTCAGCACCAGCTTGACCGCGAAGGCGGCCATCACCCCGCAAAGCCGAAGTCGAAGGCGCGCAGCGCGCGTGGCGAGGCCTTGAGGAAACCCGCGATCCGGTCGGCCGCGAGAATCAGCGGCACGGTCAGGGGCACGGTGACGACCAGGAACCAGAAGCCGAGGAACAGCAGCTTGGCGGTGGCATTCGGCTCGTGCGGTCCGACGAACTGCGGCAGGAAGGTCACGAAGAAGATGATCACCTTCGGATTGAGCAGGTTGATCGCCACGGCCTTCAGGAACACCCGCCGCAGCGGATCGCTGCGCTTGACCGTGGGGTCGAGCGAGAAGGCGCTGCCGTTGCGGATCGCATCGAGCGCCAGCCAGAGCAGGTAGAGGCAGCCGGCGACCTTCAGCACCGTGAAGGCGGCCGGCGAGGCGGCGAGCAGCGCCGAGATGCCGAGCGCGGCCAGCGTCGCGTGGACGACGAGGCCGGCCGAGGCGCCGGCGAAGGCGGCAAAGCCGGCGGCCCGGCCGGCGGCGACGGTGCGGCCGAGGAAGAAGGTCATGTCGGGGCCGGGCGTCAGCGTCAGGAAGGCGGCGGCGAGGGTGAAGCCGAGAATCACCGAAAGGTCGGGCAGGTAGGCCGGCATGGGCAGCATCCGCATCTGGCGGCCCGCGGCCGCATGACGACGTCTATTCCATTTCGCGCGGCCCGTCGCAACAGGTCGGTGTCAGGCATCCTTGGCCGGGGCGGCGTGGCAGCAGATGCAGAGCTTGTTGCCGTCCGGATCGCGGACATAGGCGCCGTAGAAGTCGGGATGATACTGCGGCCGCAGCCCCGGCGCGCCCGCGTCCTGCCCGCCGGCGGCCAGCGCGAGGCGGTGGCAGTCGTCGACGGTCGTCCGGTCCTGCGCCAGCAGCGCCGTCATCTGGCCGTTGCCGGGCGCGGCGGGTGCGCCGTCGAACGGCCGCATGACGACGAACAGCGGCCGGGCGATCCCCGGCTGCTGCCAGATCGCCCAGCCGGTGTCCGGATCGTGGCGGCGCAGCCGGTGGCCGAGGCGCTCCATCAGCGGACCGTAGAAGGCGACGGCGCGGGCAAGATCACCGGTGCCGAGCGTGACATGGGAGAGCAAGCGGGGGGTCCTCCGGGATCTCGGGTTGGGGCACATCCTGCGGCCGGACGGGCCAGAGCGACCGGCAGGTCGGTCATGACGGTGTTTTTCGGGCCTGCCGGCGATCTGACATCGACCGGACGCAAGGCTGTCATCGATCTTGTCTTTGATGACAATGCGCCGGCAGGGACGCGGCGCCGAGGCGAAGGTTCCAGAACGGTCGGGGGAGGCTAGAACGACGTGCGCAGCTTCGGCAAGACAGCAAGGGAGAGCCTCGTGGCGCGTCCTGCCCTCTGGCTGGCGGTGGCGACGCTGCTGGCCAGTGCGCTCTTCATCCTCCATCCGCGGATCGACCTCGATGTCGCCCGCCTGTTCTTTCGCGATGGCACGGGCTTTCCCCTCGCGCAGCTGCCCTTCTTCATCTCCCTTCGCCGCCTGGGCCAGGCCGTGTCGCGGCTCATGGCCGTCCTGCCGGTCGCGGCCCTTCTCGTTCCCTTCCTGTTTGCCGGCGCGCGTTTCGTGTTTCCGCCGCGCGCGGCGCTGTTCCTGATCACGTCGATGCTGCTCGGGCCCGGACTGGTCGTCAACCTGCTGCTCAAGGGCTACGTTGGACGGGCACGACCGAACGAGATCGTCGACTTCGGCGGCAGCCTCGACTTCAGCCGGGCATGGGAGATCGTCGACCACTGCGCCTGGAACTGCTCCTTCGTCTCGGCGGAGGCGGCGGCGTCGATGCAGCTCGTGGCGCTGGCCTTCGTGGTGCCGCCGCACTGGCGCCGGCCCGTCGCGATCGGCGCACTGCTGTTCTGCCTCGTCATGTCGGTCAACCGCATGGCCTTCGGCGGCCATTTCCTGTCCGACGTGGTGGTCGCCTGGCTGCTGACGCTGTGGGTGATGTTCGCGGTCCACGCGGTGATCTACCGCGCGGACGGTCCCTTTACCGACGCGGCGATTGCCGGCACGCTGGAGCGGGCCGGGACGTGGACGAAGGGGATGCTCGGCGGCATCGGGGGGCGCGTGCGGCGCTATGTGGCGATCTTCCGCTAGGCCGCTCGGGCCTTGGCTGCCGCAAACAGAAAAGGGCGCCCGTGAGGCGCCCTTGTCCGTTGTCCAGCCCTGTCGCCGGAGAAATCAGGCCGCGCCGACCTCGATCGCGCGGCTCTTCTCGAAGCGCTTGCGCTCGTTCGGGTCGAGGTAGGTCTTGCGCAGACGGATCGACTTCGGCGTCACCTCGACGAGTTCGTTGTCCTCGATCCACGACAGGGCGCGGTCGAGGGTCATCTGGATCGGCGGCGTCAGGCGCACGGCCTCGTCCTTGCCCGACGAGCGGACGTTGGAGAGCTTCTTGCCCTTGAGCACGTTCACTTCCAGGTCGTTCTCGCGGTTGTGCTCGCCGATGATCATGCCCTGATAGACCTTCCAGCCCGGCTCGATCATCATCGGGCCGCGGTCCTCGAGGTTCCACAGCGCGTAGGCGACGGCCTCGCCGGACTCGTTGGCGATCAGCACGCCGTTGCGGCGGCCGGCGATGTCACCCTTGTGCGGGGCGTATTCGTGGAACAGCCGGTTCATGATGGCCGTGCCGCGGGTGTCGGTCAGAAGCTCCGACTGGTAGCCGATCAGGCCGCGGGTCGGGGCGTAGAACACCAGGCGCTGGCGATTGCCGCCGGAGGGCCGCATCTCGATCATGTCGGCGCGGCGCTCGGACATCTTCTGCACGACGACCGAGGCGAACTCCTCGTCGACGTCGATCACGACCTCCTCGATCGGTTCGAGCAGGTCGCCGGTGGCCTCGTCCTTCTTGAACACCACGCGCGGACGCGACACGGCGATCTCGAAGCCCTCGCGGCGCATGGTCTCGATCAGCACGGCGAGCTGGAGTTCGCCGCGGCCGGACACGAAGAAGGAGTCCTTGTCCGGCGATTCCTCGATCTTCAGCGCCACGTTGCCCTCGGCCTCGCGCAGCAGGCGGTCGCGGATGACGCGGCTGGTCACCTTGTCGCCCTCGGTGCCGGCCAGCGGCGAATCGTTGACGATGAAGGACATGGTCACGGTCGGCGGATCGATCGGCTGGGCCGGCAGGGCCTCGGTGACCGACAGGTCGCAGAAGGTGTCGGCGACGGTGCCCTTGGTCAGGCCCGCGATCGCGATGATGTCGCCGGCTTCGCCGAGCTCGATCGGCTGGCGCTCGATGCCGCGGAAGGCGAGGATCTTCGAGACGCGCCCCTGCTCGACGAGGGTGCCGTCCTGGGCCAGCACCTTGACCGACTGGTTCGGACGGACGGTGCCCGACGTGATGCGGCCGGTGATCATGCGGCCGAGGAAGGGGTTGGCCTCGAGCAGGGTGCCGATCATCTTGAAGGGCGCGCCTTCCTCGACGGTCGGCTCGGGCACGTGGCGCATGACGAGGTCGAACAGCGGGGCCATGCCCTGGTCCATCGGACCTTCGGGATTGAGGGCCATCCAGCCGCTGCGGCCCGACCCGTAGAGGATCGGGAAGTCGAGCTGCTCGTCGGTGGCGTCGAGGTTGGCAAACAGGTCGAACACCTCGTCGACCACTTCATGGATGCGGGCGTCGTGACGGTCGACCTTGTTGATCGCGACGATCGGCTTCAGGCCGACCTTGAGCGCCTTGCCGACCACGAACTTGGTCTGCGGCATCGGACCCTCGGCGGCGTCGACCAGCACGATGGCGCCGTCCACCATGTTGAGGATGCGCTCCACCTCGCCGCCGAAGTCGGCGTGGCCGGGGGTGTCGACGATGTTGATGCGCACGCCGTTCCAGACGACCGAGGTCGCCTTCGCCAGAATCGTGATCCCGCGCTCCTTTTCCAGATCGTTGGAGTCCATCACGCGCTCGGCGACACGCTGGTTCTCGCGGTAGGATCCGGACTGCTTCAGGAGTTCGTCGACGAGCGTGGTCTTGCCGTGGTCGACGTGGGCGATAATTGCGATATTGCGAAGGGTCATGGCTCACCTGGCTAAGTCCGCCAAGGGGGGGCGAACGCTATTGCGGCGCACTATACGAATTGGCAGCCTCGGGGCAAGGAAAACCGGGACGCAGGTGGCCAATTCGCAAGCTTTTCGCGATAATGAAGACCTGTCATGTGGCATTCGCATGACAAATGGTGAATAAGCATGGGGAACGCTTCGGCGGGGCCCCCCGCCTTTCCGAACACTCCACCCTCAATTCACAGGAACCGGTCCGACCAAAATGACAATGACCAGCCAGCCGCTCGGCTTCCTGATCGTGGACGTCGCCCGCCTCCTGCGCCGCAATCTGGACAGTGCCCTTGCCGAGGCCAGCCTCGGCCTCACCGCCGGCGAAGCGCGCACCTTGCTGCGCTGCGAACGCTACGGCGGCGCCACCGGCCTGCGCCAGTCCGTGCTGGCCGAACTGATGACCGTGGAGCCGATGACGCTGGTCGGCTACATCGACCGGCTGGAGCGGGCGGGCCTCGTCGGCCGCTTTCCGGACCCGGCCGACCGGCGCGCCAAGCTGATCCGGACCCTGCCGGCGGCAACCCCGGTCGTCGAGCGGATCGCCGAGATCGCCGCCTCGGTGCGCGAGTCGGCCACCCGCGGGCTGCCGGAAGAGCAGATCGCCCTGATGCGCGGCGCGCTGGAGCACATGTGCCAGCGACTAGCGGATGGTAACTGATAATAAGGATATGCCTTATATTCTCCGGATTCGTCCCTGATCCTGAGGACAGGGCTTGTCCGGCCGCCCGGCCGGTCGAACGAGGGCCGGCGGGGTCAGAACGTGGCGGATGACAGCGGTGGGGCACGGCCCCTTCTGGGTGAACGGCCGGCGGCGGTGATCGGCGCGCTTCTCGTGGCGCTCGGACCCGTGTCCATGGCGCTCTACACCCCGGCGATGCCCAGCCTCGTCGCGGTGTTCGACACCGAGATGTCGACCGTCAAGCTGACGCTCACCGTCTATTTCCTCGGCTTTGCGCTGGCCCAGCTGCTGGTCGGTCCCCTGTCCGACGCCCGCGGCCGCCGACCGGTCGGCATCGCCTTCATGGGCCTCTATCTCGCCGGCAGCGTGCTGGCCTTCCTCGCCGACACCGTCGAATGGCTGCTGGTCGCCCGTGCCGTGCAGGGCGTCGGCGCCGCCGCCGGCGTGGCGCTGTCGCGGGCAATCGTGCGCGATCTCTTCACCGGGCAGCAATCGGCCCGGATCATGAACCTGATCGGCATCTTCCTCGCGCTCGGCCCGGCCCTGTCGCCGACGATCGGCAGCGTGATGCTCGCCCTTGGCGGCTGGAACGCGATCTTCGGGGTGATGGTGGTCTACGGCATCGGCCTGATCCTGATGCTGCTGTTCCTGACGCCGGAGACCAACCGCCTGCTGGTGAAGGGCGCCGCGCGGCCGTCGGTTCTCCTGCGCACCTACATCGGCCTCCTGCGCGACCGCCGCTTCCTGCGGCCGGGCCTGATGCTCGGCGGCACGGTCGGCGCGCTCTATGCGATTGCCACCATGCTGCCCTTCGTGCTGATCGAGGTGGTCGGCCTGACGCCGATGGAATTCGGCCTCGGCATGCTCGCCCAGTCGGGGGCCTTCATTGCCGGCGGGGTCGCGACCAAGATGCTGCTGCGCCGCCGCGATGCCCGCACGCTGGTGATCCCGGGCCTTGCGCTCTGCGTCGCCGGTGCGCTCGGTCTTGCCATCGGCCTGCGCATCGCTCCGCCCACCTTCCTCGGGGTGATGGTGCCGGTCGGCATCTTCGCCTTCTCTCTGGCGATGATGATGCCGGCGCTGACCACCGACGCGCTGGCGCCCTTTCCGCGGGCGGCGGGCGCGGCGGCCGCGCTCATGGGCTTCCTGCAGATGGGCGGCGGGCTGGCAGGCAGCGCGGCGGCCTCCTTCCTCGACGACCACGTGATGGCGATGGCGAGCGTGCTGCCGGTGATGGTCGGCCTTGCCCTTGGCGTGGAACTGCTGCTCGGTCGCCGCCGCGGCGCGCCGGCCTGAGGGCCGCGGGCCGCTTCGTTTCCGTCTTCACCCGTTCCGATACCCGAAACGAAAACAGGCCGCCGGGGCATATGCCCTGGCGGCCTGTCTCGTTTTGTCAGCCTGCCCCTGGCGAGCCCCGGGCGCGGTTGGGATGCGGGCGCGTTTGCCAAGGGGCACAGGGGGGAGGCGCGTGCGCCGGGCTTGCGAGCCCGGCGCACCGACGATCGTCAATGGTCGTAGGTGTTGAGGTCGCGGTGCTTGGTCTCGGGCACGAAGAAGAAGCCGATGACGGCGGTCGCGAGCGCGATCACGATCGGGTACCAGAGGCCGTAGAAGATGTCGCCGGTCTGGGCCACCATCGCGAACGAGATGGCGGGCAGCAGGCCGCCGAACCAGCCGTTGCCGATGTGATAGGGCAGCGACATCGAGGTGTAGCGGATACGGGTCGGGAACAGTTCGACCAGGGCCGCCGCGATCGGGCCGTAGACCATCGTCACGTAGAGGACGAGGATCGTCAGCACGAGGACGATCATCACGATGTTGCCGGTGAAGAGATCGCCGAAGCTGTCGATCTTCGCGATCTCCTCGTCGCCTGCCGTCGGATAACCGGCCGCGACCAGCGCGCCCGACACCGCCTTCGAGAAGGCCGCCTGCGTGTCCTTGACCGTCTCGGCGGGGATCGCCGCGGCGTCGTAGGAGACGACCGGCGTGCCGTTGATCATGATCTGCGCCGGCTGGCCGGCGGGGCCCGCCACCGTCTCGTAGCGCACCGCCGCCTTGGCGAGGACGTCGCGGGCAAGGTCGCAGGAGGAGGTGAACTTGCGGGTGCCGGTCGGGTTGAACAGCGATCCGCAGTCGGCCGGATCGGACACCACCTGCACGCTGACGTCTTCCAGCGCCCGCGACAGCTTCGGATTGCCGTAGTCGACCAGCGCCCCGAACAGCGGGAAGTAGGTCAGCGCCGCGATGACGCAGCCGGCAAGGATGACCGGCTTGCGGCCGATCTTGTCCGACAGGCTGCCGAAGAACAGGAAGCCGCCGGTGCCGAGGATCAGCGACAGCGCGATCAGCACGTTCGCGGTGAAGAGGTCGATCTTCAGGATCGATTGCAGGAAGAACAGGGCATAGAACTGGCCCGTGTACCAGACGACGGCCTGGCCGGCGACGAGGCCGAACAGGGCGAGCAGGGCAATCTTGGCGTTCTTCCACTGGCCGAAGGCTTCCGACAGCGGCGCCTTGGAGTGGGTGCCTTCCTCCTTCATCTTCTTGAAGGCGGGGCTTTCCTGCATCTGGAGCCGGATCCACACCGAGATGCCGAGCAGGACGACCGACAGCAGAAACGGAATGCGCCAGCCCCAGGCCATGAAGGCTTCTTCGCCCAGCGTCAGGCGGACCGTCAGGATGACGACCAGCGAGAGGAACAGGCCGAGCGTCGCCGTGGTCTGGATGAAGGCGGTGTAGAAACCGCGGCGACCGTTCGGGGCGTGTTCGGCGACATAGGTGGCCGCGCCGCCGTATTCACCGCCGAGGGCAAGACCCTGCAGCATGCGCAGCGCGATCAGGATGATCGGGGCGGCAACGCCGATGGTGGCGTAGTTCGGGAGCAGGCCGACGAGGAAGGTCGACAGGCCCATGATCAGGATCGTGACGAGGAAGGTATACTTGCGGCCGACGAGATCGCCGAGCCGGCCGAACACCAGCGCGCCGAACGGGCGCACCAGGAAGCCCGCCGCAAAGGCGAGCAGCGCGAAGATGTTGCGCGTCGCTTCCGGGAAGGACGAGAAGAACTGCGCGCCGATCATCACGGCGAGCGATCCGTAGAGATAGAAGTCGTACCACTCGAACACCGTGCCGAGCGAGGAGGCGAGAATCACCTTCTTCTCCTCGCGCGTCATCGGGCGTGCTGCGACCACACCCTCCTTTGCCATCGTCATCGGTCAAACCCTCCCGAAAAATCTTGTCGCTGTCTTGTTTTCCGGTTGCTTCCCCGGGGCGCGGCGCCATGTCGCCTCCTCCGCGACAGGCACCAGGCTGATCCGGAACCGGAGGGCGGATTGCAGGCCCCACCCTGGAAAACCCTGCAAAACCAACTCTCCGCAGCTGTGAAAATCATGTTCGCAACTGCAACCTAAGGGGAATGAATCGGCGACATTCTCCGAAAACGCAAGGCTGTTTTCCCGGTGCGACAATAAATCCACTTGCCGTGCGCGGCATGTGGACGGTTGTCCACCGGCGCCTCCTCCTTTGGTCGAAGATGGCCGGCGAAGGGGATGGAGGCATAACAGCCGACAGGAATGCTGCGGCGCGAAAGGGCAATGGATGGCAGGGGACGAACGCCGGAACCGGACCCGCAAGCGGGTCTTCGGCAAGGGCGTCGCCTATGTCGGCGCCGCGGGCATGTTCTGCACGGTGGTCGACATCAGCCCCGGCGCCGCCGGATATCCTGTCCGCGCCTGTCGCGGTTGCCCGAAAGGTTCGACCTGCATCTCGTCGGCCAGCCGAAATTCCGGCAGGTGGAGGTCCGCTGGCGCCGCGGCCACGAGGCCGGGCTGCGGTTCCTCGACAGGGACTGAGCGGCCTCTCCGGTGCGGGTCGGCAGGGGGCGCCTCCGGCGCGACGATCGCCGCGCCGGAGGGACATGGGACCGTCAGGCCCGCTTCGGGTCGAGGTCGATGGACCAGAGCACCGCGTCGGCGACGTCCTTGAGCTCCACGGTCATCACCTCGCTCGCCGCGTCGATGCGGACGAGCCCGAAGAACTGCAGGCCGGCGGCGGGCGAGAGATTCTGCCCCTGTTCCGCGTCCGGCGCCTTCACGTAGCGGACCTCGGGGCCGAAGGTCATGTCGAGGTCGTTGGGGCCGAAGGTGCCGGCGTGGAGCGGACCGGAGACGAACTCCCAGAAGGGCTCGAAGTCGGCGAAGGCGGCCTTGTCCGGGCTGTAGAAATGGGCCGCGGTGTAGTGGACGTCGGCGGTGAGCCAGACGGTGTTCAGCACCGCCTCGTCCTTGATGAACTTGAGGAGATCGGCGATCTCCAGTTCACGGCCGAGCGGGGCGCCGTTCTCGGCGTTGGCGATCGCCTCCGCGCCCTTCTTCGCCTTGCCGTCGTTCCAGACGATCAGGCCGAGCGGCATGTCGGCGGCCAGCACCTTCCAGGTGGCCTTCGAGGCCTTCAGCTCGCGCTTCAGCCAGGCGCGCTGGGCGGCGCCGAGGAACACCGTCTCGGCGCCTTCCTCCGTCTCGACATTGTCGCCGTTGGCGGCGCGATAGGTGCGCATGTCGAGAAAGAACACGTCGAGCAGGGGGCCGTAGGCGACCTTGCGGTAGACGCGCTGCGGCTCGGCCAGGGTGGTGGCGACCGGCATCATCTCGTGGAAGGCGCGCATCGCGTTGGCGGCCAGCACGTGGATCGCCTTCTCGCCGTAGCGCTCGTCGAGCACCTTGGAGTCCGACCAGTTGTTCGTCACCTCGTGGTCGTCCCACTGGGCGAGCATCGGCACCGCGGCGTTGAAGGAGCGCAGGTTGGCGTCCATCAGGTTGTACTTGTACTGGCCGCGGAAGTCGGACAGCGTCTCGGCCACGCGCGACTTCTCGTCGGTCAGGACGTTCTTCCACATCGTGCCGTCGGGCAGGGCCACCTCCGCCTTCATCGGGCCGTCGGCATAGATGGTGTCGCCGGAGTGGATGAAGAAGTCGGGGCGGGCCTTCAGCATCGTCGCGTAGATCTGCATGCCGCCGCGGGCCTCGTCGATGCCCCAGCCCTGGCCGGCCGTGTCGCCCGACCAGGTGAACACCACGTCGCGCTTCTCGGTCGGCGCGGTGCGGAAATGGCCGGTGACCGGCTCGGAGACGGCGTTGACGTCGCAAGGTCGGTGAAGGCGACGCGCCAGAACACGTCCTGGCCGGCGGGCAGGTCCTCGGCGAGGATCTTGACCGCGAAGTCGGTCTCGGGAAGGGCGTCCAGCGCCGGCAGGCGGCGGACATCGGCGAAGCTCTCGGTGGTCGACCACTCGAACACCGCGCGCGACGGACGGTCGGCGCGGGCCCAGAGCACGCCGTGCGAGGCGCCGATGTCGCCGGACTGCACGCCGCTCGGCAGTTGCGGGCGGGAGGCCGCCCGGCTGTAGGCGGGAAGGGCGAGGCCGCCGGCGAGGGCCAGCGAGCCGGTGGCGGCCGTGCGAAGCAGGGTACGGCGCGAGATGCCGTCGCGAATGCGGATTGCCATGTTGGACCTCCTCCAGACAGGAAGGTCCCCTCAATAGGCGCGGGCGATGACGTGCGGATATCGCCGGCGTGTCACCCGGATGACGCGCGGCGGGCAAGGCCGCGGCTTCCCGGCCCGCCGGTACGCAGGCTCAGCCCCGGCCCCAGGGCGAGGGCGCCGCCTTCGGTCGCCGCTGCCAGTCGGCGGCGCCGAGCATCATCAGTTCAGAGATGTTCTCCTGGGTGACGTAGCCGATGAAGCGGCCGTCGACGCCGGCGACCGCCACCGCCGGGGCGCTGGTCTCCTGCATCAGCCGCACGGCGGCCTCCAGGAAGGCGCCGGGGCCGACCACGGGCATGTCCTTGGTCATCACCTCGACCACCGGCGTCGCTGCGCCCGATGCCTTCAGCGCGTGGATCATCGCGTCGCGGGTGAGCAGGCCGCGCAGGTGGCCGGCGCCGTCGACCACGGGAAACTCTCGCTGGGTGGTGCGGATCAGCGCCTCGGCGGCATCGTCCACGCTGGCCGTCGGCGGCAGCGCCTCGAAGCGGCTGACCATGGCGTCGACGACGCGCACCCGGCGCGCCTGTTCCATCAGCCCGACCTGGCCGGCCTCGGCGGAGGCAGCGAGATAGACGAAGATGGCGATGAACACGAGGATGGCGTTGCCGGAGAAGAGGCCATAGGCGCCGAAGGCAAACGCGGTCGCCTGGCCGATCTGCGCGGCGATGTCGGTCGCCCGGCGCCGGCCGAGCTTCAGGGCAAGCGCCGCCCGCAGCACCCGGCCGCCGTCCATCGGGAAGGCCGGGATCAGGTTGAACAGCACGAGGACGACATTCACCGCCGCCAGCCGGTCGGCGAAGGAGAATTGCGGCTGCTCGAGGCTGGAGAGCGTGGTGGTGTCGATGCCCGCGCCGAAGATCATCAGCACGGCGGCGATCACCACGTTCACCAGCGGTCCGGCCAGCGCGATGACGATCTCTTCCGTCGGCTTTTCCGGCATGCGCGCGAGGCGGGCGAGGCCGCCGATCGGCAGAAGCGTGATGTCCGGCGTGGCGATGCCGTAGCGGCGGGCGGCGACCGCGTGGCCGAGTTCGTGCAGCGTCACGCAGGCAAACACCGCGACCACGAAGGCGACGCTGTCCAGCGCCGCGCTGGCGCCGCCCTCGGCGTAGCCCACCGCGCCGATCCAGGCGAGCAGGATCAGGAAGGTGAGGTGGATGCGGATTTCCGAGCCGAAGACGCGGCCGAGGGGAATGGACCAGGACATGGGGGACCCGTGGTGCACGAGGAATCGTCTGGCCCCGATGTGGGGATGCGCGGCGCCGGGCGGAAGGTGTCCTGGGGTGCAGAGGGCGCCGCGCGGCCCCCTCATCCGGCCCTGCGGGCCACCTTCTCCCCGTGCGGGAGAAGGGTAACACGGGGCAGGCTCCGAATTCCGATCGATCGGGTTCGGAGCGATCGATCGGCGTTCAGATCCGGCGCGTGCCGAGAAGGCCGGGCACGGCGTGCCACAGCGCCTGCACGGCAAAGCCGATGAACAGCAGCCCGGAGGCGCGGACGATGGCGAGTTCGTGGGCGCGGTAGAGGCGGCGCACCGGGGCGGCGCCGATCACGGCGATCAGGATCACGTAGCCGGCGACGAAGCCGCCGATGGCCGCCAGCAGCAACGGCGGCAGGCTCATGAAATCGAGCGAGGTCGCGGCCGTGCCGATCAGGGCGGTGAAGGTGGCGAGCGCCACCGGATAGCCCTTGGGATTGGTCAGGCCGAAGATCAGGCCGCGCCGCAGCGGCCGGTCCACGGTCATCACCGCCGCGCGCCCCTCGCGTCGCCGCGCGGTCAGCGCCGTCCAGCCGAGCCAGCCGAGATAGAGGCCGCAGGCGGCGCCCAGCACGTCGAACACCGTCTCGCCGATCACATGCGCCCCGACGATCGCCACCAGCGCCAGCGCCGACCACAGGATGTCGCCGGCAAAATGCCCGGCAATGAACCGCAACCCCGCCATCCGCCCCTGTCCCGCGCCGATGCCGAGCAGGGCAAGGAAGGCGGACCCGGGATGACGACGTAGAGGAAAGCGGCAAGGAAGGCGGAGAGATAGAGGGCGAGGGGCATGTGCACGCAAAGGTTATGATAATAATTTGCTGACATAAAACGACGTGCGTGGCAAGTATGCAATAATTCACTGAAATCGGGATGACGCG